>NZ_JBEXMT010000028.1:0-144954 GCF_040610675.1 Nonomuraea sp. NPDC003804
GTGTGGGAGAGTAGGTCGCCGCCGCGCAATCTTTACGGTAAGGGCCATCCCGGTTGGGGTGGCCCTTTCTGCTTTTCCGGGCTGTTTCGAGGGCGTGCCGGAACGTTCCCGCACGCCTGTCGGACTTCTCTGGTATGCGCTTTCCCAGATAAGTCGACGCCTCATCGCCAAAAGGTCACACGGGTTGCCAGAGGGCCGGCGTGTTGGGCGGTTCCCAACCGACCTGCGCGGTGTGCGGCTGGAGACAGCGATACGTTCGCCCGCCGTACTGGACCTGGGCTCCGGCGGGGTAGGTGGTGCCGGCGCGCCAGGTGCCGCTTCCGGGCGGCGGTGACGTCGGCGGGGCGCCCGGCACGTTCAGGACGAAGTCGAACGTGGCGGTGCCCGGCTGCGGCACGTTCATGAGCAGGGCGGGGTTGAAGATGGTGTCGGTGTTGTTGCGCGGCTCGCCAGGGAAGTAGAGCTGGGTGGTGAGGACGGGACGGTTCGGTGCCTGCAGCTTGACGTGCAGGTGCCTGGTCCTGCCGGGATAGAGGCCGGGGACGATGGTCGTCAGCCTGAACGCCCCCTGGGCGTCGGTGAACTGGTGACCGCGCAGGTTGTACCCGACGTTGTCGTAGGCGCCCTGGGCGTCGGCCTGCCAGAAGTCCATGAGGACGTTGGCCAGGGGCTGGCAGCTGAGGCCGAAGACGTAGCCGCTGACGGTCAGGGCGGTGCCCGAACCCGGTAAGACCGAGCGGCGCGGGGAGTTCGGCTTGAAGTAGGGACCTTCGGTCTGCGGGGGTGTCGGGCCGTCGCCGTCGTCGCAGGACGGGGTGAGAGCCGGGGGCGATCCGGCCATGGCATGGGCCTGGTTGACCACCAAGGGGAGCGGGGCGGCCAGCAGCGCCGCCTTCAACACGGTTTTGCGGGTGATTCCTTCGCCTTCCATGGCCCAAGAATCGCAACGCCGGGGTGGAGCGGCCTACCCTCCAAACGTGCATACGACCGACGTTATGGAAGGGCCTGCCGTACGAGCGGATAGGGTTGTGGGGTGGATTATCGTGCGGTTGAGCGGGCCATCATGGAACGCGGCGTCGAATGGGACTTCGAGCCGACGCTCGACAGAATCGTGGCCCTTCTGGACCTTCTCGGCTCACCGCAGCGGGCCTTCCCCGTCGTGCACATCGCCGGGACGAACGGCAAGACGAGCACGGCCCGGCTGACCGAGGCCCTGCTGCGGGAGCGCAACCTGCGCGTCGGGCGTTTCACGAGCCCGCATCTGGTCTCCATGCGGGAGCGGATCGTCGTGGACGGCGAGCCGCTCAGCGAGGAGCGGTTCGCGGCCGTCTACGAGGAGATCGCGCCCTACGTCGAGCTGAACGACACCAGGGGCCGGCGCATCCAGTTCTTCGAGCTGCTCACGGCGATGGCGTTCGCGGCGTTCGCCGACACGCCCGTCGACGTGGCGGTGATCGAGACGGGGATGGGCGGCACGTGGGACGCGACGAACGTCATGGACCCCGTCGTGTCCGTGATCACGCCGATCTCGCTCGACCACACCGACCGGCTGGGCCCGGACATCCCGTCCATCGCCGCCGAGAAGGCGGGCATCATCAAGGCGGGCGCCACCACGATCCTCGCCCAGCAGGAGCTGGAGGCGGCCGAGGTGCTCATGCACAAGGCCGTCGAGGTGGGCGCGGTGGTCGCGCGTGAGGGGCTCGAGTTCGGCGTGCTGAGCCGCGAGGTCGCGATGGGCGGCCAGCTGCTCACCCTGCGCGGCCTCAAGGGCGTCTACGAGGACGTCTACCTCCCGCTGTACGGCGCGCACCAGGCGAGCAACGCCGCCTGCGCGCTGGCCGCCGTCGAGGCGATGACCGGCGGCGACGACCCGCTCGACATCGAACTCGTCCGGCAGGGCTTCGCCCAGGCCGCCTCTCCGGGCCGCCTGGAGGTCGTGCGCAGAAGCCCCACGGTCGTCCTCGACGCCGCCCACAACACCGGCGGCATGACGGCCACGCTCGACGGGCTGCATGAGGCCTTCGACTTCGCCAAGGTGATCGGCGTGGTGGCCGTCATGGCGGACAAGGACGTCAGCGGACTGCTCGAGCTGCTGGAGCCGGTGCTCGACCAGATCGTCGTCACCCGTAACTCCTCGCCGCGCTCGATGCCCGCCGACGAGCTGGGCGAGCTGGCCGCCGGGCTGTTCGGCGAGGACCGCGTGCACGTCGTCGGGCGGCTCGACGACGCCATCGACAGGGGGCTCGCCATCGCCGACGCCGAGGGCGAGTTCAGCGGCACGGGAGTCCTCATCACCGGCTCCGTCGTGACCGCGGGCGACGCGCGCCTGCTGCTGAAGGTGGACCAGCCATGAACTTCGAGGTGACACCCGGCATGCGCCGCCTCGGCGCGAGCGTGCTCGGCATGCAGGCGATCGTGGTCGCGCTCATCACGCCCGTGGCCATCAAGATCCAGCAGGTCCCGGTGGCGGTGGCGGTGACGGTCGGCATCGGCCTGGCCGTCCTGTGCGTGGTGGCGGCAGGCCTGCTCAAACGGCCTGTCGGCTACGTCATCGGCAGCCTCGTGCAGGTGCTGGCGATCGCCACCGGGTTCCTCGTGCCCATGATGTTCTTCCTCGGGGCGATCTTCGCGGCACTGTGGATCACAGCGATATTCGTCGCTCGCCGTGTCGAGGGCGTGACTTCCCGCTAAAGTCGGCCAACATGGCCGTCCCCCCCATCGACCCCCCCATCGAGCGGTCCCAGGCCGTCGGCCTCGAGGGACCCGCCGCAGGCGCCAGGTTCTCCTGGCTGCTCGACGTGACACTCGGGCTACTGATCGTCGCCGCGCTGCCCCTGGCGATCCTCGCGATCCCCAACACCGTGTCCCTCGTCGCGGCACTGCTGCCGCCGGAGTTCGACAGGCTCGAGCTGATCAGGGCGCACGGGCTGGCGCTGCCGGCGATGATGCTGACCGTGCCGCTGGCATCGGTGCTGGTGCAGCGGATGAAGGCCGCGCCGATCCTGCTCACGGGGCTGGCGGTGCTGGCCCTGGCCGACGCGGCTGGCGGTTTCGCCGGCTCGGCGCTCCTCGTGGGGCTGCTGCGGGTGGTCCACGGCATCGGCGCGGGCCTGCTGGTCCCCGCCCTGCTGATGGCCGCCTGGGAGCGGGCGCCGCTGCTGCGGGCGCTCTGGACGGGCATGCTCGCCGTCAGCCTCCTCGCCGCCCAGGCGCTGGCGCTCTGGCCGCTCGACGCCGCGCGCCACTGGCGGGTCACGCTGCAGCCGTACCCGCTGCTGACCGGCATCGCGCTCGGCCTGGCGGCCGTCTACCTCGCTCTCGGCGTGGTCATGGGCGCCACGGGCACCCCCGGGCCGCGCGCGGCCGAACGCAGCAGGTTGACGCTGACGGCCGTGCCCGCGGCGGGGCTGGCGGTGCTGGCGGTCGGCACCACCTTCGGCTGGCCGGCGGGGCTGGTCATCCTGGCGGCGCTGTTCTCGATCGCGGCGTTGCTGACGCTGGCCTCGATCGGCACGTTCGAAGGTCCGGCCGGGCGCGCTCTTGCCTACGCCATGTTCGCGGTGGGCGTCGTGGTGCTGCCGACGGCCGCCCAGGTCACCTACATGGAGCTGGGCGGGGTCGGCGGGCCCGGGCTGAGCGGCCTGTGGCTGCCCTTCGTCATCTGCGCGGTCCTGGGCGCGGGCGCGGCGCTGGCCGTCGGCGTGCTCGACAGGGCGGCGATGCCGTGGCTGTCGAGGGCGGGCCTGGTCACGATCGTGGTGGGGCTGTGCGCGGTGCGGCTCATGGTGCCGGCCAGCGACGGTTTCCTGCTGGTCGTGCCGTTCGCGCTGCTGGCCCTGGGCGCGGCCGTGGCGCTGACCGCGGCGCTGCGCATGTCGGGGCCGGGGGCGGCGCTCTACGGGCTGTCGCTGTGCTTCCCCGGGGTGCTGGCCGGATACCTGCTCGGCACCGGCGTGCAGATGGTGCTGCTCGGCAGGCCGCAGTCGGCCCAGCAGCTGGTGGACAGGTTCGTGGAGGCGCTGCATCTGTGGGCGTTGATCGGCGGGTTCCTGGTGGTGGCGGTCATCGTGCTCGCGGCGCTGCTGGGGCGGCGCTCGGCCGCCCGTGCCGCCGCTGCCGCCGGAGATGACGAGGAGACCCCCTGCGGGGCTCCTGGAGACCTCGTGGGTACGGCTGCCGCCGCCGACGGCCTCTCTGGGTCCTCGCCGGACCTGCGGGGGCCGTGGGCGGCGAGGACGGCACGGGAGCGGGCCGCTGAGTTCCCGGTGGCGGGCGACGGCATCGCGCCGGAGGAACCCGCCGGGACGTCGGCCACATGGGCGAGCCGGCAGACGCCGATCGAGCGCGAAACAGGCCGGGAGGCGTCAGGCGGGCCCCGGCCGGGTCAGGAGACGTCGGACGGCTTCGAGACGGCGCGAGAGGCACCGGCCGGCTTGGAGGCGGCGCGAGAGGCGCCGATCGGCTTGGAGGCGGCGCGAGAGGCGTCCGCCGAACGCGGCGGCAGGGCGTGGTTGTCGGCGGAGCGTGGTGAGAGGGTGCCGGACGAGGACACGCCGACAGGCGAGGTTCCCAGGGTGACCGCCGCGCAGGACCGGAGGATGGCTTCACGGGCCGGGGCCGTCGCCGATGAGAGCACCGCGGCCCGGCGCGCGGACGGCTCGCCTGGATCGTCGGCGTCGCCGGGGCAGCCCGCGCCCGGCACGCCAGGTGGCGCTCCCACCCTGTCGACCGGCGACGGCGGCGCTGCAGGTCGGTCGCCCGGCGCCGGCGGTGCGGCTGGCCGATCGACCGCCGAGGGCGAGGCTGCGGGCCGAGCGGCCGGCGACGGCGGGGCTGGTGGTCGAGCGGCCGGCGACGGTGGTGCGCGTGGCCGGGCGATGGGCGATGGCGGCGCGCCCGGGAGCGGGGTGACCGACGGGCTGTCCGCGGGTGGCGCGCGCGACCCGCGGCCGTCGGGCGAGGTTCCCGCCGGCAGGGGTGTTTCAGCGGAAGGGCCGGGCGAGGGGACGGGGCCGATGCCGGTCGTCCCGCCGCCCGCGCAGTCCCCGGAAGACGCCGCCGACGACTAGGTGAGTGTCGTCGAGCACGGGGAATTCGTGAGAGGGCGGTAAGCTTCGCGCGTTCGCCGCATTTCGCGACCAAGACATCCAGTTCAAAGGAGAACCACCAGTGTCCGAGCGCACTCTTGTCCTGATCAAGCCCGACGGGGTGAAGCGCGGCCTCATCGGTGACGTGATCGCTCGCATCGAGCGCAAGGGCCTCAAGATCGTGGCCATGGAGCTGCGCCAGCTCGACGCCGAGACCGCCAAGGCCCACTACGCCGAGCACGCCGAGCGGCCGTTCTTCGGCGAGCTGGTGGAGTTCATCACCTCCGCGCCGCTGGTCGCGCTGGTGGTCGAGGGCCCCCGCGCGATCGAGGCCTTCCGCTCGCTGGCCGGTCTGACCGACCCGGTCAAGTCGGCTCCCGGCACCATCCGTGGCGACCACGCGCTGGAGATCGGCGAGAACGTCGTCCACGGCTCCGACTCGCCCGAGTCGGCCGCGCGCGAGATCAAGATCTTCTTCCCGGACCGCTTCTGAGGTTCCGTCCCAGACGCCGGCCCCGCACCACCGCGGGGCCGGCGTCCGGCGTTTGACGCCCCGTTGGGAGTTCGACGCTCCATGAGCCTCGAACGGTCATCGACGGCAGCTGAACGTCCGGTGGCCTGCGGGTTTGACGGCTCCTTGAAGGTGTTGACGGTCTCTTGAAGGACGTCGCCTCCTTCACGGGGCGGCGGTGCCGTTTCCCGTCCGCTCTGCCGGTCGCCGATCGTCTCGGGCGGCGTCTCGCGCCGGTCGTGCACGGAGGCGCTGTCCGCGGGTGGGCCGGGCGCGGCGTCCCGCGCCGGTCCTGCATGGAGGCGCCGTTTCGTGGGGTGAGGGGCGGCTTCATCGGGTCCCATCCCGTACGGCAAGCCGCCCCGGGCGCCTTCGTGTTCACCGGTCGGCGCCCGTCCAGGGGACGCTTCTCGGGAGCCGCCGGCGGGCCGCCGTCACGGACCCCCGAGACGATCTCCGTGTCCCCCGGCTTTGCCTTTCCTTTGCCCTCCAGTCTGTGACGAAAGGGGCAAATCACCCCACCGAGAAACCCTGACAAATCAGGTCAATCCGCACGTCGGGCGGCGCGCTCGATGATCTCGACGCGCCTGCCCCGAGGATCCGTGAACACCGGGTCTGACGTGGTGCAGGTTTGCGGGCAAACGGGTGGTGAGGGGGAGGCGAGAAGATTTTTGAGGGCCACCCGGGCTCATTGCGCTCACATGCGGGTACGTCACGTTACGATTCAAATGCGATCCGTAATTATTCGCGACGACGTTACGGGGCTCCCCATGAGCAGCAGGCTCGCCTTTCTCGGCCGTGACATGGCGGTCGATCTCGGTACCGCCAACACGTTGGTCTACGTGCGTGGCCGCGGCATCGTGCTCAACGAGCCGTCCGTCGTCGCCATCAATACCACGACCGGCAAGATCGTCGCCGTGGGTATCGAGGCCAAGCGCATGATCGGCCGCACCCCCGGCAACATCGTGGCCGTGCGCCCCCTCAAGGACGGGGTGATCGCCGACTTCGACGTGACGGAGCGGATGCTGCGCTACTTCATCCAGCGCGTCCACAAGCGCCGCCACTTCGCCAAGCCGCGCATCATCATCGCGGTGCCCAGCGGCATCACCGGGGTGGAGCAGCGGGCGGTCAAGGAGGCCGGCTACCAGGCGGGCGCGCGCAAGGTCTACATCGTCGAGGAGCCCATGGCCGCCGCGATCGGAGCCGGGCTGCCCGTCCACGAGCCGACCGGCAACATGGTCGTCGACATCGGCGGCGGCACCACCGAGGTGGCCATCATCTCGATGGGCGGCGTGGTGACCAGCCAGTCGATCAGGGTCGGCGGCGACGAGCTCGACCAGGCGGTGATCACCTTCGCGAAGAAGGAGTACTCCCTGATGCTCGGCGAGCGCACCGCCGAGGAGATCAAGATGGCCATCGGCTCGGCCTGCGCCTCCGACGATGAGTTCAACGCCGAGATCAGGGGCCGCGACCTGGTGAGCGGGCTGCCCAAGACGATCGTGGTCTCGGCCGAGGAGATCAGGAGGGCGATCAGGGAGCAGGTCAACACCATCATCGACGCGGTCAAGACCACGCTCGACAAGTGCCCGCCCGAGCTGTCGGGCGACCTGATGGACCGCGGCATCGCGCTCACCGGCGGCGGCGCCCTGCTCAAGGGCCTGGACGAGCGGCTGAGGGACGAGACCGGCATGCCCGTCCACATGGTGGAGAACCCCCTCGACTCCGTGGCGCTCGGTTCGGGCAAGTGCGTGGAGGAGTTCGAGGCGCTTCACTCGGTGCTGGTCCCGGAACCACGTCACTGAGATGAGGGACACGCGCCGTGCCCGGCTCATCCTCGGGCTGCTGCTGACCGTGGCGCTGGTCGTGCTGACCGTCGACCACCGCGCGGGCGGCAGCTCGCCGTTCGCCCTGCTGCGCGGAGTCGGCTCGTCGCTGTTCGGCGGGGCGGAGCGGCTCGTGGCCGGGGTCGTGACACCGGTCAGCGAGTTCGTGGGGGCGCTGGCCGGCGCTCCGGGAGCCCGTCGGCGGATCAAGGAGCTGGAGGCGCAGAACGCCGAGCTTCGCGCCGGCCTGGTGGCGGCCGCTCTCGACAAGGCCCGTTCGGCGGAGCTGCGCAGGCTGCTCGGCACCGCGCAGCGGGGCGGCTACACGGTCGTCCCCGCCACCGTGGTCGCCCGCAGGGGGCACCCGGGTTTCGAGGACGCCGTCGAGATCGACGCCGGCACCAGCGACGGGGTGCGGCCCGAGATGACCGTGATCAACGGCGACGGCCTGGTGGGCCGGGTGGTACGGGCCACGGCGGACAACGCGACCGTCATGCTGCTGAGCGATCCCGCCTCGTCGGTGGGCGCCAGGCTGGAGGGCGACAACGAGATCGGCGTCATCCACGGCGTCGGCGAGTACGGCAGGCTGGTGCAGTTCCGGCTGCTCGACTCGACCGCCCGCCTCACGCCGGGCACCAGGATCGTCAGCTTCGGCTCGCAGCGCGGCGTGCCGTACGTGCCGGGGGTGCCGATCGGGGTGATCGAGCGGGTGGAGGCGACGCCCGGCGAGCTGACCCGCATCGCCTACGCGCGGCCCTTCGCCAACCTCAGCGGGCTCGACGCGGTGGGGGTGGTGGTGGCCGCGCCCCGGCGTGACCCGCGCGATGTGGTCCTGCCCAGGCTGGCGGGCGAGCGGTGATCGCGATCCTGGTGGTCGTCGTGGCGCTGCTGGTGCAGGTCACGGTCGTCAACAGGTTCCCGCTGCCGCCCGGTGGCGGGCCTGATCTGGTGCTGCTCGTCGTGATCGGGCTGGCGCTGGCCAGGGGGCCGGTGACGGGCGCGGTCATCGGGTTCTGCGCGGGGATCCTCATCGACGTGATGCCGCCGACCGCGCACGTGCTCGGCCAGTACGCCTTCGTCTACGCGCTGGTCGGCTACGTGGCGGGCCGCCGGCCGGGCGGCACGCTGGTGACCGTCATGCTGTGCGTGCTGGCGGCGCCGCTGCTGGCGGCCGCCGTGGGCTGGCTGATCGGCGACCCGCGGGTCACGGCCGCCTCGGTCACCTCGGTGGTGCCGGTCACCGTGCTGTACTCGCTGCTCCTCGCGCCCCTGGTCATCCGGCTGATCATCGCCGGCCGGTCGGAGAGGTACGCGTGATGACCAGGATGCGCACCAGGCTGTTCGTGCTCCACGTGCTCGTCGTCACGCTGCTGGCGGTGCTGTCCGTACGGCTGTGGCAGGTCCAGATGATGCGCGGCGCGGAGTTCGTCAGCGCGGCCGACGAGACCAGGAACAGGAACGTCGTGGTGCCCGCCGTCCGCGGGCAGATCCTCGACGCCTGGGGCCACCCGCTGGTCCGCAACCGGACGGCGCTGGTCATCTCGGTGGACAGGACGGCGCTGACCAGGATGAAGGACGGCGGCGCGAAGGTGCTCCAACGGCTGTCGGAGGTGCTCGGCACGCCGGCCAGGCTGCTGGAGAAGCGCATCCAGCCGTGCGGGCCCAAGGTGACCAGGCCCTGCTGGACCGGCTCGCCGTACAGTCCGATCCCGATCGACCAGAAGGCCACCACCCGCGAGGCGCTGCAGATCCTGGAGCGGCAGGAGGAGTTCCCCGGTGTGACGGCGGAGGTGCAGGCCGTCAGGGAGTACCCGGGCGGGAAGGCGGGCGCGCAGATGCTCGGCTACCTGCAGCCGGCCACCGAGGACGAGCTGGAGAAGCGCGAGGGGCTGAAGGCGGAGTTCTCGGGCGTCGACGTGGTCGGCCGCGACGGCCTGGAGTACGTCTACGACGAGGCGCTGCGCGGCAAGAGCGGGCTGCGCAAGGTCCAGGTCGACAGGATGGGCAAGTCGCTCGGGGTGCGGCAGCGGGTGGCGCCCGTTCCCGGCGACACCCTCATCACCAGCATCGACGCGCGGATCCAGGGCATCGTGGAGAAGGCCATCGACGGGGCGATGAAGAAGGCGCCCCAGGCCGACGGGGCGGCGGGGGTGGTGCTCGACGCGCGCTCCGGCAGGGTGGTCGCGCTGGCCAGCGCGCCCGGATACGACCCCGCCATCTGGACGGGCGGGATCTCCGAGAAGGAGTACCAGCGGTTGCTGTCGGACAAGGAGGGCAAGCCGCTGGTGTCGCGGGCGATCAACGGCCAGTTCGCGCCTGGCTCGACGTTCAAGGTGTCGTCGGTGTCGGCGATGCTGCGCGCCGGCTACCCGTTGCACGGCCAGTACTCCTGCCCAGGCTCGTACATGGTCGGCAGCAGGGCGTTCAACAACTTCCGCGGGATCGGGCTCGGCACGCTGACCCTGCACACCGCGCTGGTGCGCTCGTGCGACACGATCTTCTACAAGTCCGCCTACGAGCAGTGGCTCAAGGACGGCGGGCTGCGGCCCAAGAAGCCGCCGAAGGAGCGGTTCGCGGCGATGGCCCGATCGTTCGGGTTCGGTCGGCCCACGGGTGTCGACCTGCCGGGCGAGTCGTCCGGCCGCATTCCCGACCGGACCTGGAAGAAGGAGATGTGGGCGGCCACCAGCGCCGTCAACTGCCGCCGTGCCCGCACCGGCTACCCCGAGGTGGCCGACAGGGCCAGGGCCGCCTTCCTCAAGCGCCTGGCCTACGAGAACTGCCTGGAGGGCTACCTGCTGAGGCCCGGCGACGCCGCCAACTTCTCCATCGGGCAGGGCGACGTGCTCGTCACGCCGCTGCAGCTGGCCACCGCCTACGCGGCGCTGGTCAGCGACGGCAAGCTGCGCAGCCCGAGGATCGGCTGGGCGCTGGTACGGCCCGACGGCACACTGGTGAAGAAGATCGAGGTGCCGGTCAGGGGCGTGTTGCCGTTGAGCCCCAAGGAGCGCGCCTACATCAAGAACGCGCTCAGCCAGGTCGCCTCCGACGGCACCGCGGCGGGCGCCTTCACCGGGTTCCCGATGGACAAGGTGCGGGTCGGCGGCAAGACGGGTACGGCCGAGGTCTGGGGCAAGGCCGACACCTCGTGGTTCGCCTCCTTCGCGCCGACCGCCAATCCCCGGTTCGTGGTCGTGGTCATGGTGTCGCAGGGCGGCATGGGCGGCTCGACCGCGGCGCCCGCCGTACGGGAGATCTACGAGGGGATCTACGGCTTCCCTTCGGCGGCGGACGGCGAGAAGAAGGACACGGTGACGGACGCGGTGACGGACGCGGTGACGGACCCGGCGAAGGAAGCGGCGAAAGACAAGGACCGGCCCAAGGGAGGGCGGCCCGAGCTGCCGACCGGGGTGCTGCCGAAGATCAAGAGTGACGGCACGGTGGCGCGATGACGGCCCGCACGCAGCTGAGGCCGCGCCGGCACTTCGCGCTGGCCGCCGTGGGCGCGCAGTCGGCGCTGTGGCGGCTCGACTGGGTCATGCTCGTCGCGGTGGCCGCGCTGGGCGTGATCGGCACCCTGCTGGTCTGGTCGTCGACCCGCACGTGGGCGCCGGGCGCGACGGGGCTGGTCAAGAAACACGTGCTCAACCTGCTGCTCGGGGCGGTGATGTGCGGGGTCGTGTCGATGGTCGACCACCGGCTGCTGCGGGCCTACGCGCCGATGGCCTACCTGGTGACGGTGATCGGGCTGGTGCTGGTGGCCACCCCCGTGGGCACGACGGTCAACGGCTCCCACTCGTGGATCATGCTCGGCGGCGGGTTCGCGATCCAGCCCTCGGAGTTCGCCAAGGTCGGGCTGCTGCTGATGCTGGCCATGCTGCTGGCCCAGCCCGCGGAGGGCACCGATCGGCCGCGCGGGCTCGACGTGGCGTTCTCGCTGGCGCTGGCGGTGGGCACGATGGGCCTGGTGATGCTGCAGCCCGACCTCGGCACGACGCTCGTGCTGGCCGTCATCACCGCGTCGGTGCTGGTCATCGCGGGCATCAGGAAGCGGTGGCTGGTTCTGCTGACATTGTGCGGCGTGGCCGGCGGGGCGTGCGTGTGGCTCTTCGAGCTGCTGGAGCCGTACCAGGTGGCGCGTTTCACCGCCTTTCTCGACCCGGGCGTGGATCCCCGGGGCGTCGGCTACAACAGCACCCAGTCGATGATCGCGATCGGCTCCGGCGAGTTCTTCGGCAAGGGCCTGTTCATGGGCGGGCAGACGAACGGCAGGTTCGTGCCCGAACAGCACACCGACTTCATCTTCACGGTCGCCGGCGAGGAGTTCGGCTTCCTCGGCTCGGTCACGGTCGTCGCGCTGCTCGGGGTGGTGCTGCTGCGCGGCCTGCACATCGCCAAGCAGTGCGACGACCGCTTCGGCACGCTGGTGGCGGGCACGATCGTGTGCTGGATCGGGTTCCAGACGTTCGTCAACATCGGGATGACCATCGGCATCATGCCGATCACCGGGCTGCCGCTGCCGTTCGTCTCCTACGGTGGCACCGCGACCTTCGCCAACCTGATCGCGGTGGGGATGCTGCAGGCGATCAGGATCAGGGAGAGAGCGTACTGACGGCGGCCGACCCAGTGGTGTTGTCGCTCCATTACCCTTGGTGCTATGTCTGTCGAGTCATTGTTCCCACGCCTGGAAGCGCTGCTGCCCAAGGTGCAGAAGCCGATCCAGTACGTCGGGGGTGAGCTCAACTCGACGGTGAAGGACTGGGACGAGGCCTCGGTGCGCTGGGCCCTGATGTATCCCGACGCCTACGAGGTGGGCCTGCCCAACCAAGGCGTGGCCATCCTCTACGAGATCCTCAACGAGCTGCCCGACACGCTGGCCGAGCGCACCTACTCGGTGTGGCCGGACCTCGAGGCGCTCATGCGCGAGCAGGGCGTCCCGCAGTTCACCGTGGACGGTCACCGCCCCGTGCGCGCCTTCGACGTGCTGGGCGTGTCCTTCGCCACGGAGCTGGGCTACACCAACATGCTGACCGCGCTCGACCTGGCCGGCATCCCGCTGCTGTCGGTCGACCGCGGCGACGACGACCCGATCGTGCTGGCGGGCGGCCACGCCGCCTTCAACCCCGAGCCGATCGCCGACTTCCTCGACGCGGCCGTGCTGGGCGACGGCGAGCAGATCGCCATCGCCGTCAGCGAGGTCGTGCGCGAGTGGAAGGCGGAGGGACGGCCCGGCGGTCGTGACGAGCTGCTCATGCGGCTGGCCGAGTCGGGCGGTGTCTACGTTCCGAAGTTCTACGACGTCGAGTACCACCCCGACGGCCGCATCAAGCGTGTGGCTCCCAACCGGAGCAGCGTGCCGTGGCGGGTGCACAAGCACACCGTCATGGACCTCGACGAGTGGCCGTATCCGAAGAAGCCGCTCGTCCCGCTGGCCGAGACGGTGCACGAGCGGTTCAGCGTGGAGATCTTCCGCGGCTGCACCAGGGGCTGCAGGTTCTGCCAGGCCGGCATGATCACGCGCCCGGTCCGCGAGCGGTCGATCACCACCGTCGGCGCCATGGTCGAGAACGGCATCAACGAGTCCGGCTTCAACGAGGTGGGCCTGCTGTCGCTGTCGTCGGCCGACCACTCCGAGATCGCCGACATCGCCAAGGGGCTGGCCGACCGTTACGAGGGCACCAACACCTCGCTGTCGCTGCCCTCGACCAGGGTCGACGCCTTCAACATCGACCTGGCCAACGAGTTCTCGCGCAACGGCCGCCGTTCGGGCCTGACCTTCGCGCCCGAAGGCGGTTCCGAGCGCATGCGCAAGGTGATCAACAAGATGGTCACCGAGGAAGACCTGATCCGCACCGTCAGCACGGCCTACAGCCAGGGCTGGCGGCAGGTGAAGCTCTACTTCATGTGCGGCCTGCCCACCGAGCAGGACGAGGACGTGCTCGGCATCGCCGACCTGGCCAAGAAGGTCATCAAGGCGGGCCGCGAGGCCACCGGCTCGCGCGACATCCGCTGCACGGTCTCCATCGGCGGGTTCGTGCCCAAGCCGCACACCCCGTTCCAGTGGGCCGGGCAGGCCGACCACGAGACCGTCGACCGGCGGCTCAAGGCCCTGCGCGAGGCGCTGCGTGGCGACAGGGAGTACGGCAGGGCGATCGGCTACCGTTACCACGACGGCAAGCCCTCGATCGTGGAGGGGCTGCTCTCGCGCGGCGACCGCAGGGTCGGCGCGGTCATCAGGGCCGTCTGGGAGGACGGCGGCCGCTTCGACGGCTGGAGCGAGCACTTCTCCTACGACCGCTGGATGACCGCCGCGGAGAAGGCGGGCGTCGACGTCGACTGGTACACCACGCGCGAGCGCGAGGAGAACGAGGTCCTGCCTTGGGACCACCTCGACGCCGGCCTCGACAGGGAGTGGCTCTGGCAGGACTGGCAGGACGCCGTCAACGAGGCGGAGGTCGAGGACTGCCGGTGGACGCCGTGCTACGACTGCGGTGTCTGCCCGACCATGGGCACCGAGATCCAGATCGGCCCGACGGGCCGCAAGCTGCTGCCGCTCACTGTGGTATAGAGACGGCCTTATCCTGAAACGAAGAAACTCTGACACGGGAAGGAAGACGACGTTCTGAAGCCTGTTCCCGAGGGGCCCGCGCCCGCGCCCACGGTGCAGCGCCTACGCGTGCGCTACGCCAAGCGCGGACGCCTGCGCTTCACCAGCCACCGCGACATCTCGCGGGCCGTCGAGAGGGCGGTCCGCCGTGCCGGCATTCCGGTGGCCTTCAGCGCGGGATTCTCTCCCCATCCGAAGATCTCCTACGCGGGTGCGGCGCCGACGGGCGTCGCCAGCGAGGCCGAATACCTCGAGCTCGGCCTGACCGAGCCGTGCGATCCCGGCAGGATCCGCGCGGATCTCGACGCCTCGCTGCCTCCAGGTCTCGACGTGATCGACGTCGTCGAGGCGCGTACTGGAGCGCTCGCCGACCGCCTGGAGGGTTCGACGTGGGAGCTGCGGCTGCCGGGCGCCGACAGTGAGCTGGCGCGCGCGGCGGTGGAGAAGTTCCTCGCGGCGGGCACCGTCGAGGTCGAACGCCTCACCAAGAAGGGGATGCGGCGCTTCGACGCCCGCGAGGCGGTGCTGACACTGGCTTCAGAAAGAACTGCAGCTCAGGTGCCAGGACAGTCGTGTGTCATACTGCGCATGGTTGTTCGGCACGTGACTCCTGCCGTTCGACCCGACGACGTGCTCACGGGCCTGCGCCTGGTGGCCGACTTCGCGCCGCCGGTCCCCCCCGAGGTGACCAGGCTGGCGCAGGGGCCGCTCGACGCCGTAACCGGTGAGCCCGCCGACCCGTTCGACCTTGACCGCGACATGACGCGCGGCGGCGCAGCGGGACCGGCAGGCACGCACGTCGACGGCAGGTGAGAGATGTGAGCTGCCGCACTGGCACGAACGTGACATGGCGGCTGCGCGTCTCACACCGCAAGGGAGAGCTTTGCGAGCCCCGCACGGTGGCGGGGCCCGGAGGGCTCGACCGCTGACAGGACTTGGCGTCCGCGCCTGTCGCAGGCGCGGACGGACAACGAGACACGAGGGCTCCTGCGCGGCGCGGCGACGCGCCCGGGGGCTGACGGGAGAGCGCCCGCATGCTCGACAACGAGCCCGGCACCGGGGCCCATGGCCCTGACGGGGAAACAACAGAACAGACTGCCGCGCCGAAGCGCCGACGCTCGGCGAGCAGGCCCGCGGGGCCGCCGCCGGAGGAGATCGACGACGTTCCGACGGTAGTCGTCACCACGCAGGCTTCCGGTCCGTCGGGGGCGGCGTCAACCGGTTTTCCGGCCTCCGCGCCGGCGAGCGCGGCGCGGGCCAACGGCACGGCCGCCGCTGACGAGGCTCTCGAGGGTCCGGCTTCCTCCGAGGTCGCCGGTGCCGAGGTGCCGACCGGCGTGCTCGAGGGCGCGGTTCAGGCCGCGCGGGCCGCCGTGGGGCAGGCCGCCGAGCAGGCCGCGGCGGAGCAGGCCGGAGCGGAGGAGGCGCCCGCGCCGAAGCGGGCCACCCGGTCCCGGTCGACCGCCACGACCACGCGCCGCCGTACGACGAGGAAGGCAGCCGAGGAGGCGCAGGCGGCCGAGCAGGCCGCCGCCGCGGAGCCTGACGGCGCCGACACCGCCGCCGAGCAGGTGGCGGAAGAGGCCCCGAAGCGGCGCCGCACCCGCAAGAAGGCCGAGCCGGAGCCCGAGCCGACCGCCGAGGTTGAGCCGTCCGTCGAGACGGCCTCGCCCGTCGAGGCCGCGGTGGCCGCCGAGCTGATCGAGACGCTGCCGGAGAGCGAGCCGCTCGACGACGAGCCCGCGGGCGAGGACCTCGACGAGGAGCCGGCCGCCAGGCCCGCGCTGTTCGCCGACCCGTTCGGCCTGTCGGCCAGGGCGGTCCAGGAGCCCGACACGACCTTCCAGCGTCCGGCCGCGATCTTCACGCCGCTCTTCCAGGCGCCCGACCCGAGCCAGGCCCAGCCCGCCAGGGTCGAGCCGCCGCAGCCGGTGAAGCCGGCGGCCGACGAGGCCGAGGCGCTGTTCGACGAGGAGCAGGCCGAGGAGCTCGACGAGGTCGAGGACGAGACCGACGGCGACGATCAGGAGGACGCCGGCGGCAGGCGCAGGCGCCGGCGCAGGGGCGGCAGGGGCCGCGGCAAGTCGCGCGAGCGCGACGAGGACGGTGCCGACGCCGACGAGTCCGACGAGGACGAGGAGGCCGCCGACGGCGGCGAGGAGGCGGAGGAGTCGTCGGCCGACGAGGAGGAGCAGTCGACGTCCCGTCGCCGCAGGCGCAGGCGGCGCAGGGGCGGCGACGAGGTCGCCGAGCCCGCCAGCGACGACCCGCCCAACACCGTGGTGCGCATCCGCGCCCCGCGCACTGGCCGGTCGAGCTCGCTCGACACCTCCGCCGACGGCGTGCAGAGCGTGCGCGGCTCCACCCGGCTGGAGGCCAAGAAGCAGCGCCGCCGTGAGGGGCGCGAGCTGGGCCGCCGCAGGCCGCCGATCATCACCGAGTCGGAGTTCCTGGCGCGGCGCGAGTCCGTCGACAGGATGATGGTGGTGCGCCGGCAGGGCGGCCGCACCCAGATCGCGGTGCTCGAGGACGGCATCCTCGTCGAGCACTACGTCAACCGCGAGGCCAGCCAGTCCTACGTGGGCAACGTCTACCTCGGCAAGGTGCAGAACGTGCTGCCGTCGATGGAGGCGGCGTTCGTCGACATCGGCAAGGGCCGCAACGCCGTCCTGTACGCCGGTGAGGTCAACTTCGACACCGCCGGACTGGAGGGCCAGCCCAAGCGCATCGAGGCCGCCCTCAAGTCGGGCCAGTCGGTGCTGGTGCAGGTCACCAAGGACCCGCTCGGCCACAAGGGCGCCCGGCTCACCAGCCAGATCTCGCTGCCCGGCCGCTACCTCGTCTACGTGCCCGACGGGTCGATGACCGGCATCAGCCGCAAGCTGCCCGACAAGGAGCGCACGCGGCTGAAGAGCATCCTGAAGAAGGTCATGCCCGAGAACGCCGGCGTCATCGTGCGCACGGCCGCCGAGGGCGCCTCCGAGGAGGAGCTCGGGCGCGACGTGGCCAGGCTGTCGGCGCAGTGGGAGGCCATCCAGAAGAAGGCCAAGTCCGCCAGCCCGCCGGAGCTGCTGTCGTCCGAGCCCGACCTGACCATCCGCGTGGTCCGCGACGTCTTCAACGAGGACTTCTCCTCGCTGGTCGTGCAGGGCGAGGAGGCGTGGGAGACCGTCGACGAGTACGTGAAGTACGTCGCGCCGCACCTGGCCGACCGGCTCACGCGCTGGGACGAGGAAGGCGACGTCTTCGAGTCCTACCGGATCGACGAGCAGCTGGCCAAGGCGCTGGAGCGCAAGGTGTGGCTGCCGTCGGGCGGCTCGCTGGTGATCGACCGCACCGAGGCGATGACCGTCGTCGACGTCAACACCGGCAAGTTCACCGGGCAGGGCGGCAACCTCGAGGAGACCGTCACCCGCAACAACCTGGAGGCGGCCGAGGAGATCGTCCGCCAGCTCAGGCTGCGTGACATCGGCGGCATCATCGTCATCGACTTCATCGACATGGTCCTGGAGTCCAACCGCGACCTTGTGCTGCGGCGGCTGCTGGAGTGCCTGGCCCGCGACAGGACCAAGCACCAGGTCGCCGAGGTCACCTCCCTCGGTCTGGTCCAGATGACCCGTAAGCGGGTCGGTCAGGGCCTGCTGGAGGCCTTCTCGACGCCGTGCGACTGCTGCAACGGGCGTGGCCTGATCGTCTCGACCGAGCCGGTCGAGGGCAAGCCGGAGCCGCGGGGCACCCAGGGCAAGATGGCCATCGAAAAGGCGGTGGCGGAGAAGGTCTCGGCGGCCAATGACTCCGCCAACCGTGATACCGTGACCGGTGCGCTTGATGACGTCCCCGCCACGGAGGACGACCAGGCGAACCAGACTTCCGGCAGGGGGCGGCGACGCTCCCGCCGAGCCAAGTCGGCCGAGTAGCGCCGGCTACGGCGGCGCCCCGCTCCGGCGGGGCGCCAACCGAGCCGGCCTCCCACTACGGCGTGAGCGTCCCTTTCGGCGGGCGGAACGCCAGCGGGCATGGCCGGTTTGTCCGACGACCCAGCCGGTTCGACCGGGGGCCGGTAATCCGGTAACCTAGTCAATCGGTGCGTCCAGTGACGCGCCCTGTTCGCGCGCCCACTCGGTTCGTCGGTTCCAGACAGTGATCGAATGCCGGGCGCAGCATTCAGAGAGTCAGCAGAAGGGTTCCGCGGTGTACGCGATCGTTCGTTGCGGCGGCAGGCAGCAGAAGGTCTCCGTCGGTGACGTCCTCGAGGTGGACAAGGTCGCCGGCGAGGTCGGTTCTTCGGTTTCGCTGCCGACGGTGCTCGTCGTCAACGATGGCGACGTGACCACGGAGGCGGGCAAGTTCACGGTCAGCGCCGAGATCCTCGGCGAGACCAAGGGCCCCAAGATCCGCATCCTCAAGTACAAGAACAAGACCGGTTACAAGAAGCGCCAGGGTCACCGCCAGCGGTACACCCAGGTGAAGATCACCGGTATCAACCAGGCCTGATCGGGAGTTTGAGAGATGGCACACAAGAAGGGCGCGTCGTCCACCCGGAACGGCCGTGACTCCAACGCCCAGCGCCTGGGCGTCAAGCGCTTCGGTGGCCAGCTGGTCAACGCGGGCGAGATCATCGTCCGCCAGCGCGGCACCCACTTCCACCCCGGCGACAACGTCGGCCGTGGTGGCGACGACACGCTGTTCGCGCTGGCCGCCGGCCACGTGCAGTTCGGCGTCAAGCGCGGCCGTCGCGCCGTGAGCATCGTCCCGGTCGCGGAGTAATCCGCCGCCGACGAACGTTGTAGCAAGGGGTGGATCGTCATGGTCCACCCCTTGTTCGCGTTCTCGGGGCCCTGAGGGTCTCCGGTACGGCAGGCGAGCGGGCCGGGCCAGGCGGGCCGCGTCGCGACGGCCGGCCCCGCGCTGGAGGAGCGTCTCCCTGGAGGGACGCCGGCCCCGCGCCGAGGGTGGGCTTGCGCCGGCTTGCCGTACCAGATGAAACGTAGAGGATGGAGAGACGGGTAGTGGCGGACTTCGTGGACCAGGTGGTCCTGCACATCAAGGCCGGCGACGGCGGGAACGGCTGCGCCTCTGTCCACCGGGAGAAGTTCAAGCCGCTCGGCGGGCCCGACGGCGGCAACGGCGGGCGGGGCGGCGATGTCGTTCTCGAGGTCGACCCCAACACCGCCACGCTGCTCGACTACCACCGCCGCCCGCACCGCAAGGCCGACAACGGCAGGCAGGGGCAGGGCAGCAACAGGGAGGGCGCCAACGGCGGCGACGTCGTCCTGCCGGTGCCCAACGGGACCGTGGTCAAGGACGCCAGGACCGGCGAGGTGCTGGTGGACCTGGTGGGCGCCGGTACCCGCTACGTGATCGCCCAGGGCGGGCACGGCGGCCTCGGCAACGCCGCCCTGGCGACGGCCAGGCGCAAGGCGCCGGGGTTCGCGCTGCTCGGCGAGCCGGGTGACGCGCTCGACGTGGTGCTGGAGCTCAAGAGCGTCGCCGACGTGGCGCTGGTGGGCTTTCCCAGCGCCGGCAAGTCGTCGCTGATCGCGGCGCTGAGCGCGGCCCGGCCGAAGATCGCCGACTACCCGTTCACGACCCTGATCCCCAACCTCGGCGTGGTCACGGCGGGGGACACCGTGTTCACGGTGGCCGACGTGCCGGGGCTCATCCCCGGCGCTTCGCAGGGCAAGGGGCTCGGCCACGAGTTCCTGCGCCACGTCGAGCGGTGCGACATGCTCGTGCACGTGATCGACTGCGCCACCATGGAGCCGGGTCGCGACCCGATCACCGACTACGAGGTGATCGAGGCCGAGCTGCACGCCTACGGCCAGCTCGAGGACCGGCCCAGGATGGTCGTGCTGAACAAGGCGGACGTGCCCGACGCCCGCGAGCTGGCCGACATCGTGCGCGCCGACCTGGAGGCGCGCGGCCTGAAGGTGTTCACGGTCTCGGCGGCCACGCACGAGGGGCTGCGCGAGTTCACCTTCGCGATGGGCGAGTGGGTGGCCGCGGCCCGCGCCAACAAGCCGGTCGAGGAGCCGACGCGGCTGGTGCTGCGGCCCAGGCAGCTCGGCGTGGCGGGCTTCGCCGTCCGCAAGGTCAACGACAACGTCTTCCAGGTCACCGGCGAGAAGCCGGAGCGGTGGATCCGGCAGACCGACTTCACCAACGACGAGGCCGTGGGCTACCTGGCCGACCGGCTGGAGCGGCTGGGCGTCGAGGAGCAGCTGGTCAAGGCCGGGGCGGTCGCGGGCGCCGAGGTCGTCATCGGGTCCATGGAGGACGGCTACATCTTCGACTGGCAGCCGACGCTCAACGCCGAGTCCGTCCACGTGGGGCCGCGGGGCACCGACAACAGGCTCGGCTGACGAGATGATCGCGTAGATCGGTAAGGTGTCCGCACGGCCCGGGGGAGTCCCGGGCGCGGCAGCGGGCCTCGGATAGGGTGCGGGACGTGCGGGAACAGATCAGCTCAGCGTCGAGGGTCGTCGTCAAGGTCGGATCCTCCTCGCTCACCACCCCTCAGGGCGTGATCGACGTCGACCGGGTCGACGCGCTGGTCGACGTGCTGTCGGCGCGCCGCCGTGCCGGCACGCAGATCGTGCTGGTCTCCTCCGGCGCGATCGCGGCGGGCCTCGGCCCGCTGGGGCTGTCCGCGCGACCCCGCGACCTGGCCACCCAGCAGGCCGCCGCCTCCGTCGGCCAGGGCGTGCTGGTCGCCCGCTACACCTCCTCCTTCGCCCGGTACGGCCTGCGCGTCGGCCAGGTGCTGCTGACGGCCGACGACATGATGCGCCGCTCGCACCACGCCAACGCCCAGCGCACGCTCAACCGGCTGCTGGAGCTCGGCATCATGCCGGTCGTCAACGAGAACGACACGGTGGCCACCGACGAGATCCGCTTCGGCGACAACGACCGGCTGGCGGCGCTGGTGGCGCACCTCATCCGCGCCGACGGGCTGGTGCTGCTGTCGGACGTCGACGCGCTCTACGACGGGCCGCCCTCGCGGCCCGGTTCCACCCGGCTGGCCGAGGTGCGCGGCCCTGAGGACCTGGTCGGCGTCGAACTGGGCAAGAACGGCGCGGCCGTCGGCACCGGCGGCATGGTGACCAAGGTGCAGGCCGCGCGCATCGCGACCGGCGCGGGCGTGCCCGTGGTGCTCACCGCCGCGGCGCACGCCGCGCAGGCGCTGGCCGGAGCCGATGTCGGCACCTTCTTCCACCCCGGCGGGCGCCACCCCGGCACCAGGCTGCTGTGGCTGGCCCACGCGACCACCGGACGCGGGCGGCTGACGCTCGACGAAGGCGCGGTCGAGGCGGTCGTCACCCGGCGCAAGTCGCTGCTGCCCGCGGGCGTCGTGTCGGTGGAGGGCGACTTCGCCGCGGGCGACCCCGTCGACCTGTGCGGTCCGCGCGGCCGGGTGGTGGCGCGCGGGCTGGTCAACTTCGACGCGGGGGAGATCCCCGGGCTGCTCGGGCGCTCGACGAAGGAGCTGGCCAGCCGTCTCGGTCCGGAATATGAACGCGAGCTCATCCACCGAGACGACATCGTCATACTGGAAGCCCACAGCTAGCTCGAGAGGTAGGGCGCGATGTCCGAGGAGTTCCTGAAGGTTGCCCACGCGGCGCGAGAGGCCGCCGCCGAGCTGGCCCCGCTGCCGCGGGCGGCCAAGGACAGGGCCCTGCGCGCCATCGCCGACGCCCTGGTCGAGCACCGTGCGGAGATCATCGAGGCCAACGCCGCCGACGTGGCCAAGGCCAGGGAGGCCGGCACCTCCGAGGCGATGATCGACCGGCTCCGGCTCGACGAGGCCAGGGTCGAGGCCATCGCGCAGGCCGTCCGTGACATCGCCGAGCTGCCCGACCCGGTGGGTGAGGTCGTGCGGGGCGGCACCCTGCCCAACGGCCTGGAGCTGCGCCAGCTCAGGGTGCCGCTGGGCGTGATCGGCATCATCTACGAGGGCCGTCCCAACGTCACCGTCGACGGCGCGGCGCTGTGCCTCAAGAGCGGCAACGCGGTCCTGCTGCGCGGCTCGTCCAGCGCCTACTCCTCCAACACCGCGCTGGTGAAGGTCATGCAGGCGGCGCTGGAGGCGACCGAGGTGCCCGCCGGAGCCGTCCAGCTCGTGCCCGGTCTGACCCGCGACTCGGTCAAGGAACTGATGAGGGCCCGTGGCCTGGTCGACGTGCTGATCCCGCGGGGCGGCGCCTCGCTGATCAACTCCGTGGTCGAGGAGTCGACGGTTCCGGTGATCGAGACCGGCGTGGGCAACTGCCACGTCTACGTCGACGCCGACGCCGACCTCGATCTGGCCGTGGAGATCCTGGTCAACGCCAAGGCGCAGCGTCCGTCGGTGTGCAACGCGGCCGAGACCCTCCTCGTCCACGCCGACGCGGCCGACCGCTTCCTGCCCAAGGCGCTGGCGGCGCTGGCCGAGGCGGGCGTCACCGTCCACGGCGACGCGCGCGTGGCCGCCTTCGGCGAGGTGGTCCCGGCGACCGAGGACGACTACCTCACCGAGTACCTGTCGCTCGACATCGCCGCCGCCGTCGTCGACTCTCTGGAGGCGGCGGTCGCCCACATCAGGAAGTACGGCTCGGGCCACACCGACGCGATCGTCACGCGCTCGCAGCGCGCCGCCCGCAGGTTCGTCCAGCTGGTCGACTCCGCCGCCGTCGCGGTCAACGCCTCCACGAGGTTCACCGACGGGGGCGAGTTCGGGTTCGGCGCGGAGATCGGGATCTCCACCCAGAAGCTGCACGCGCGCGGACCGATGGGTCTTCCTGAGCTGACCTCGACCAAATGGGTCTACACCGGCGAAGGGCATCTTCGCACGTCAAAGGGTACGGTCATTCCGCCGAGTTGCGGCTGAGCCGCGTGTCCGAGTTGGCACGCGGCGGCGATGGCGGCTTGACTGGCCCCCATGGCTTTGGTGATAGCGATCATTTTCGCGGTTGTGGTGCTGTTCGCCGCCGACCGGTTGCTGCTGTGGATGGAGAGCCGCGGACACATCAACTGGCGCAGGAAAGGCCGTAAGAAGCTCGCCGAGGAGCCCACGACGGGGCTCGACGCCATGCTGTCCGACACTTCCCACCGATGACCGGCGCGCCGCGATCGTAAACAGGCGTCACACCGCTAGGGTTGTGTCCCTTATGGGCGCGCCGAGCGGGGAGGGAGCGTGAGCAAGCTCGGCAAGGTCGGGCCATACACCTTGCTCGAACGGCTCGGCCGGGGCGGCATGGGCGAGGTGTACCTGGCCAGCACCCGCAAGGGAGAGCGCGTCGCCCTCAAGGTGCTGCACGACCTGATCGAGGATTCCGCCTCGCGTATCCGTCTGGAGCGCGAGGTACGCGCGTTGCGCAGGGTCGAGAGCCCCTACGTCGCCAGGGTGCTCGACGCCGATCTCGACTGCGCCAGGCCGTACCTGGTGATGGAGCACATCGAGGGCGACAACCTGCTCGACCGGGTACGGCGCAGCGGCCCGCTGCGCGGCGCCGACCTGGTGGAGGTGGCGCAGGGCGTGGCGGCGGCGCTGGCGATCGTGCACGCCGCGGGTGTCATCCACCGCGACCTCAAGCCCGCCAACATCCTCATGGGCGCCGAGGGGCCGGTGCTGATCGACTTCGGCATCGCCCAGGTGATCGACGCCACCAGGCTGACGATGACCGGCACCTTCCTCGGCACGCCGGGCTACGCGGCTCCGGAGCTGTTCGCCGACGAGCACGTGGGCGAGCCCGCCGACGTCCACGCGTGGGCGGCGACGGTCGCCTTCGCCGCGACGGGGCGGCCGACGTTCGGGCGGGGCACGGTCGAGGCGCAGATGTACGCCGTGCTCAACGGGCAGGCCGACCTCAAGGGGGTGCCGGCCGGGCTGCTGCCGCTGGTGCGGGCGGCGCTCAACAGGGAGCCGGGCAAGCGGCCGACCGCCGCGCTGCTGGCCGACCGGCTGGCCAGGCTCGCCAGGGCGACCGTCGCCGCCGACGAGGACGTGAAAGCGCTCAGAGGCAGGGCCGCCGACGCGGCCAGGACGGCGCGGGCACGCGCCGACGAGGAGGTCAAGCCCGCCAGGAGCAAGGCCGAGGAGCCCAAGGTCGTCAAGCCGCGGGCGGCCGATGACGCCAAGGGGATCAGGCCCAGGACCGGCGAGGACGGCAAGGTCGCCAGACCGCGGCCGGCCCCCGACGACGGCAAGCCGGTCCGGGCGCGGGCCCAGGAGGATGGCAAGCCGGTCCGGGCGCGGGCCCAGGACGACGCCAAGGCGGCCAGGCCACGGGTTCAGGAGGACGGTAAGCCGGTCAGACCACGGGTTCAGGAGGATGGCAAGCCGGTCCGGGCGCGAGTCCAGGACGACGCCAAGGCGGCCAGGACGAGGGCCGGTGAGGACGGCAAGGCCGTTCGGTCCCGGTTCGCCGAGGAGGGCAAGGCGGGCAGGGCGCGCGTGACCGACGACGCCAAGGCCGCCCGCGGGAGGGCCGCCGACGAGCCCAAGGCGGGGCGCGGGCGGGCGGCGGAGGAGCCGAAGCTCGTCCGCAGCCGGATGCCGGGCCTGGCACGGGGCCGGGCGCGCGACGACGGCAAGGCGGCGGCCCGCGCGCAGGCCAGGGCGGCACGGGTCCGGCGGGCCGCGGCGGCGCAGGCGGAGCCGGCCCCCACCACGCTGCCCGCGGGGAACGCGGCACTGCTGCTGCTGGCGGTGCTGGCGGTGCCCTGCGTGGTGACGACCGTGATCTGGCCGATCGCCGGTGTGGCGATCACCGGGGCGTTCGTCGTGCTGGTGCGCACGGTGTGGACCAGCCACTGGCTGGTCAGGAACCGCACCTCGAAACGGGTGCGGGTGTCGCTGCGGGTGCTGCTGTTCCCGTTCGCGCTCGTCTTCTCGCTGGTCACCTCGGCGGGCTGGCCGGGGCTGCCCGTCGCGGCGGCCGCCGGCGGGGTGCTGTGGATGGTGGCGGGCGGCGAGCTGGGGCCCGACTGGTGGCAGCAGCCGGCGCCGGTGACGGCGGCGGGCGTGGTGTTCGGCGTGCTGTGCGGGGCGATCACCGGCAGGGAGGTCGAGCGGGCCGGTGCCGGCCTGCCCGAGCTGCGCAAGGAGGGCCTGCGCGCGCTGGCGGTGCTGGGCGGCTTCGTCGCGGTGTGCGCCGCCGCCGTCCGCGCGATCGCCCTCCTGCTCTGACGGGCACATGATCGCTCTGACCGGTACATGACCGCTCTGACGGGGAAACGACTGCTCTGACGGGCGCATGACAAAGGTCTGGAAGGCGGCACTTCCAGACCTTGCCGGTGGGCCGGGTCAGTTGTCGCGGCGGGAGAAGCGGTTGAAGATGCGCTCGCCCGCGTTGACCGCGCCCTCGGCGACGTCGCGCAGGACGCCGATGAACGGGTCCTGGGACTCCGACCAGGAGCGGCGGTAGGACTCGGCGGCTGCCTTGACCTCGTCGGTGACACGGGCGCTGGCGTCGTCCTCGCGGCGCGGATAGGTGCCGCCGACGATGCGCTCGTACTCGCCGCTGCGCTGCCACTTGTCGAGCTCGGCGACGCGGACCACCGCGAACGGGTGCGTGGTGCCGAGCAGGTTGAGCACCTTGAGGAAGCCGTCGCGCAGGTCACCCGCGGTGTCGTACTCCTGGTACTGGGCCAGGAAGGCCTCGATGTTCATCTCGTGGGTGTAGGCGCCGCCCGCGAGCTTCATCAGCGCCCGCTTGGCCGCCTCGGGGTCCTGCCCGCTGAGCAGGCCGCCGCGGTCGGCCGACAGCTCCGACTTGCGGTACCACTCCTCGAGGCCCGCCACGATCGCGCGCAGGCCGATGTAGCCGAGCGGGATCCAGGCCACGCGGGTGGCCAGGCGGGTGAGGATGTCGAGCATCGTCCGGTAGACGGCGTGGCCCGACAGGATGTGGGCGGTCTCGTGGCCGATGACGAAACGCTGCTCCTCCTCGTTCATGAGGTTCAGCAGACCCGTCGTCACCACGATGAACGGGTCGTCGAAGCCGATCGCCTTGGCCTGGACCTGCGGGTCCTGCTGGACGTAGATCTCCGGAACCCGGTGCAGGTCGAGGATGTAGGCCGCGTCGCGGCCCATGTCGTACAGGGAGCGGAACTGGGTCTCGCTCACCCGTACGGCGGAGGCGAGGTACATCAGGCGCAGCCGGCGCTCGCTGATCAGCCCGGACATCTGCTTGAGAACCGTGTCGAACCCACTGAGCTTGCGCAGAGCGACCAGAGCGGACCTGTCTGCGGGGTGTTCGTAGGCACGGGACGAGATGCCGGGCAGTTGCACGCGGTTGCGATCCGGGGTGGTCGTCATGTCCGGCATGCTACGTCGGCGGCGGGTGTGATGCGCGTTTCTCGGAAAGGGGGGTGCTGAATGGCGGGATATGGCATCCGCGTAAGGTCCGTTCCATGATGAACGCGCCCAGTGTCCAGGGAAAGCGACGCGTGGGGGTGATGGGTGGAACCTTTGACCCGATCCACCACGGTCACCTGGTCGCCGCGAGCGAGGTCGCCCACCACTTCGAGCTCGACGAGGTCGTCTTCGTGCCGACCGGCCGGCCGTACCAGAAGGCGGAGAGGGAGGTGTCGGCGGCCGAGGACCGGTACTTGATGACGGTCATCGCGACGGCGTCGAACCCGCGTTTCTCGGTCAGCAGGGTGGACGTGGACCGGCCGGGACCGACGTTCACCATCGACACCCTGCGCGACGTCAAGCGGATCTACGGCCCCGAGTCCGAGCTGTTCTTCATCACCGGCGCCGACGCGCTGGCCGCGATCCTCGACTGGCAGGACGCCTCCGAGCTGTTCGAGCTGGCGCACTTCGTCGGCTGCACCCGGCCGGGCCACACGCTGCGCGACCCGGGGCTGCCGGAGGGGAAGGTAAGCCTGGCCGAGATCCCCGCGCTGGCGATCTCCTCCTCCGAGTGCAGGTACCGGGTCTCGAAGGGCGAGCCGATCTGGTACCTCGTGCCCGACGGGATCGTGCAGTACATCGGCAAGCGCGGGCTCTACCACACGGTCTAGCCGCACGAGGAGAGCCGGACCCGCATGGGCGTCCCCGGCGGGGCAGCGGAGGCGTGTGCCGCTCGCTCGGGCATCGGTGGGACATGAGCCGACATGTACGGCCTGCGGGCGAGAAGCTATGTCCGGCTAAAGCCGGGGATACTATCAGGGTAAGCGTGGGCTATACACGTAGTCACACAGGAGGACAGACCCGCATCGTGACAGCAACCGAAAGATCCGTTCAGCTGGTCAGGGTCGCGGCCGAGGCCGCCGCCGACAAGCTGGCCGATGACATTCTCGCCTATGACGTGAGCGAGCAACTCGTCATCACCGACGCCTTCGTGCTCTGCTCCGCCACCAACGACCGCCAGGTGCGCGCCATCGTCGACGAGATCGAGGACAGACTCCGCATCGAATGCGATGCCAAGCCGGTCCGCCGCGAGGGCGAGCGGGAGGGGCGCTGGGTGCTCCTCGACTTCGTCGACATCGTCGTCCACGTACAGCATGAAGAGGACCGCACCTTCTACGCGCTCGAGCGCCTCTGGAAGGACTGCCCCTCCATCGCGCTGCCGGAGAGCGTCACCAACACCGCCGCCCAGAGGGCCCGTACGTGAGCAAGCGGATCGTCTGCCTGCGTCACGGCCAGACCCTGTGGAACGTGGAGCACCGCTTCCAGGGGCACACCGACATCCCGCTCGACGAGACGGGCCTCGCCCAGGCGGCGAGGGCGGCCTCGCTGCTGGCGTCGCTGCGACCCACCATGATCGTCTCTTCCGACCTGCGGCGCGCCAACGACACGGCGCTCGCCCTGGGCCGGCTGGTCGGTCTGGACGTCTCGGTCGACAAGGACTTCCGCGAGCGCGGCGGCGGCGCGTGGGAGGGCCTGACCCGCGACGAGATCGCCGCCGGATGGCCGGTCGAGTACGCCTCGTGGGAAGCGCCTGACGGCGAGCCCGTGTCCGAGGTGGCCGATCGGGTCGGGGCCGCGCTGCGCAGGTGGACGGGCAGGCTCGGCGACGGCGGGCTGCTGGTCGTCGCCTCCCACGGCGCGGCGCTGCGGCTCGGCATCGCCCACCTGCTGGGGCTGCCCCAGGAGCTGTGGTCGGCGCTCGGCGGGCTCGGCAACTGCTCGTGGTCGGTGCTGGAGGAGGGGCGCAAGGGATGGCGCCTGCTCGAGCACAACGCGGGCACCCTGCCCGAGCCGATCAACAGCGACGACATCCCCGAAGCGGCGTCGTGACCGTCAGGGGGCGCCCGGCGTCCCCTGACGGCGGGTGAACTCGGCCCGAACGTTCGATTATGCGAAACGGGAGAGAAGGTTATATGCTCTCCGAGCGCCGCAACGAGAGAACTCGGAGCGGTGACCAGGGGCTATAGCGCAGTTGGTAGCGCACCTCCATGGCATGGAGGGGGTCAGGAGTTCGAGTCTCCTTAGCTCCACAGCCAAGAACCGCCCCTTACCTGACGCGACAGGTAGGGGGCGGTTCCGTTTTTCGTGGTGCTCTCGTTCGCCGGGATCGCCTAGAGTGCGCCAGGTGATCATCAAACGTTCGACGGCGGCCGCCGGCCTGTTAGGCGGCCTGCTTCTCATGTCCCCGCCCGCGCTGGCCGAAGGCCTCACCGGGCCTGTGTCCCCGACTGAACTCAAGACCGCCCTGCTCCTGCCGGAGGACCTCGGCGCCGAATTCGTCCACAACAAGATCCGGAACAGGGAGTTCCTGGACGCCGAGACCGCCCATACGAAGGCGTGCGCCAAGGCGATCAAGGGGTTGGCTCCGTTCTCGCGGAGCAAGGCCGCGACCTGGCTGATGCGGGACGGCGTCCCCGAGGGGGTCAGGGAGTTCATCGTGAGCGGGACTCGCGCGCAGCTCTCCACACTGGAGCGGGCGGCCAAGGTCATGGTCCGTGACTGCGGCCAGGTCAGAGCCGGCACCAAGAACATGAAGAAGACGATCACCAAGCTGCCGGTCGGCAGGCTCGGCGACAGCGCGTACGGGATCAGGTATCGGGCGGAGAACCCGGCCACGGACCAGGGCCCGGTGATGGCCGTGGACATCGTGATCATCAAGGTCGGCGACGCCATGATCGCGCTGGAACACAGCGGCTTCTACGGCCGGTTCGATCCCGATCTCACCAGACCCGCCGCCGAGAAGGCGGCGACGAGGCTCCGAGAGGCTCTGGAGAGCTCGTCGCGCGGCTAGGCGAGGTGGTGTTCCGGCCCGCCGGAGAGGGTGGGCCGGGATCCGATCCGTGGGTCAGGCCGTGCGCCGTGAGCGGCCTGGACGGAGTCCAGCGATGACGATTCCTGCCCTCGGGCGTGCGGGCCGGTCAGCGGACGAGACCCGACTGGTAGGCGATCACCACGAGTTGCGCGCGGTCGCGGGCGTCGAGCTTGACCATGGCCCTTCCCACGTGGGTGCGGACCGTCGCCGGGCTGACCACCAGGCGCGCGGCGATCTCGTCGTTGGACAGCCCCTCGCCGACCAGCCCCACGATCTCGCGCTCGCGCTCGGTCAGCTCGTCCAGCCGCCGATTCGGCGCCACCGGCGCCCGGCGGGAGGCGAACGCGCCGATCACCCGGCGCGTCACCGAGGGCGACAGCAGCGAGCCGCCGTCGGCCACCACCCGGATCGCCCTGAGCACCTCTTCCGGGTCGGCGTCCTTGACCAGGAAACCGCCGGCCCCCTCGCGCAGCGCCGCGAAGATGTACTCGTCGATCTCGAACGTGGTCAGCATGATCACATGTGTCCCGGCCAGCGTGGGGTCGGCCAGGATGTCCCGGAGCGTGGCCAGGCCGTCGGCGCCGGGCATCCGGATGTCCATGAGCACCACGTCGGGGCGCAGCCGCCGGGTCAGTTCCAGAGCCCGCTCCCCGTCGGCGGCCTCTCCGGCCACCTCCAGATCGTCCTCGGTCTCGATCAGCACCCTCAGGCCGATCCGGATGAGCGGCTGGTCATCGGCGATCAGCACCCGGATCACGGTCGTCCCCTCTCGTCACCGGCAGCCGCGCGCGCACGGCGAAACCGCCCTCCGGCCGGGGGCCCGCGGTGAGCGTGCCGCGCAGCGCCGCCACCCGTTCGCGCATGCCCGTGATCCCGTTGCCGGGGGTGTGCCGCACGTGCCCGGCACCGTCGTCGGTCACCGAGACCTTGACGTCGTCGGCACCATAGTCGATCGTCACGGTCGCCGTGGCCGGGCCCGCGTGCCGTACCACGTTGGTGAGGGCCTCCTGCACGACCCGGTAGACGGTCCGCCCCGTCGCGTGGTGGAGGCGGGCCGGATCGCCGGCGACGGCCAGCTCGACCGGCTGCCCGGCGGCCCTGATCGACGCCACCAGGTCGGCGACGTGTTCGGGGCCGGGGGCGGCGCCGCGGTCCCTGACGAGGTCGAGGGTCGCGCGCAACTCGTCCAGCGCGTCCTTGCTGGTCTTCCTGATCGCCTCCAGCGCGTCCAGCACCTCGTCAGGGCGACGGCGGGCGACGTGGAGCGCGACGCCGGCGCGCATGCTGATCACGCTGAGGCTGTGCCCGAGCACGTCGTGGACCTCCCGGGCGATCGCCAGGCGCTCGTCCTGGACACGCCGCAGCCGCCGCTCCTCCTCGGCCCGCGCCGCCCCGGCCCGCCGGTCCCGGTCCAGACGGATCACCGCGCCGGCCACGAAGGGAAGCAGCATCGAGGCGTTCCAGGCGATCCAGGCGCCGGCGTCCTCGACGACCCACGCGCGACCCCAGCCGATCATGTCCGCGACCAGCAGCACGGTTCCTGAGACGCCCGCCGCCAGCAGCCCGCGCCGCAGGCCGTGGCGGACCACGACGGTGGCGAGGGCGACGTACAGCGCGAGGAAGATCGGCCCGTAGGCGTGGTGCCGCGCGAGCATCCCCGCACCGCAGGCGAGGGTGACGGCCAGGACCGCCGCCGGATGGCGCGACCGGGCCGCCAGCGCCAGGCCGGCCACGACCAGCAGCGTGTAGGCGAGCGCGTCGAGCGCGCGGAAGGGCGGCACCCTGGTACGGGACGCCTCCACGCTTCCCAGGACGAACAGCGGCACGGCGACGGCCGCCACCGCGCCGTCCCACAGCCGGGCTCGGGATGATCTCACGCCTGCCAGCCTAGGAAGCGGGCGGCCGGCCGTCATCAACGTCCGGACGTACGCGCCGTACGTTCCGGCCGTCACCCGGCTACGGCGGATGTGGCAGGGCCCCTACGGCGCGGCCCGCAGACCACGATGCGCCGGCAGGCCGACGACAGCGGCGGCCGGGCGGGGGAACGCTGGCGTCCATGTCCGATGAACGTGTTGCCCATGGTTCCCGCGCACATCCGACGAGCCGCGGCCCGACCGGGTGGCCGCCGCGCAGGCCCCGGTTGCGCAAGGCGGTGCTCGTCGTCCACGTCGGCGCCTCGGTCGGCTGGCTGGGCGTCGCCGTCGTCATGATCGTCCTGGGGATCACGCTCCGGTACACCCAGGACCCGGCCGTCACCCGGGGCGGCTACCTGATGATGACGGTCATCGACGACGTGATCGTCATTCCGGCGGGGCTGCTCAGCCTCGTCACCGGCATCGCCGGCGGGCTGCTCAGCACGTGGGGCGTCGTCAGGTACCAGTGGGTGGTCGCCAAGCTGGCCCTGGTCGTGCTGACAATGGCCAACGGCTTCTTCTTCCTGCACGGCTGGACCGGCCAGGCCCTGGCCGCCGCGGCGGGACCGGCCGCGGCTTCCGGCGGCCACGGCCCCGACGTCGCCAGGGGCCTGCTGATCGCGGGAAATCTCACCGCCTTCGCCCTGCTGGCCGCGGCGACCGTCCTGTCGATCTACAAGCCGTGGGGGAGGACCCGCTGGGGACGCCGCGTGGCCGCCCGGAGACAACGGGGGCGCGCGGATCGCGACCAGCGGGCCGATCGGCAGGCCGACCGGCGGGCCGCCTGGCCGTCCTTGTCCGGCAGGGAGGCGCGATGACGCGCGTCGTGTGGTCCGCCGCGCTGACGGCGACCGGGCTGATGGCAGGCATCATGGCCGGGGGTGTGCTCACCGCTCGGGCCATGCTCGGCCAACCCGCCGCGGTGTACGCCGCGGTCGCCCGGCCGACGCACCAGACCTTCGCGCTGCCGATGACGGCCGTCGCGCTGGTGGCCATCGCCGCGACCGCGACGCTGCTGACGATGCTGTGGAGGCGCCGCCCTCGCCGGGTCGCGGCGACCGCCGTGGCGCTGCTGTGCCTGCTCGGGGCGATCGCCGCGACGCTCGTGGTCAACGTGCCCATCAACGGTCAGATGATCCATGAATGGCCGGGCCGCATCCCGGCGGACTGGGCCCAGGTCCGCGACAGATGGAACACCTGGCACGTCGTCAGGGCGGCGCTGAGCATCATCGCCCTCGGCTGCCTCGCGGCGGCGCGGGCGCCCAGGTTCCGCGCCCCGCGCTCTTCCACGGCGATCGATGCCGACGCTGCCGACGATGCCGACGCTGCTGACGACGCTGACGCGAGGAGGGCCGGTTGACAGAGGACCCCGGTCGCCGGTGACGGCGAGCCGGGGTCCGAGAGGGGGTTGAGGCCGAGAGGTGGGATCCGGGAGGGGGTTGAGAACCGAGGATCGGGTCCGGGAGGGGTTGAAGTCCGGCGGTTGGATTCCGGGCGGGCCGGTCAGGCCGCGCGCAGGGAACGGTCGGCCTCGGCCTGGACGGCGTCGAGCGACTCGGCGATCTCGGCACCGGCCACCGCGTCGGGCAGATCGTCCTCCATCCGGCGCAGCGGGCGGTACCAGAGCCCGAGCGCCCCCCACAGCACCAGCAGCGCGCCGGTGGCCGCCAGCAGGAGGCCGATGCCACGGCCGGGTCCCACGCCGACGATCGTGCCGACGACGGTGTCGGCGAGCGCTCCGCCCGGCTCCAGCAGCGGGGCGAAGAACGCGGTCAGCGGCGGCGCCGTCAGGAAGGCCAGCGGTGTCATCGACACGGCCAGCATCTGGTTGGTGGCCAGCACGCGTCCCTGGAGCTCCAGGCCCACCTTCATCTGGATGAGCGCCATCCAGTGGGTGTTCAGGATGCTGAGGCACACCCACGACACCAGGCCGCCGATCGCCGCCAGCACGACGGAGGGCCGCAGCCCGATCAGCAGCACGCCGAGGCCGAAGCCGCTGACGAAGCCGACCATGCCGATCGCCCTGCGGGAGGTGCCGCCCCAGAACACCATCACCACGCCGCCGAGCACGGCGCCGAGGCCCTGGGCGGCGGTGACGGTGCCGACCGCGGTCACGTCGCCGAACGACAGCAACGTGGGGACGGTGACCGCCAGCGCCAGCATGCCGAGGTAGTTCTCGACGGTGAAGAACGCGATCATGATCATGAGCGGGCGGCGCCGTACGAGGAAGCGCCAGCCGCCCACGATCGACTGGGCGAAGCTCTCCTCGAGCCGGTGGAAGAGCCGGTCGGGGAAGCGGACGGCCAGCAGCGTCGCCAGGCCGATCAGGAACGTGACGATGTCGATCGCCACCACGCCGTGCAGGCCGAACAGCGTGACCAGCGCCGCGCCCGCCATGGGCGCCAGCAGCATGCCGAGCCCGGTGCCGAGGTTGGCGAGGGCGTTGGCCTGCATCAGATACGGCTTGGGCACCAGCTGGGCGACCGCCGCCAGGTAGGCGGGCCGGTGGAAGGCGGTGACCAGGGACAACGTCCCCGATATGACGCCGACCTGCCAGATCCGCAGGTCGCCGAGCCACAGCAGCAGCACCAGCGCGGTGGTCGCCACGGCCGAGACCGCGTCGCACGCCAGCATGACCAGCCTGCGGTCGATCCGGTCGGCGACCGCGCCGCCCAGCGGGGCGGCCAGCAGGGCGGGCAGCACGGCCAGCATCGTCACCAGCGCGTAGTCGGCGACGCGCCCGCTGCTCTGGTAGGCCCACACGCCCAGCGCGAACGAGGTGAGCGCGCTGCCCAGCAGCGAGGCCGTCTGCCCGGCGGCGACGGTGTAGAAGCGGCGCAGGTCCCTGCGCGCGTCGGCACCGGTGACCCCGGTGTCGCCGGCGGGCGCGGGCAGGTCGCCGGACGACCAGGCCGACAGGTGGTGGTCCATGTGGGCGGCGACCTGGTCGGCCTGGTGCTTGAGGAAGTAGTGGCCCGCCTTGGGGATGACCGCCAGCGCGACCCGGTCGGCGAAGGCGCCCCACTCCCGGTAGCGCTCCTGGTAGAGCTCGGTGGCCCGGTCGCGCTCGCCGATCAGGCACAGCACGGGCGCCTGCAGCCTGCGTGGCGCGGCCAGCTCCCCGGTGAACCAGGCGGTGGCCTCCTCCACGTCGTGCCGCAGGGCGCGGATCATGAGGTCGACGTCGGCCGCGTCCTCCTCCAGCCCGAGTGTGCGCAGGAAGTCGCGCTGCGAGCGGTCGGAGCTCCACCGCGAGGAGGGGAAGCGGCGGTTCCACCACGCCGACAGCCTGCCGGGAAGCCGGGCGTCGGGGAAGCTGCCGCCGAGGAACAGCCCGGCGACGGGCACGCCCGCCTCCTCCAGCCGTAACGCGACCTCCGTGGCGGGGGCCGAGCCGACGCAGTGGCCGTACACGACGACCTGCTCGCTGCGCGGCAGCTCCGCCAGGATGGCGTCGACCAGCTCGGGCACCGGCAGCATGGGCTCGTCTGGCCGGGCGGGGTCGTGTCCCGGCAGCTCGACCGCCAGGACGGCGGTGCCGGCGTCCCGTTCGGCCAGCGCGGTCGCCAGGGGCCCGTAGGCGGCGGCCGAGCCGCCGCCGTAGGGGATGCAGAGCACGGTACGGCGGGCCGTGGCGGGCCCGGCGAGCCGGTGCAGGATCCCCGCCTCACCCGCGTCGGCGGACAGGTAGGCGGCCAGCTCCCTGATCGTGGGCCTGGTGAACAGGTCGATGACGCGCAGCGAGGGGTCGATGTCCCTGACGGCGCGGACCGCCTTGAAGGAGTCGCCGCCGAGGGCGAAGAAGTCGTCGTCGACGCCGAAGTCGTCGGTGCCGAGGACCTGCGCCCACGCGGCGGCCACCCTCAGCTCGGCCGGCGTGCTCGGCGGGATCCGCTCGCCCGCCGCGGCCACCTCCGGCATCGGCAGCGCGGCCCTGTTGACCTTGCCGATCGGCGTGAGCGGGAGGCTGTCGAGGACCACGATGGCGGGCGGCACCATGTACTCCGGCAGCCGCTCGCGCAGGCCCGCCCTGATCGCGGCCGGGTCGGCGGTGGCGGGCGCCACCCAGGCGGCCAGCCGCCGGTTGTGGGCCTCGCCGATCGGCAGCACGACCGCCTCCGCCACCCCCGGCTGGTCCTGGAGCGCGGCCTTGACCTCGCCCAGCTCGACCCGGAAACCGCGGATCTTGACCTGGTCGTCGACGCGGCCGAGGAACTCCATCATGCCGCCGGCGTCGAGCCTGACCCGGTCGCCGGTGCGGTAGACGCGCTCGCCCGCGTGCTGGACGAACCTGTCGGCCGTCAGCTCGGGACGGCCCAGGTAGCCGCGCGCCAGGCTGGGCCCGCCGATCCAGAGCTCACCGGGCACGCCACGGGGCAGCGGCCGTCCCGCGGGGTCGACCACGTAGCAGGTGACGTCGGCCAGGGGGGTGCCCAGGGGGACGACGGCCGAGCCCGTCGGCGCGTCCGGTGCCACGCAGGCCAGCACGGACACCGTCGTCTCGGTGGGTCCGCAGTGGATCTGCAGCTCCAGGCCCGGCTTGGCGGCCCTGATGCGCTCGGCCAGTTCCCAGGAGGTCGCCTCGCCGGCGAGGATCAGCACCTTGTCCGGAAGCATCGCGGCCAGGTCGCCGTGCGCCGCCAGGAGCTCCAGATGGCTCGGCACCATCTTGATGACGTCGATGGGATGCGCCGACAGGTAGGCGCTGTAGGCCTCGGGGTCGGTGGCGGTGTCCTGGTCGACCAGGTGGACGGTGGCCCCGGCGACGATCCCGCCGAGCAGGCAGGTCAGGACCAGGTCGGCGGCGAAGGTCGAGACGACGCCGTAGGAACGGTACTCGCCGGTCAGGCGCTCGGCCACCGCGAGCAGGAAGTGGACGATGGCCCGGTGCTCGACGGCCGTGCCCTTGGGACGTCCGGTGGAGCCCGAGGTGAACAGCACGTAGGCGAGGTCCTCGGGCGAGACGGTCACCTCGGGCGGGGTGTCCGGCAGGTCCTGCGCGAGGACGTCCTCCAGCACCAGCGCGCCCGCGATCCTGGACGCCAGGTCCCGGTCGGCGAGCACCAGGCGGGTCTCGCCGCTGGAGACCATGTAGGCCAGCCGCTCGTCGGGAGAGGCGGGTTCGAGCGGCAGGTAGGCCGCTCCCGCCTTCAGCACGCCGAGGATGGCGGGGATGAGCGGGGCGCGCCGGTCGAGGAGCAGCCCGACCGCGTCGTCGCGGCCGACGCCCTCGGCGATCAGCCGGTGGGCGATCCTGTTGGCCTGCCGGTCCACCTCGGCGTAGGTCAGCCCGCCCACCGCGACGGCGTCGGGGGTGCGGGCCACGTGCTCCTCGAACAGCCGGTGGAGCGGCCGTGACAGGTCGTAGTCGCGCTTCGGCCCGGCGGCCAGCGGCCCGGTGACCGGTTCGAGCGGTACGGCGCCCGCCGGCGCGTCGAGGTCGGCGAGCATGCCGTCCAGGAGCGTGACGTACCATCCCGCCATCCTGCGGGCGGTGTCCTCGTCGAACAGGTCGCGGCGGAAGGTCAGCGATCCGGCGTAGGAGTCGCCCGCGTTGTTCAGCGCCAGGTTGAGGTCGTACTTGGCGGTGCGCAGCGGCGGCTCGAACACCTCCGCTTCCAGGCCGGGGAAGCGCGGCGGGGTGGTGGGGGAGTCCACCACGTTGAGCACCGCCTGGAAGATCGGCGTGGTGGCCAGGTTGCGGTCGGGGTTGACCTGCTCGACCACCCGCTCGAACGGTGTCTCCCGGTGCGCGAACGCCTCGAGCGCCACGTCGCGGGTACGGGCCAGCAACTCCCGTCCCGTCGGGCCGCCGGACCTGTCGACGCGCATGACCAGGGTGTTGACGAAGCAGCCCAGCATCCGCTCGGTGTCGGGGTGCAGCCGGCCCGCCTCCAGCACGCCGACGGGCACGTCGTCAGTGGCCGAGACGCGGCCGAGCAGTTCCTGCCAGACCGCCAGCAGCACCATGAACGGCGTGCATCCGGTCTCGGCGGCCACCCGCCTGATCCCCGCCGCGTCGACGCGCAGCGGGATCTCGCCCGCCGACCAGTCGGCCACCGACGGACGCGGCCGGTCGGTGGGCAGGTCGAGCACCGGTTCGAGACCCGCCAGGCGCTCCACCCACCAGGTCGCGTCCGGCTCCGGCCGTCCGGCCAGCCACTGGGCGTAGTCGGCGTACCTGACCCGCGGCGGCTCGGGCGGCTCGGCCAGGCCGAGCCGCGCGGTGTAGAGGGCGGCCAGCTCGCTGATCGCCAGGTCGCGCGACCAGGCGTCGAAGGCGACGTGGTGGACGGTCAGCAGCAGCACGTGCTCGTCCTCGCCGCCGGCGAACAGCGTGGCCCTGGTCGGCGGTTCGGATTCGAGCCGGAAGGGCCGGTAGGCCTCCGTCTCCAATGCCGCCTCCAATGCCGTCTCCAATGCCGTCTCCAGGTCGGCGTGCTCGCCGGCGAACCCGATGGGCACCCGGTCGGCGGGGACGACCGTGGTGCCGTCCTTGCCGACCAGGGTGCGCAGCACCTCGTGCCGTTCCACCAGGTCCCTGACCGCGTCGAGCAGGGCGCTCGTGTCGAGCGGGCCGCGCAGCCGTACCGCGGTGGGCACGTTGTAGGCGGCCCGCTCGTCCAGCTGCGACAGGAACCACAGCCGCGCCTGGGCGGGCGACAGCGGGGCGGGCCCCTCGCCGGTCCTGGCGGGGATCCCCGGCTCGGCCCGCGCCACCGTACGGCGGGCGGCGGCCAGGCGCTCCGCGAGGCGGTCCTGGAGCTCGGTCACTGTCCCGCCTCCATGTCCGCGATGAGCAACTCCTCCACGGCGGCGGCGAAGCCGGCCAGCGTCGGGTGCTCGAACAGCAGCCGGACGGGCACCTGGAGCGCGAGAGCCTCCATGAGCCTGCCGGTGACCAGCGTCGCGGCCACCGAGTGACCGCCGAGGACGAAGAAGTCGTCGTCGGCGCTGACGGCGCCGAGGTTCAGCACCGCCTGCCAGACGTCGGCGACCAGGAGCTCCGCCTGCGAGGCCGGCGCGACGTACTCCCTTCCGGCGTCGTGATCGGGTTTGGGCAGCGCCGCCCGGTCGAGCTTGCCGGAGGAGGTGGTGGGCAGGGCCGCCACGCGGATCCACTGGCGGGGCACCATGTAGTCCGGCAGGCGCGCCCGCAACGACTCCCGCAGCTCGGCGTCGGTGGGTGTGTCGCCGCTGTCGACGAGGTAGCCGACGAGCCGGTCGTCGTGGACCGTCACGGCCGCGTCGGGCACGAGCTCGCGCAGCGCCGTCTCGATCTCGCCCAGCTCGATGCGGTGGCCGCGGACCTTCACCTGCTGGTCGCGGCGGCCGAGGAAGTCGAGCGTGCCGTCCGGCCGCCAGCGCACCAGGTCGCCGGTGCGGTAGCGGCCGTCGGTGAAGGCGGGGGAGCGCAGGCCGCGGTAGCCGCGCGCCACGCCGGCGCCGCCGATCCACAGCTCGCCCTGCATGCCCGGCGGCACCAGGCGGCCGGCCTGGTCGAGGACCTGGACGTCCTCGCCGGGCAGCGGGCCGCCGATGGACACGCTGTCGCCGACCGGCGCGGTCAGCAGCGTCATCGTGGAGTAGATCGTGGTCTCGGTGGGGCCGTAGGAGTTCCACATCTCGCCGACCCTGGCCAGCAGGTCACCGGCGAGCACCGGGTCGAGCACCTCGCCGATGCTGATCGCGCGGACGCGCGGCCCGCCCTTCCAGCCCGCGGCCACCAGCATGCGCAGCGTGGTCGGCGTCGCGGTGAACAGCGTGACCCCCGACTCGTCGATCCTGCGGGCGACCGCGTGGCCGTCGACGGCGTCGTCCCTGCCGAGCAGCTCGATCCGCAGGCCGCAGGCCAGCCCGACCCACAGGTCGAAGCCGAAGACGTCGAAGGAGAACGGTGTCAGGCCGAGCATGACGTCGTCCGGCCGGACGCCGGGGGTGACCCGCATGGCCGCGACGAACGCGGCCAGGTTCGCGTGCGTGACCTCCACGCCCTTGGGCCGGCCGGTCGAGCCTGAGGTGTAGAGGACGTAGGCCAGGTCGTCGGGGCCCGGCAGGCCCGCGTGGCCGGCGTCCTCGGGAAGGCCGGCCAGATCGAGCACGCGCGCCTCACCCGCCACCTCGCGGGCCACGGCCAGCGCGTCGCCCGCCGACACGATCGTCGTGACACCCGCGTCGTCCAGCTGGTAGCGCAGCCGCTCGGCGGGCTGGTCGGGCTCGACGGGCACGTAGGCGGCGCCCGCGCGGGCCACGCCGAGCAGCGCGGCGGGCAGGAAGCGGTCGCGCGGCAGGCACACGCCCACGGTGGCGCCCGCCGCCTCGGCGCCCAGCGCGCCGGCGATCCGGCCGGACAGCGCGGCCAGCTCGCCGTAGGTGAGCGTCGCCTCGTCGTCCACCACGGCGGCGGCGTGGGGCTGCCGGGCGGCCTGCTCGAGGACGGCATGCGCCACCGTCGGCGGCACGTCCTCGGGCAGCGGCGCCCCCGTGCCCCACTGCCTCAGCAGCTCCCGCTCCTCGGCGGTGACCAGCTCGAAAGCCGACAGCGGCAGGTCGGGGCCGTCCAGGAGGGTGTCGAGCAGCCGCATCAGCCGGTCGGCGAACGCCTCGGCCGCCACCCGCCCGACCAGGTCGAGGTCGTACTCGAGCTGCACCTCCACGCCGTCCACCGTGGTGTTGACGAACACGGTGAGCGGCGCCTGCGCGCCGCCGCCGCTCAGCTCGCCGAGCAGCTCGACGGTCAGGCCGCCGCCGGTGGCGGTGACCGGCACGTTCGGCGGCTGGAGCGACAGGACGACAGGGGTGAGCAGGGAGCCGCGCGGGCGCTCGATGCCGGAGACGGCCAGGCGCTCCTGCGGGGACAGGCCCAGGTGGTCCAGCGAGCGGGCGGTCGCGGCGGCGGTGCGCGCGACGGCCTGCCGTACGGGGAGGTCGGGGTCGAGCCTGACACGCACGGGCAGCACGTCCACCAGGGGGCCGACCAGCGACTCCAGGTCGGGATGGGCGCGGTCGGCGACGGCCGCGCCGAGCAGCACGTCGGGCCGGTCGGTCTGGGCGGCGACGAGCAGGCCGAGCGCGGTGAAGTACACCGCGAACGGCGTGGTGCCCGTCGCGGCGGCCAGGTCGTGCACGGCCGCCACGGTCCGCGCGGGGACGGGACGGGTCAGCCGCGTGCCGCGGAACCTGCTCGGCCCGCCGCCGGCGCGCCCGGCCAGCTCGTACGGCGGCGCCGCCCCCGCCAGCTCCTCGGCCCAGAACGCGCGCAGCGGCTCGAGGTCGACCTCCTTCTCCATGAGGGCCACGTCACCCACCTGGACGGGCGGCTGCCCGGCCGCGCCGGTGAGGGCGGCCAGGAGCGTGGCGTTCGACCAGCCGTCGTAGGCGATGTGGTCGGTGACGACGACGAGCTCGGCCGTGGAGTCGTCCTGCCACTGCAGCCAGGCGCGCAGCAGCGGGACCTCGGCCGACAGGTCGAAGCCGTGGGTGATGTCGGGCTCGCCGTCCTCCTCGAACGGGACGGGAGCCGGCGGGCGGACCTCGGCGACCGGCTCGCCGTCCTCACCCATGACGATCACGCTGCGCAGGACCTCGTGGTCACGCACCAGCCCGTCGAGGGCCGCCCTCACGGGCGCGGCGTCGGTGAGCCCGGCCAGGCGCAGCCGGAAGGCGAGCGTGGTGGCGTTGCGGGTGTGGCTCACCTCGCGCAGGAGCCACATGCCGTGCTGGGCGGCGGTCAGCGGGTAGCGGGTCGCGCCGTGGTGGCGCACCAGGGCGGCCGCGCCGGTCGACCGCTCGGCCACCTCGACGAGCGGGGCCAGCTCGGCGATCGTGGGACGGCCGAGGAAGGCGGTCAGGACCACGCGGGCCCCGAGGTCGCGCTCGATCATCGCGCAGACGCGGGCGGCGGCGAGGGAGTGGCCGCCCAGGTCGGTGAAGTGGTCGTGGACGCCCACCCGCTCGACGCCGAGGACCGTGCCGATGATGTCGGCCAGGCGCCGCTCGGTGTCGGTGGAGGGGGCGGTGTACTCGCCGCGGGCGGCGGTGAGGTCGGCGGCCGGGAGCGCGGCCCTGTCGATCTTGCCGGTGGGGCCGAGGGGGAGACGGTCCATGACCGTGATGCGGGTGGGCACCATGTAGTCGGGCAGGCGGTCGCGCAGCCACTGCCGGAGCTCGACCTCGGTGAGAGATCCTGGTGCCGCGCCGGGCGCCGGCTCGACGTAGGCGACCAGGCGGCGGACGTCGTTGCGGTCGGTCTGGGTGAGGACGGCCGCGTGGTTGACCGACGGGTGGCGGACCAGCGCCGCCTGCACCTCGCCGAGCTCGATCCTGAAGCCGGCCACCTTCACCTGGTCGTCGTTGCGTCCCAGGTACACGTAGCGCGCGCCCTGCCCGTCCTGCCCGGCCTGCTCGTCCTGGCTGCTTCGACCGGGCTCGCGCCGGACGAGGTCGCCGGTCCGGTAGTGGCGCACGCCCTCGGCGTCCACGACGAAGCGTTCGGCGGTCAGGTCGGGGCGGTTCAGGTATCCCCGCCCGACCAGCGGCCCGGCCACCCACAGCTCGCCGGGCTCGCCGTCGCCCAGCGGCTCGCCCCGCTCGTCGCGGACCGACAGGATCGAGCCCGCGTAGGGGCCGCCGATGGTCGGCTCGGCCGTGTCGTCGCGGGTGATCTCGGCAGAGGTGCACGTGACGGTGCACTCCGTCGGGCCGTACACGTTGACGACGCGGCGCACGCCGGGGTTGGCGTAGAAGCGGTCGACCAGCGCCCTGGTGAGCGCCTCGCCACCGGCGATGACCGTACGGACGTTCGGCGGGAGCGGCTCGTTGAGCAGGGCGGTGAGGGCGGACGGCGCGCCGTACAGGGCGCGCACCTCGTCACGGGCCGGCAGCGACGGCAGCGACAGCACGGTGTCGGCGACGATCACCGTGCCGCCGGCGATGAGCGGCATGAACATCTGGGTGATGCTCGGGTCGAAGCAGACGGAGGTGGCGAAGAGCATGCCGTGGAGTTCGTCGGCGTAGACGCCGGTCTCCCACGTGAGCAGGGCCATCGCGTTGCGGTGCTCGATGACCACGCCCTTGGGCCGGCCGGTCGAGCCCGAGGTGTAGATCACGTAGGCGACGTCCGAGCCGTCGCCGGTCTCCGCCGGGCCGGGTAAGGCCGCGCCCTCACCGGCGGTGCCCTCGACGGCCGCGCCCTCGACGGCGGTGAGCGTGTCGAGCAGGAGCGGGGCGGCGCCCGACGAGCGCAGCACCGCCTCCTGCCTGCGGGCGACGGGTGTCGAGGTGATCAGCTGTGCCATCTCGGCGTCGGCGGCGATGAACTCCAGCCGGTCGGCGGGGTAGGCGGGGTCGAGCGGCACGTAGATCGCCCCCGCCTTCCACACCCCGAGGACGGCGGCGAGCAGTCCTTCGTCCCTGTCGAGGCACACGCCCACCGAATCTCCGTGCCCCGTTCCCCGGCGGCGCAGTTCGGCGGCGACCAGTTCGGCCCGTTCGTCCAGTTCGGCATAGGTGAGGCGGGTGGTGCCCGCCACCACCGCGGTGCGCTCAGGAGTGCGTCGCACCTGCGCGGCGAATGCCTCGTGAACTCGTTCGATCACCAAGGGATCTCCCCCAGCAAGAGTGCCTGTTTTTCCGGGGCACACATTTGCACCGTGCGGGAGGGTTCGGGGTATATGACACGTTTCGTTACCAGAACGATGATCTTGTCAGAAGTTAAGAAAGTTTCCTCTGACTGGGTGAGGTAAACACTTTACCTACGGATGGTCATCCCTCCATGTCGCGCTGTATTCGCGACCGGCCGGGCCTGCGGTGTGGCGGCGTGTTCGCCCACGTCGGAGGCGGTTTCGTGGCCCCGGGGCGAGTTCCGGTCATGGTCCTTCCCTTCTCGACGCCGAACCGTACGGGCTCGGTTTCCGAGAGTCAGGGGCCATTCACTGCGCCCATGGTGGGATGAAAGGCTCCATTCCCGGCATGATGGCCCGGCCGCCGACGGGCAGCACCGCGACGAGTTCGGCGGGCTCGCCGTACGGGTTGCCCAGGGCGAACGGCGTGTGCGGCGGCACGATCAGCGCGTCGCCGGCGGTGAGCGCGTGCCCCTCATCCGCCACGGTCGCGCGCACGCCGCCGGACAGCACGACGAAGATCTCCTCCCTGTCGACCATGTGGACGTTGTCGTCGGGCGCGCCCGAGACGATCGTGAAGCGCCAGGCGCAGGTCTCTCGCGCGCCCCTGCTGGGCGCCGCCAGGCCGGTGGCGGTGACGTGGGGGACGGTGAAGGTCGGCGCGTCGGCGCCGCAGATGACGGTCATCACACCGCCGCCGGCGGGACGAGGGTGGTGCCGTCGGCCAGCGTGGCCAGGGCGCCGACGGGCAGTGCGACGATCAGCTCCATCGGCTCGGCGTGCGGGTTGCCCAGGCCGAACCGGACGCCCGCCGGCACCACGATCGCGTCGCCCGAGGTGATGGTGTGCTCGGTCCCGTCGAGGCGCGCCACGCCGCTGCCCGCGATGACGACCAGGACTTCCTCGCGGTCGAAGGAGTGCTCGTTCGGTTCGGTGCCCGGCGCGACCGTGGTGCGCCAGACGCAGGTCTCCGACGCGCCCCGGCTCGGCGCCGCCAGGCCGGTGAAGCGGGTGGTGCCGATGGTGTAAACGGGAGCGTCCGCTCCGCTCACGATAGGCATGGGTGGTATCCTTCCAGCAGATCTACAACCAAGGTGTTCAACCATGGTTGTATATCCGAGGAGGGGTTGTCAATGGATTTCGGTGTGCTGCTCGGGCTCGCCTTCAACCAGTTCGTCGCCGAGCTCCACGAGCACCTGGCCGAACACGGGTTCACCGACCTGCGGCCCACGTTCGGCTACGCGTTCAAGGTGCTGGCGGTGGAGCCCACCACGACCAGCGGGCTCGCCGCCAAGCTGCAGATCACCCCGCAGGGCGCCGCCAAGACGGTCGAGGAGATGGTGGCCGCCGGATACGTCGAACGGGTCGCCGACCCCGCCGACGGGCGGGTGAAGATGCTGCACCTCACCGGCGCCGCCCGCGCGCTGATGGCGACCGCGCACGACTTCCACGTGGACTTCGAGCGGCGGATGGCCGCCGAGCTGGGCGAGGCCGAGGTGGCGACACTGCGCGAGGTACTCGGCGCGGTGGTGGCGCGCAGCGACTCACCCGACGGCCTGGCCCGCACGCTGCGTCAGCTCTGAGGGGCCACCTTCCTGCCGGTGTGGTTGAAGAGCAGGTTGAGCAGGATGACCGCGACACAACCGGCGCTGATGCCGCTGTGCATGATGATCTGGAACCAGTGGGGGAACCTGTCGTAGATCCCCTCGGCGCCCAGCGGCACCAGCGCGATGCCGATCGACACCGCCACGACGAGCAGGTTGGAGTTGCCGGCGAAGCTCACCCTCGACAGCGTGCGGATGCCCGTGGCGGCGACCGTGCCGAACATCAACAACCCCGCCCCGCTGTCTCCCGCGCGTGCCCCCCGCTCACGAAACTCGGGCCCGTGAACCGTGGCGGTTTTGGAGGATCCTCCAGCGCGTTCCTACCGGGGACCGGCCAGGCCCTGGGCGGTGCCGTGCGGGCGGCCGGTGTCGGCGGCCGCCGCGGTCAGCCGGAGCGCCCCGAACACCAGGGCGCCCACGAGGAGCAGGAACAGGATCACCCCGATCACCACCAGGTGCCGGCGGGGTTTCGGCGGCGGGCCGTAGACCACCGGCGGGAGCTCGTCCGGCGTGTACGGCAGGCGGACCGTCCCCGGTCCCTCGAAGGCCGGCTGCCCCGGCGGCCCGGCAGGCGAGCCCGGACGCGGCCCCGCGGGCGGCCCAGGATGGGGCCCGGTGGAGGGCGGCCCGACATGGGGCCCGGCATGGGGCCCGGTATGGGGCCCGGTATGGGGCCCGGTATGGGGCCCGGTATGGGGCCCGGTATGGGGCCCGGTATGGGGCCCGGTATGGGGCCCGGCGTGCGGCCCCGTGGGCGGGCCGACATGAGGGCCGGTGGGCGACGGCCCGGGATGCGTCCCGGGATGCGGGCCGGCGTGCGGTCCCGTGGGTGGCCCGGGGTGTGGTCCCGTGGGTGGCGGGGCGGGCGGTCCAGCCGGAGGCTGGACCGGCAGCGGCTGGCCCGGCTGGCCCGGCTGCGGACGCCGGATGCGGACCGTGTGGTCGGGATCGCCCTCTGCCGTCATGCATCCCCCCGCGAACCTCGACGATCTCTCCCGCTGAATATAGCCAGCGGTCCCACATCGCGATACCGATCCGGCATTGCTCGCATGCCACGAATTCTGGTGACAGGAGCGGCGGGTGGGCACGGCGGACCAGGCCGTGCGGGGACGCGGGCTATCGGGTGGGCCACTGACCGGGCGGGGGCGGCTGCTGCCAGCCCGGCGCCTGCTGCTGGTACGGCTCGCGCTGCGGCGGGGTGCGGCGGGCGACCACGCCGGCGATCAGCAGACCGGTGCCGATCACGCCGACCATCATGAACACGAACCCGGCCACGGCGTTCACCAGCGCGAACATCTCGTAGCCGGCCGACTCGACGACCGCGGGGAGCAGGACCTGCCATACCCCTTGCAGGATGGCGCCCAGCAGCAGCAAGACGCAGCCGGTCAGGCCGAACGTGGCCGCCCTGCCGTGCTCGCCCCTGGCGCGGGCGGTCAGCACGATGCCGACGACGGAGAGGATCAGCGACGGGATGATGAACAGGAGCCCCATGAAGGCGTTGCCGATGCTCATAAGCCGTGGATGCTACGGCATCAGGCATGATCCGCACAGGCCCCCGCAGGCCGTGGATCCCGTACCGCCCGCCGGGCGAGGGACGACCGGGGGACGACCGGGCGGGGGATGGCCCGGGGTACGGCCGGCCGTACCCCGGGCCCGGAGGGGTCAGAGGCCGCGCAGGTAGGCCAGGGAGGGCATGAAGAAGTACTCCCCGCCCCGCATCGTGACCGTCTGAGCGACCTGTGCCTGCGGCGCCGACTGCTCCGGCCTGCCCCAGACCTTGGGGAAGGCGACCTTGATGTCGCGGACGCCCTGCCCGATCACCGGGTCGTGCCCGGTGCCCGGGTTGAGGAAGTCGGCGTTGTCGGCCCAGTCGCGCTGGGTGAACTCGAACTGGTTCTCCAGGCTCGAGTTGAACGCCATGAACAGCAGCCCCACGCCGCCGCTCGGCCTGGTCTCCGGCGGGGCGTCGTCCCACGGCCGGTCGGCGCGCTCGCCGTAGGTCTGGCCGCGCCGGGCCATCAGCACGTTCCTGATGCTGTCGAACCGGGGGTTGGTCTTGCGGATGTGGCCGCTGAACGGGCACTTGTCGCCGGTGTCGGCGTCGAAGGTGAAGTCGTTGCCGACCGGGCCGCCGCCCGCCCTGGCCTTCTCCGTGATCGGGGTGCCGTCCTTGAAGCGGCCGACCAGCATCGCGCCGGCCCGGTCGCGGTCGGCGCCGGTCAGGCCGAGGGCGTCGGCCAGGTCCCGCTCGATCTCCTTGAAGGCCCTGACGTCCTGCTCCAGTTTGCGGAAGACGAAGTAGCTGCCGAAGTGCCGGTTCGCGTCGGGCGCGAACGGGTCGGCGACCAGCACGTTGCCCAGCGGGAAGGCCGGGTTCCAGTGCTTGCGCGGCTCCTTGGCGACCTCGTCGGCGACGAACAGCGGCTGGCTGCGGCCGTCGACGTAGCCGAAGTGCTCGATGCCGTCGCCCGCCGGGTTGCGCATGCCGGCGCCGGTCTCCTCGCCGAGCACCCGGGCGGTGCCGGGCAGCTGGCCGAGGATCTCCTTCCTGAGCTTGGCGACGGGCTCGGGCCGGGCGTCGCCGATGAGCACGACGGCGTGGATCTCGCGCTGGTAGGCCGCCTCCCACTCGGTCACGGCAGGGTCGTTGACCTCGGCGATCCTGCGCTTCATGCCGTCGCGGAAGGCGCGGTCGCCGAACCTGCGCAGGTCCTCGACGCTGTGGCCGAGGTCGCGGTAGCCGGCCTTGCTGATGCCGATCCCGACGTACGGCGTGCCGGGCCGCCCGTCCTTGCCGAAGGCCCGCACCTCTTCAAGGTGTTTGCGGGCGGACTTGAGATGTCTGGTGGCAATTGTCCGTAAAAAGCGCTTGCCATCTGAAATGTCGTTGAATCTGATGAAAAGGAGAGAAAGGTGCTCGCGAACATGAGCGCGTAGAATGTTCGGCTGGAGATTGTCGAGCATCTCCTTGGTGTCCGCGTCGAGCGTGGCCGAATCCCAGGCCAGAGGTCGTGCGTTGGTGAGGTCGACAGGCATGTGCCGATTTCCTTCCCCGTAGCGATGCGTCGCCGGGCCCCCATGTCCGGTGTCAGTGTTTGACTCGGGAAATCGGCAAAAGGTTTAGATCATCCTGTCGAGGTGCTCAACGGTTGAGATGCCGCGCGAACCACGCGCTCGCCAGCTCGGCCACCACCTGGAGCGTTCCCGGCTCCTCGAACAGGTGCGTCGCGCCGGGCACGATCTCCAGCTTGTTGGGGCAGTGGAGCTGCTGCTGCGCCGCGCGGTTCAGCGACAGCACCGTGTGGTCACGCTCGCCCACGACGAGCAGCGTCGGCGCAGTCACCTCGCGCAGCCGGGCGCCCGCCAGGTCGGGGCGGCCGCCGCGGGAGACGACGGCGGCGATCTCGTCGCGCAGCTCGGCGGCGGCCCACAGCGCCGCCGCCGCGCCCGTGCTGGCGCCGAAGAAGCCGATCCGCGCCGCGGGCATCCGCCGGCGCACCCAGGCCGTGGCCCTGAGCAGCCGCTCGGCCAGTAGCGGGATGTCGAACACGTCCTCGTCCTGACGGGTCAGGTCGAACAGCAGCGTGCCCAGCCGCGCGTGGTTGAGCGTGGCGGCGACCTGCTGGTTGCGGGGGCTGTGCCGGCCGCTGCCGCTGCCGTGCGCGAACACCACGATCCCGCCCGCCCCCTGCGGCACGGTCAGCTCGACCTCGCCCACGAAGACGTCGGCGTCCGACAGCGTCTCGTGCGGCACGCCCGAGGACGCCCGGTCGAGCAGCTCGATCACCTCGTCCTCGCTGACCTGGTCGAAGTTCTCGTACCACTGCGAGATCGCCCGCAGCCCCTGCGGCTCGCTCAGGCAGACCACCTCGTCGGCCTCGGGCAGCACCGTGCCGGGCGCCCGCACCGGCACGGCCACGACCACCTTCGCCGCCCTGTGCGCCCTGGCCACCGCGCACGCCGCCCGCGCCGTCGCACCCGTCGCGATGCCGTCGTCGACCACGATGACGGTACGGCCCGCCAGCGGGACCCTCGCCCGTCCCGCCCGCAGCCGCTCGGCACGCTGCTCGATGACGGCGCGCTCCCGCTCGGCCACCCGCGCGGCGTCCTCGGGTGTCACGCCCGCCGCCCGCATCAGCGACTCGTTCTCGACGCGCACGCCGTCCTCGCCGAGGGCGCCGAACCCCAGTTCCGGCCGGCCCGGCACGCCCAGCTTGCGCACCAGCGCCACGTCCAGCGGCGCGTCGAGCGCCCTGGCGATCTCGAAGGCGACGGCCACCCCGCCGCGCGGCAGCCCCAGGACGACGGGATCCTCCTTCGCCAGATGCCGCAGCTGGGCGGCGAGCCGCCGCCCAGCGTCCGCCCGATCGATGAACATGCCATGGAGCTTCCCCGCCGTCCGGGTTTGACACCGAACGCCCTGGTGAAGCGGAATCAGCTCGTGACGCGCGCCGCCAGCAGCCCGTCCAGGACGGCTTGCGTGGTCTCCCACACCTCGGGAGAGTCGTAACCGCCCGCGGTGGTGACCACGACCAGGCCGAGATCGCGGCGGACGACCAGGCGCTGGCCGCCGTTGCCGTTGCCCGCCACGAACGGCGGGCTGCCCGTGCCCAGCCACCACTGGTAGCCGTAGGCGGTGCCCTCGTCGACCTCCACCTTCGGGCGCAGCGCCCTGCCGAGCCACGAGGCGGGCACGACGCCCGCGCCGTCGTCCAGCACGGCCTGACCGATCCGCGCCAGGTCGCGTGGCGCCAGCCGCAGGCCCGAGGCGGCCGAGTGCACCCCGTCGTCGCCCGCCAGCCACTCGAAGGCGCCGATGCCGAGCGGCTCGAACAGCCGCCTGCGCGCGAACTCGGGCAGCGGCAGGCCGGAGCCCTTGACGATGAGCCGGGCCAGGAGCGCCGACGCGCCGCCGCAGTAGTGCCAGCGCCGTCCCGGCTCCTCGACGATCGGCCGCTCCAGGACGAAGCGGTGCCGGTCGGGCGCGAGCTCCATCGCGATCTCGCTGTTCTCCGGCGTCGTGTACGGCAGGTCCTCCCGCCATTCCAGGCCCAGCGTCATGGTCAGCGCGTGCTCGACCTTCAGCGCCGCCCTTCGCGGGTCGGCGGCCAGGTCGGAGTATTCGGGGAAGTGCGCGAGCAGCGGCTGCTCAGGATCGGGCACCAGGCCGTCGGCCAGCGCGATGCCGTACAGGAGGCCGACGACGCTCTTGGTGACCGATCTGATGTCGTGCAGCGTGTCGGGGCCGAAGGCCACCACGCCGAGGGAGACGTTCCACGAGTGGTCCTCGCCCTCGCCGTACCGCTCGAACAGCAGCGCGCCGTCCTTGAACACCACGAGCCCGTGCAACTCGCCGAACCTGGCCGCGAGCCGCTCCTCCAGGTCCGGTGCGAACCCCGCCTCGCCGGGGCTGATGTGTTTCATCGGCTTCATGGTGCCAGGACCTATGGGCTGACACGGTGTCAGGGTCAAGCCCGCGCGGAGAAGGGAAGGGTGGGGTCGGCGCCGGACCGCACCGGCACCTGGGAGTACTGGTACGCCACCGGGCGTAGCGGCGATGCCCACGACGGGCGGATTGCGGCGGCGGCCGTGCTTGCGAGCGTGGAAGCGTGAACAGCCTCAGGAAGATCCTCGGCGCGCTCGCCGCCGGCTACGCCCTCAGCTTCTACCTCGGCGCGCTGCTGCACGCCGGCGTGGCCATCGGCCCGGTCGCCGAGCCGGTCATCGTGCCCGCCGTCATCGTCGAGACCCTCTGCGGCACCGCGCTGGTCACCGGCGCGTACGGCGCGCTCGCGTCCAGGCCCTGGGCCTGGACGGGCCTGCGGCTCGGCCACGCCGTCGCGCTGGGCGGCGTCCTGCTCGGCGTCGTCGCCCGCACCCTCGGCGCGGGCCAGTCGACGCCGCTCAACGACTGGTACCACCGGATCATCGCCACCCTGCTCGTGCTGGGTCTGGCGGGATCCCTCTACGCCTCGAGGGCGCGCAGGTAATCGCCCGCCTCGGCGATGTGGTCCTCGGTGAACACCTTGATGCCGTGCAGCTCCAGCAGGCTGGCGGTGACCCCCTGGCCAGGGGTCCTGCGGCCGCGGAAGGTGCCGTCGTAGATGGTCAGCGCGCCGCAGGACGGGCTGCCCTCCTTCAGGACGGCCATCTTGATGCCGAAGGAGCTCGCGGCTGCGAGAGCGCCCTGGGCGCCGGCCAGGAAGGCGCCGGTGACGTCGCTGCCCTCGGTGTCGAGCACGCGGGCGGCGCCCGCCAGCACGGCCGCGCCCCCCGCGCCGCCCTCGATCTCGGCGGCCGGCCGGGGCGTCGGCAGCCCGCCCTCGACCTCGGGGCAGAAGGGCACCAGCCTGCCCTGCTCGCGCCACTCGGCGAGCAGGGCGTCGGTGCTGGTCTTGGCACCTCCGTCGTAGCGCACACGGCGGCCCATCAGGCAGGCGCTGACCAGGATTCGTTCCACTCCATCAATCGTAGGCGCCGCGCTCAGGGGATCGCCCGGCGGTCCTCGCGACCCCCGAGCTCCGCAGCCCGGGGATGAGGACGGCGGCCACGGCCAGGTGCATGAGCGCGAGCGCGCCCTTGGTGCCGCCCGACGCCTCCGCCGCGACGATCGGCAGGAAGGACACCAGCAGCACGATCACCGCCAGGACCGTCCAGACGGTCGCGGCCCGCGCGGTGAGCCGTTCCATGATCGCCAGTGCCGCCCAGCCGAGCAGGGCGAAGACCAGCGCGAACGCCACGACCAGAGGGAGGGCGACCACCATGGGCGGCTGGCCGTTGCGCATGTCCACCCGCATGTCCGCGCCCAGGAGCAGGGCGGCCAGGCCGATCAGCGCGGGTGCGAGCACCGCGCCGCCCACGGCCAGCGCCCTCCGGCGCCGCGTCATGCCGCGCTCGCGGCCAGGCGGGAGGCGACCTCGGCGATCCGCCTGCCCTGGTGACGGGCGGCGGCCAGCTCCACCTCGCCCGGCAGGCCGCCCATGCCGGCGACGAACGAGGTGCCGTAGGGGTTGCCGAGCCGGAACTGCACCGGGTCGGTGTAACCGGGCGGCACGATAATGCCGCCCCAGTGGTGGAACACGTTGGTCAGGGCCAGGATCGTGCTCTCCTGGCCGCCGTGCGCGGTCGAGCCCGCCGTGAAGGCCCCGCACACCTTGCCGGCGAGCCTGCCCTGTCGCCACATCGCGCCGGTGCCGTCGATGAACTGCTTGAGCTGGGCGGCCGGCGTGCCGTACCGGACGGGAGTGCCGAACACGATGGCGTCGGCCCATTCGAGGTCGTCCAGCGTGGCCTCGGGTACGTCGGCGGCCCGCGCGACGTGCTCCTGCCAGGCCGGGTTGCTCGCGATGGCCTCCGCGGGCGCGGTCTCGGCGATCCTGCGGAGCCGGACGGCCGCCGCGGCCTTCCACGCCCCGTCGGCGACCGCCTGGGCCAGGGCGTGCACCGCGCCGGTCGAGCTGTAGTAGATCACTGCCACATGCGCTGACATGGGTTCCTCCTGAACTTCACATCGTCTGCAATTTGGAACCTACAGATAGTATGAAGTTCCTGCAAGAGGAAAGTGCACAGAGTCTGCAGTTGGGGAGGGTCACGCTGATGGCGGCCATCGACAAGCCGCAGAACGCCCGCAGCCGCCGCACCCGTGAGGCGCTGCTCGCCGCCGCCCGCGAGCTCATCGAGAAGGAGGGCTTCGAGGCGACGACCATGGCCGCCGTCGCCGCGCGCGCCGGGGTCTCCCCGCGCGCCCTCTACCTGCACTTCGCCTCGCGCGGCGACCTCCTGACCCAGCTGTACCGCCACCTGGGCGCCACCGAGGACATCGGCTCCTCGCTGGAGCGGGTGTGGAACAGCCCCGACGCGGTGAGCGCGCTCGGCGAGTGGGCCCACCACCTGGCCCGGGCTCACCCGCGCATCATGGCGGTGTCCCTGGCCGTCGAACGCGCCCGCTCCGTCGACCCCGACGCCGCCGAGCTGCACCGGACCACGATGGACAACTGGCGCCGCGGCTGCACCCGGCTGCTGTCGTGGCTGGCCGACGAGGGCAGGCTGGCCCCTCCGTGGACCCTCGAGGCCGCCGTCGACATGCTGTGGGGTCTGATGTCCTGGTCCCTGCTGGAGCGCCTGCTCGTCGAGCGGGGCTGGACCCCCGAGGAGTACGGCCTGCACATGGCGACCCTGCTGCGGTCGACCTTCGCGACGCCCGACGGCCCCCTGACCGGCTCGGGCGAGGGCGCTGACCGGCTCGGGCGAGGGCGCTGACCGGCTTGGGAGGCGGGCGTCGCGGCCGGCACTCCGCGCACGCGTGCGCCGGGTGCCGGACGGTATCGAGACCGGCAGGGGCGCGCGGTAGCCTGTCCCGCGATGAACACCACCCTGGCGACCTGCGTCATCGTCGGCTCCCTGCTGCTGGCCCTGGCGAGCCTCATCGTCGCGATCCGCAACCGCGCGATGGGCATGGTCCTGCTGATCGGCTTCGCCGTCCTGGAAGTGGCCGTGCTGGCCCAGGCGGGCGTGGCGATCGCCGCCGTCGCCGCCGGGCAGGGCCCGCAGGACAAGGCCACGCTGTTCGGCTACCTGGCCGGCACCGTGCTCATCCCGCCCGCGGGCGTGTTCCTGGCGTTGGCCGAGCGGAGCAGGTGGGGGTCGGCGATCCTGGTCGTCACCGGGTTCGCGATCGCGGTGATGACCGGACGGCTGCTGCAGATCTGGCAGGGCGTGGCATGACGGCGGGGGGACCGCGCTCCCGCCCGGGCCGCCGGGCGAGCACGGCGGGGCGGGGCGGCGCGTGAGCGGGCCCACCGGCATCGGCACCGGCCCGGGGCGGGCGCTGCTGGCCCTCTACGGACTGTTCGCGCTGGCCGCCGGGTCGCGGGCGGCCGTGCAGATCCTGACCAAGTTCGGCGAGGCGCCCCTGGCGTACTCGCTGTCGGCCTTCGCCGCCGCCGTCTACGTCCTGCTGACCGTCGCCCTCGCCCGCGGCGCGCGCCGCCTGGCCCTGTGGGCGCTCGGCATCGAGCTGGCGGGCGTCCTGGTCATCGGGACGGCCAGCCTGCTGGCGCCGTCGGCCTTCCCGCACGACACGGTCTGGTCCGCCTACGGCAGGGGCTACCTGTTCATTCCGCTCGTGCTGCCGCTCGTCGGCCTCTACTGGTTGCTGCGCAGGCGTTAGCCGGCCGCCCTTCTGGGCAGTTCGGGATGCCATGAGCACCATCGAACATTCAGTTGACGTCAAGGTTCCGGTCTCCGTCGCCTACAACCAGTGGACGCAGTTCGAGAGCTTCCCCGAATTCATGGAGGGCGTGGAGTCGGTCAAACAGGTGACCGACACGCGTACGCACTGGCTGGTCGACATCGCCGGGGTCACCAGGGAGTTCGACGCCGAGATCACCGAACAGCACCCGGACGAGCGGATCGCATGGCGCTCGGTCGACAAGCCGCACCAGGCCGGTGTGGTGACCTTCCACCGGCTCGACGACACCACCACCAGGGTCACGCTCCAGATGGAGTACGACCCCGAGGGCTTCGTCGAGACCGTCGGCGACTGGCTGCAGATCGTGCGCGCCCGCGTGCGCGGCGACCTCGAGCGGTTCAAGGACTTCATCGAGTCGCGCGGCGGCGAGACCGGCGCGTGGCGCGGTGACGTGCCGGGCAGGCATCAGCGCGGCTCCAGCGCGGGCACGGGCTACGGCGAGCCGGCGCCGCCGAACGTCGTCGGCGGCGACGACTACCCCCGTGAGCCCCAGCTGCCCCCGCCCGGCCCTGGACCGGTCCCGCCCGCCGGTCGCCGTCCCGGCGAGGAGCCGCCGCCGGCTCCCGGCCCGATCCTCTAGTCGCTTGTCGTACGGGGTCGCGTGACCACGCGGGCGCGTGGGGCGTCGTCGCACAAGGGCCCCCGGGACGTCGCCGCGTGAGCCCGCCGGTACGTGACCTGGCGAGAAGCGCATCCCCCGCCCCCATCCCGGCCTCCGGGATGGGGGCTCTTTCGTGCGCGCGGGGCCTCCGCCGTGCCGCGCCGTCTCATGGGTCAGGAATAAACGTCTGTTTCAGTCCTGTTAGGCTGGTGACTCATCAAGTCATCCCATGATTCAACGACTGGAGGAATCGGTCCAGCATGAGCGTGCTCACCCAAGAGTCCAGAGGCGGCAGAACCGGCTCGTTGGCCTGGCTGCTCGTACTGGGAATCGTCCTCGCGGCGCTGAACCTGCGCACCGCCGTCACCAGCGTCGGCCCCCTGCTCGACCGGCTGGCCGCAGGCCTCGGCATGTCGAGCGTCGGCACGGGACTCCTCACCACCCTGCCCGTGCTCGCCTTCGCCACGGTCGGCGCGATCACGCCGTCCCTCGCCCGCAGGATCGGCGAGCACCGCCTGCTCCTGCTGGCGCTGGTCACGCTCGGCGTCGGGCTGGTGGTCAGGGCGTCGGTCGACTCGGCCCCGGTCTTCCTGCTGAGCAGCGCGGTCGCGCTGTCCGGCGGCGCGATCGGCAACGTGCTCATCCCCACCCTGATCAAGCGCCACTTCCCCGCCCGCGCGGGGGCCATGACCACCGTCTACACCACCGCCCTGGCGGTGGGCACCATGCTCGCCGCCTCCGCCACCGTCCCGATCGAGCGTGCCGCCGACGGCAACTGGCACGTCGCGCTCGGCGTGTGGGCGGCACTGGCGGTCGTCGCCGCCATTCCGTGGCTTGCGCTGTTGCGCAGTGAGCCGGAGCGGGACACCACCAGGTCGCAGGCGAGCCGCGGTCGTCTGGTGCGCAGCAAGCTGGCGTGGGCGGTGGCCGTCTACTTCGGCACCCAGTCGATGATCGCCTACATCATGTTCGGCTGGCTGGCCAAGATCCTCACCGACAGCGGCTACACCACCGGCCAGGCCGGGATGATCCTCGGCGTCTTCACCGCGCTGAGCATTCCCGTCTCGCTTGTGCTGCCCTCGCTGGCCACCCGCTTCCGCGACCAGCGGCCGGTCGTGGCGGGGCTCGTGGGCTTCTACGTGGTCGGCTTCCTCGGCCTGTGGTTCGCCCCGTCGTCGACCGCGTGGGTGTGGGTGCTGTTCGTGGGCATCGGGATGGGCTCGTTCCCGCTGGCGCTGACCATGCTCGCGCTGCGCACCCGCACCGCCGAGGCCACCGCCGCGCTGTCGGCCTTCGGGCAGAGCGTCGGCTACCTCATCGCCGGGGCGGGCCCGCTCCTGGTCGGCGTGCTGTACGAGGTCACCGGCGGGTGGCAGGTGCCGTACCTGATGATGCTCGCCGTCGTCGGCGTCCAGCTTCTCACCGGCTGGTACGCCGGGGGCAACCGCTTCCTCGAGGACGAGGGCGCCCGCCGCCCCGTGCCGGCCGAGAAGGAGAAGGCTGAGACGATAGCGGTGTGAGATCCACTGTTGTCACTTTCCCGCAAGGCCAGGTCAGCGGCCGTTCGGAGATCGTGGGGTCCGTGCCGGCGGGGGTACGGCACGGCCTCGTCACCGCTTCCACTCCCTTCCACCCGCTCGACCACACCTGGCCCGACCAGCCCGCCGATCGCGGCACGATCGGCGGGCTGCCCGTCGTCGACTGCGTGACCGGCGCGGTGTCGGCCGAGGGCGAGGTCTTCCTCGACGAGGACATCCCCGTACGGCGGGGCACCGACGGCTGGCAGTGGCTCGTCGTGCACGTCACCGAGGCGCCGATCGAGGTCGGGACCGAGGTCGACCTCGAGGTCGACGCCGCCCACCGCCGGGCGCTGTCGGCCGGTCACACCGGCTGCCACCTGGCCGCGCTGGCCCTCAACGCCGCGCTGGCGGGCCACTGGCGCAAGGAGGCCAGGCTCGACGCCCTCGGCAACCCCGACTTCGACCAGAGCGCGATCATCGCGTCGCGGATCATCCCCAACGGCAGCGTGGACGAGTACCGGCTGGGCAAGTCGCTGCGCAAGAAGGGCTTCTCCGCCGAGGGGCTCGACCTCGACGAGGTCGCCCGGCGGGCCGACGACACGCTCAAGGAGTGGATCGGCGCCGACGCGCCGGTCTGGATCGACGTGCCAGACCAGGGGCTCACCGCCCGCCGTACCTGGCACTGCGCGCTGCCCGAGGGGGAGGTCTCCATCCCGTGCGGCGGCACGCACGTGAAGCGCACCTCGCGGCTGGGCGCGGCGAGCGTGACGCTCACGCTGTCGCCGGACGGCAGCGCGCTCACGATGCGCACGACGGTCGCGCCCGCGGGCTGAGCCCCGGGCCGGGCTCTCATGATGCGCACGACGGTCTGCACCCGCGGGCTGAGGTGCCGGACGCTCGGGATGCGCACGAGGGTCGCGCCCGCGGGCTGAGGTCCGAGGCCGCTGCCCGCGTCCCGTGCGGCGCATAGCGGTATACCATTAACTCTCATGACGACCGAGCTGCTGCTGCGCAACGCCAACCTCTGGGGCGCGGGCCCCGCCGACGTGCTGATCAGGGACGGCCGCATCGCCGAGATCGGGTCCGGGCTCCAGGGCGGCGCGGCCGCCGTCGAGGACCTCGGCGGCAAGCTGGTCATCCCCGGCCTCATCGACGGCCACGCCCACATCGACAAGACGCTGTGGGGCGGCCCGTGGACGCCCCACAGCTCCGCGCCCGGCCTCATGGGCAAGATCCGCGGCGGCCAGGAGCGCCGTCCCGAACTCGGCATCCCCAGCGCCGACTACATCTCCGCCCTCCTGGCCAACATGATCACGCTGGGCACCACCCACGTCCGCACGCACGTGGACGTCGACACCCTCATGGGCCTGGACGCCGTCCACGCCGTCCGCGAGGCGCTCGCGCGCCACGAGGGCCGCATCACCGCCCAGCTCGTCGCCTTCCCGCAGGCCGGCCTGCTCATCGCGCCGGGCACCGACCGCCTGCTGGAGCAGGCGCTCGAGCAGGGCGTCGACCTCATCGGCGGCCTCGACCCCGCCGGTCTCGACAGCGACGCGGTCAAGCACCTCGACATCGTGTTCGGCCTGGCCGACAAGCACGGCGTCGGCGTCGACATCCACCTGCACGACCGCGGCTCGCTCGGCGAATGGCAGTACCGCCTCATCATCGAGCGCGCGAAGGCCCTCGGCCTGCGCGGCAAGGTCACCGTCAGTCACGGGTTCGCGCTCTCCGACGCTTCGCCCGCCGTACGGGCCGAACTGCTCGACGGGCTGGCCGAGGCGGGCGTCGCCATCGCCTCCATCGCCCCGCCGGGCCGGGCGATGCCGCTGAAGGAGCTGGCGGCGGCGGGCGTGCCGATGACCCTGGGCAACGACGGCGTGCGCGACCTGTGGAGCCCGTTCGGCACCGGGTGCATGCTCGACCGCGCGCTGCTGCAGGCCCAGCAGACCGGTCCGCTCGACGAGGACGTCGAGCTGGCCCTCGACGCGGCCACCTACGGCGGTGCGCGCGTCACCGGGCTGGACGGCTACGGCCTCGGCGTGGGCGACGTGGCCGACCTGGTCGTGATCGAGGCCCGCAACGCCGCCGAGGCGGTCTGCGTCCGGCCCGCCAGGTCGCTGGTGCTGAAGGCGGGCCGGGTCGTCGCCCGCGACGGCGCTCTCGTCTGACCCGAGGCCGCCCTGTCAGCTTGGGTTGACAAGCGGGTGCTTGTCAGCCCATGCTGACACTCATGAACGTCACCGCGCTCGCCGAGGCGGCCGCCGACAGGGACCCCGGCGTGGGGCTCGCCGCGGTGGCGGCCCTGCGCGGCCTGCTGGAGGAGCTGGAGGCCGTCCACGTCACCAACGCGCGGGCACAGGGCTGGTCGTGGGAGCAGATCGCCGACGCGCTGGGCGTCAGGCGGCAGTCCGCGCACCGCAAGCACGCCCGCAGGATCGGGAGGTAGCCGTGTTCTCGATGTTCGAGAGATTCACCGAACCGGCCCGCCGTGCCGTGATGCGCGCCGGGATCCTGTCCATGGACGCGGGCCGTACCGCCCTCGCCCCCGACCTGATGCTCCTCGGCCTGGCCGAGGAGCACCCGCTGCCCCACCTGCCCGCCGCCGAGGCGCTGCGCCCGCACCTCGACACCGGCCGCACCCGCGAGCTGCTCGCCGCCATCGGCATCGACGTCGACGAGGTACGGCGGCGCACCCGCCACGGCGCCGACGACCCCGCCCGCTGGCGGCTCGGCCGCTCCCGCGTCAATCCGCTGCGCCTCACGCTGTCGGGCCCGCTCGGCATGCTGGCGCTCGAGCCGCACGCGCGGAAGGTCATCGAGGTGGCGATGTGGAAGCCAGGTCCGGTGACGGGCGAGCGGCTGCTGTGGGGGCTGCTGGCCGACGGCGCCGACGGCACCGCCGCCCTCCTGCGGCGCTGCGGAGCCGACGTGCCCGCGCTGGTGCGCGCCGCGGGCATCCCCGTCCACCGGCCCCGCCGTACCGCCTGAACCGACCCCTCGGTGGCCGCCAGTCCGCCGGCTGCCCCACCCCTGCACCTCAGAGCGATCCTCGCCTCGGCCACGACCTCGGCCATCACGGCATACCGAGGCGCCTGCGACCGCCGCCCGGGACCCTGGCTCCGGTCAGGCGGGGCGGAGGTGGCCCAGCTTGTCGGGGTTCGCGATGAGGTAGATCGTGTCGATCTTCCCGTCCGAGATCGCCAGCGACACCACCGTGACCACGCGGCCCGCCGCGCTCAACACCGCTGCGGGCGCCCCGTTCAGCTCGGTCACCGCCATCGCGAGCTCCGCCTGCGGTTGCGCGCCGACCGACGCCATGAACTTGTCCATCTCGCCAGGCCTGCCGACCGAGGCGAGGAAGCGGGCCACCTTGTCCTGGCCGACCAGCACCCTCAGCGGCGCGCGAGCCTTGCCGCCGCCGTCGCCGACCAGCGTCACCTCCTGCGCCAGCAGCGCGATCAGCCCGTCGAGGTCGCCGCCGGCCGCCGCCTCGAGGAACCGCGCGGTGATGTCCCGCCGCCGCCCCCGGTCGGCGTCGAACCTGCGACTCCTGTCGTGCACGTGGTCACGGGCCCGCTTGGCCAGTTGCCTGGTGGCCGCCTCGCTCCGGCCGATCACCTCGGCGATCTCGGGGAACGGCAGGTCGAACGCCTCCCGCAACACGAACACCGCTCGTTCGAGCGGCGACAACGTCTCCAGCACCACCAGCAGGGCCAGCTCCACCGTGTCGGCGAGCTCGGCGCGTTCGGCCGCGTCCGGCGTGGTGCCGATCGGTTCGGGCAGCCACGGCCCCACGTAGGACTCGCGCCGGGACCGCGCCCACCTGAGCCGGTCGACGGCCAGGCGCGAGGTGACGCGGATCAGGTAGGCCCTGGCGTCTTCGACCCTCTCGTGCTCCACCCCCGCCCACCGCAGCCACGCCTCCTGCACCACGTCCTCGGCGTCGGCGACGCTGCCCAGGATCCGGTAGGCCACCCCCGTCAGGAGTTTGCGATGATCTTCGAAAACATCGATCGACATGGACAGAGCCTGGCACGGCGCCGATTCGTGGTCGGTGGCGGATTCGGCTACACTGTCCAACATCGCAAGGGGCTATAGCGCAGTTGGTAGCGCACCTCCATGGCATGGAGGGGGTCAGGAGTTCGAGTCTCCTTAGCTCCACCGGGTCAAAGGCCGTCTCTGGTTCTCAGAGGCGGCCTTTTGTGTTGTACACAGCAGGGCCGTACAGCAACCGCTTCGTTCAGGAACGCCTCCGGTGGGGGCTTCCGCCCCAACCAGCCTGGTGGTGGCTGGATGGCGAGCATTGGCCCGTGACTTTGTGGATCGGATAGCCGATCATGATCAGAAGGGACGGATGGGAGGGCGAGGCTTGAGGCAGCACCTTGTGCACGCGGATGCGGCGTTCACCGGCCTGGGCGGTGCGATCCGGCGCTCCGTCGGGCCGCCGCCCCGGCGGTGGTTGGTGGCGATCACTGTGCTGGCGGGCCTGCTAGCCGCCGTGGCGGTGCCCATGGCGGCGAGGCCTGCCGACCTGGACTTCGCTACGCTCTCGCACCCCGTGCAGAGCCTGATGTCGGTCATCGTGCCATGTCAAGGCATCTTGCTGGTTCACGACCTGTGGCGGGCGGGCCGCGCGGCTCGGATTCTCCCGACCCTGCTGGCAATGACGCTGCTGGCTGCCATCATCGGCGTCGTCGGGGTCCTGGTCTGTGCCACTGCGCTCGCGGTCGCCCCGTCCGGCACCGCCCAGAACCCGTGGCGCGACGCCGGGACCATCGTGGTGGGCAGCGTGCTGGTGCAGGTCGTCGCCGGGTTGGTCGGCACCGGGCTGGGCCTGCTGTTACGGTCGTTCGTCGTCGCGTTCTCGGCCAGCATCGTGCTGCCGATGGGCCTTTGGTTCGTGCTGGGCGCCGTGGACGGCTTTCGTCCTGCCCAGGCATGGCTCGCTCCGTACGCTACGGTCCAGAACCTGCTCTCCGGGCAGATGAGCGCGATCATGTGGGCGCAGTGGATCGTCGTCTTCCTGCTCTGGGGTACGGGCCTGAATGCCGTGGGCGCGGCGTGGCTGAAGCGGCGGCAGCCGAGAGACGACTAGTTCCCAGTCGTATCGGTCGTCGCCAGACTCAGCGCCTGCTGCAACACCTCCACCTGCTGCGCAGTGTTCGAGTAAGCCGTCCTCAGCTCCACCGACCAGCGGCGGTGTCCATCCGGACACCGCCGCTGTCGCGTTTCCCGCCGCGGCCGGACATCGTGCGGTCCTCCCTTCGGCCACCGGCACGGGCGCCGGGCCGTTAGACGCTCCCGTGACCGGCCCGCTCGCGATCCTCTCTCCGGCCCGCTTTCGATCTTCTCCGGCCCGCTTCCGGTCTTCTGTCCGGCCGGCCTCCGACCCTCTCGGTTCCGCTTCCGGCCTTCTGCCCGGTCTGCCTGCGCGCTCTCCTGCCGGGGTCCGTTCTGGTCCTCGTCGAGCCGCGCCTGCCGTCCGCGCTGAACGACCGGGAACGGCGGGCCGGAGCGACGCCGTGCCGCTTCCGTCCGGCCCCGACCCCGGCGGGCGGGCATGGTCGATGGCTAGCGGCGGGGGAAGACCCAGCGGTCCAGGAGTGTGAAGCGGATCGCGGTCATCGCCAGCGACGCGCACACCAGCGCCAGGCCCTCCGTCCAGCGCGGGCCCGCCCCGGTCACGACGATGGCGGTGGTGGTGACCGCGTAGTTCAGCAGGAACAGCAGTCCCGCGCGGGCGTGGGCGACGACCCGCCGGCCCGCGCGCCGGTTGAAGGTCCACCGTCGGTGTGCCTCGGTGTTGACGACCGCGGTGGCCGCCAGCGCGAGCAGGTTGGCCGCCTCGACCGGCAGGGCCGTCCGCAGCAGCAGGTAGAGGAACGCGTGGACGACGGTGGAGGCCAGCCCGACGAGCCCGAAGGACACCAGCCTGCGGACCAGCGCGATCCGGGCCGGTGGGGAGGGCGCGGGTGCCGGGTCGGGCGGCCGGGGCAGTTCGACGGTGGCCGCGCCCGAGGACAGGGCTCGCGCCACCCGCACCATGCCGCGCAGGTCGGCCCAGGCGGTGCGCCACAGGCGGACCTTGGAGTCGGCGTCCTCGGTCCAGTCGACGGCCACCTCGCGCACCCTGGCGCCGTTGTGTTCGGCGATCAGCAGCATCTCGGTGTCGAAGAACCACGCGTCGTCGGCGACCTTGGCGAGGATCGGTCTGATCACCTCGGCTCTGGCCGCCTTGAAACCGCAGGCCGAGTCGGTGAACCCGGCCCTGAAGCCCACCCTCAGCAGCCCGTTGTAGCCGCGGGAGATGACCTCCCTGCGGAAGCTGCGCCGGATGCGCGCCCCGCCGAGCAGCCGGCTGCCGATGGCGATCTCGCAGTGGCCGGAGACGACGGCCATGACCAGCGGGAGGAGGGCGGGCAGCTCCGTCGACAGGTCGACGTCCATGAACGCCACCACGTCGGCGCCGCTGGCCGACCAGCCCGCCCTGATCGCCGCCCCCTTGCCGACCGTCTCGAGCCTGACGGCGGCCACGCCGGGCAGGTCGCGTGACAGGCGGCGGGCCAGTTCCCAGGTGCCGTCCGTGCTGCCGCTGTCGACGATCGTGATCCGCCACGGGAGCGGGAAGGACTCGCGCAGGAACCGGTGCACGGTCTCGATACAGCCGGGCAGGGCGCGCTCCTCGTCGAGCACCGGGATGATGACGTCGACCGTGGTGGCCCTCGGGCCTCCGGGGACCCCGGCGGCCCCGGTGGCGCCGTCGGTGACGAACGGCACCCCTTCCACGGTGGCGGTCATGGCCGCCGCCGGGCGCGGGCCATGAGGGAGACGCCGGGCAGGCCGGAGACGGGCAGGTACCGCTCGGCCATGACGACGGCGGTCAGCGCCAGGTTCACCGGCCCCGGCAGCGCCTGCAGGTCGCAGCCCGTCGCGTTGCGCCGGCGGAGGGCTGCGACGGGTCGCAGCAGCACGTTCCAGCTCCACAGGCGTTCGATCACCAGCCCGGAGCCCTCGATCACCTCGGTGAGGCCCTGGCGGGTGTAGCGGCGCACGTGGCCGAGCGCGACGTCGTGCGCCGACCACAGGCGCATGTCGCACGGCACGGCGATGAACGCGGTGCCGCCGGGCTTCAGCACCCTGGCGATCTCGGCCGCCGCGGCATGGTCGTCGTCGATGTGTTCCAGCACGTCCAGCGCCGTCACCAGGTCGAACTCCGCCTCGCCCAGGGGCAGCCCGCACAGGTCGGCCATGACGGCCGCGACGCCGCGCCGCCTGGCGTGGGCGACGGCGGTGCCGGACCGGTCGACGGCCAGGGCGTGCCAGCCGTACCGCTGGAAGACCCGGGTGTTGCCGCCGCCCGCCGCGCCGACGTCGAGGGCGCGTCCCGGACGTCCGATCCTGCGAAGCTCGCGGGCGAGGATGGCCCGCCGCTCCCGGTACCACCAGTGCCGGTCCTCAAGTTCTACTGCGCGCCTGATCTCGGCGGCTTCCATTGCTCTCCCAGTGGCGAAACCCGCGATTCCAGGCAGCATCCTGGCGGGTCGGAGCGGCACAATCCAGAGCAAAGTGGAAATAGTCACTAATATTGACTATTATGGCGGCAGGAACCTCGTGAGGAGTTCGTCATGTTCGTCGAGCTGACCCGCTTCAAGGCCACCCGAGCCGCCGAGCTGCTGGCCGCCCGGTCCGGGATGGAGGCCGACTTCGCGGCCGACCGCGCCGGCTTCCTCGGCGCCAGGCTCGTCCGCCTGGCCGACGACGAATGGCTCGACATCGTCGACTGGCGCTCGGCCGACGACTTCGCCGCCTCGCGCGCCAAGGGCGCCGACCTGCCGGGCATCGCCGCCTTCTTCGCCGCGATCGACGCACTGGTCAGCGACGAGCAGGGTGAGGTTCAGACCTTGGCCAGCGTCCGCAGGCCCTGAAGGAGCAGCGTCCGCTCCGCCCCGGTCAGCAACCCGTACGGCACCGCCGCCCGCAGGTTGGTGTCCCGCTCGACCGCCTCCCACAGCGGCCCCTCGCGCAGCGAGGTGACCTCCCCGGCGGTCAGGCCCGCCGCCTGCCACGCGGCGGCGTGCGCGTCGGCCCGGTGATAGCGGAACGCGGCAAGCCGGTTGAACAGCATCACCCCGCCGGGCACGCCCTCCGGCTCGTACGGCGGAGCCATCAGCTCCAGCGCCCCGCCCGGCATCCGCTCGGCCCCGTCCAGCAGCCTGCCGAGCAGCGCGGCGACCTCGGCCACGAGGCCCTCCCGCCCGCTCCACAGCAGGGCGGTGGCCCGCCCGTGCAGGTCGTAGAGCCCGTCGATGAAGGCCAGCGTGGCGGGCGTGGCGTGCAGCCTGCCGTGCTCGTCCTCGCGCAGGGCGCCCTGCCGCAGCTGCGCCGCCACCTCGTCGGCCTGTTCGCCTGCGGTGCCGTAACGGTAGACGGCCGCCAGCCCCGCGCGGGTGAGTGGCCGCAGCGGCAGCACGTACCGCTGGTCGATGAGGAAGCCGGCGCGCAGCCCGGACCGGCGCACGTACTCCAGCCCCTTCTCCCGCCTGGTGGCGTGCACGTCGATGTGGACGGCGTCGATCAGCGGGGCGATCGTCGCCGCATAGTACGTAAGCTCCCGCATGGCGGACCATTATGGTGATCTGTCCGGGCGGATATCACCTCGATCACTACGATGAGTCGTCATGATGACAGCCGCGGTAAGCGTCTTACTCATGATCGCCGCTCCTGATCCGGTCACCGCGCTCAAGCAGCAGTTCGTCCCCGGCCAGGGGGTGCGCTTCACCGAGCGGGCCGAGACCGCGATCGACGGCGATCTTTTCAGCGTCAGCAAGCGCAGGGGCGTCGTGGAGTTCGACCGGTCGGGAGTGGTCGCCTACGACTTCCGCGCCAGGTCGGGGCTGGCCGAGGGGGCCGTCCGCACGATCGCCGCCGGCTCGGCCACCTACCAGCGGGGCGGCGTGATCGGCAAGAAGTGGGTCAGGTCGGCGAGCAGGCCGGGCGCGCGCACCCCCTTCTTCAGCCCCATCCTCGTCCTCGACCCCGCCGCCACGAAGGCCATGCTCGCCACCAAGGGCATGATCACCGGCAGCGCCCTCTACCAGGCCTCGCCCTCCTACCGCGCCACCGTGGGCAGCGCGCAGCAGGCCCCGGCCTTCATCTTCTGGAAGCTGTCGACCGACAGCGCAGGACGGCCGGCCAAGCTGGTGACCAGATGGACCGAGCCGCCGGGCACGCTCGGCAACGTCTCCAAGAAGAGCACGATCCGCTTCTCCTCCTGGGGCCTTCCGGTGAAGATCGTGGCCCCGCCTTCCTCCTGACGGAGTACCTGGACCGTCAACTCCTGGAGGATGCCGCACCGGCCGCCGGCGGGCGATCGTGGGGGCACATCCGACGAAGGAGATCCAGATGACCACGCGCCCTTTCAGGTTCGGCGCCGTCGCGGGCCAGGCGCCCGGCGGCGAAGCATGGACGGGGCTCGCCCGCCGCGCGGAGCAGCTCGGCTACGACAGCCTGCTGATCCCTGACACGCTGGGCACGTTCACGCCGTTCGCCGCGCTCGCCGCCGCGGCCGCCGCCACGACCCGGCTGCGTCTCGGCACCTACGTGCTCAGCGCCGCCAACCGCACGCCGGGCCAGGTGGCCTGGGAGACGCGCACCCTCCAGACCCTCTCGGACGGCCGCTTCCAGCTGGGCCTCGGCGCGGGCCGTCCCGGCGCCGAGGCCGACACCGCCGTGCTCGGCGTCCCGTACGGCACGCCCGCCGAGCGCGTCGCCCGCCTCGCCGACACCATCGACGCGGTCGGGGACGTGCCGCTCCTCGTCGCCGCCGGAGGGGCCCGGCTGCTCCGCCTGGCCGCCGCCAGGGCCGACACCATCGCCCTCGCCCTGCCCGCCCAGGCCACCGAGGACGAGCTGGCCGCCAAGCTGGACGAGCTGTACGAGGTGGCGGGCGACCGCTTCCCCCGGCTCGAGATCAACCTCAACGTGGCCGCCATCGGCGACGAGCTGCCGCCATGGCTGCGGCAGCAGGTCGGCGGCGAGCCGCACGGTGTGGGATTCCTCAAGGGGACGCCCGACGAGATGGCCGAGACCCTGCGCAAGCGGCGGGATCGCCTCGGCGTCTCCTACATCTCGATCAACGCCTACTACCTGGAGGCGTTCGCACCGGTGGTGCGGATTCTCGCCGGTACCTGACAGAGGGTGGCAGGTATGGGCGGAAGGCTTGCGTCCATGACCGCACAAGGAAGCTTCGTCACGTTCGACTGGACCCCGCAGGAGCCCTACGACGCCGTCGACGGCGTCACGCTCGCCGTCGTCACCCTCGGCAAGACCTTCGAGGGCGACCTGAAGGGGTCGAGCACCGTCACCATGATCGTTTCATCGTCGGAGCACGACGTGTCCCGGTCCTACGTGGCGATGGAGCGGGTCACCGGCAGGATCGAGGATCGCGAGGGCACGTTCGTCCTGCAGCACAACGCGGTCAGCGACTCCGGCGATGACTCGCTCACCTGCACGGTCGTGCCCGGCTCCGGCACCGGGCGGCTGGCGGGCCTGCGGGGCGCGCTCCAGATCCACATCGCGCCCGACGGCGCCCACTCCTACGTCTTCGACTACGAGCTGCCCTGACCGCTCACCGCGCCAGGGCCACGACGGCGGCGACGAGTTCGGGCCCGTCGAGCAGGGCCCTGTCGTTGTGTCCCGCCCCCTCGACCTCGACCAGCGTGACCGGTCCACCGGCCGAGGCGGCCACCGCACGGCTCAGCTCGGGCGGGACGATCGTGTCGCGCGAGCCGTAGACGACGGTGGTGGGCACCCGCACCGACGCCAGCGGCCCGGCGACCGGCAGGCGGTCGCGCAGCAGCAGCCCGACCGGCAGGAACGGGTAGTTGTGCCGCCCCGCCGCCGTCAGATCGGTGAAGGGGGAGCGCAGCAGCAGGCCCACGGGCGGCTGCCGGACCGCCAGCGCGGTGGCGACGGCGGCGCCCAGGCTCTCTCCGAAGTAGATGACCGGCCCCTTCAGCAGGGCCCGCGCGGCCAGCGCGTCGCGCAGCAGGCCGTCCTCCGACGGGGAGCCCGGATTGCCGCCGTAGCCGCGGTAGTCCATGAGCAGCACGTCGAAGCCCTCGCGGGCCAGGGCGGCCGCCAGCGGCGTCCGGTGCAGGCGGTTGCCCGCGTTGCCGCCCGTCACCAGGACCGTCACCCCACGGCGGCCGCCGGTGACGTGCCAGGCCGCCAATGTGAGGCCGTCCGAGGTGGTGAACGTGACGTCGTGGGCGCCGGGCAGGACCGACCGGGCGGACGGCACAGGGCCGGGGTCGGGCAGATAGATCAGATGGCGCTGGAACACCCACAGCAGGGCCAGCGCCACCGTGCCGGCCGTCAGGACGGCGAGCACGACCTTCATCACGTCAGGCCCCGGCGTCCGGTGTGGCTCACCCTCCGATCCTGGTCGCCCGCGGCCCGTCAGTAAAGGTCCAGCGTGGGGGCGTACAGGCGGAGGAAGGAGCGCTGCACCACGGGGACCAGCGGCCCGCAGCCCCGGGATCACGCGCCGGGCGGCTCGCGGCGGTCTCAGCGGGTGGCGCCGAAGGCCCGCCGGTAGGCCGACGGCGAGGTGCGCATGGCGCGGCTGAAATGGTGGCGGAAGGTGACCGGGCTCTCGAACCCGACCGCCGCCCCGATCTCCTCCACCGGGGCGCCGGTCGACTCCAGCAGCGGCAGGCTGGCCGCGACCCGCTGCGAGATCACCCAGCGCAGCGGCGAGGTGCCGGTCTGCGCCTTGAAGTGCCTGATGAACGTGCGCTCGGACAGGTGCGCCACCCTGGCCAGGTCGCCCACGGTGATCGGCTCGGCCAGGTGCGACATGGCCCACTCCATCGCCCTGGCCACCGCGTCGTCGTCCTCCACCGCCGTCACGGCCGCCTGGATGAACTGGGCCTGACCACCCTCCCGATGAGGCGGGACGACCAGGCGGCGGGCCACGGCGTTGGCGACGTTCGCGCCGTGGTCGGTCCGGACCAGATGGATCAGCAGGTCGAGCCCCGCCGCGCTGCCCGCGCTCGTCAGGATCCGCCCGCCGTCGACGTAGAGCACGTCCGGGTTGACCCGCACCTCGGGGAAGCGCAGCTGCAGCAGGTCGGCGTACTTCCAATGGGTCGTCGCCTCCCTGCCGTCGAGCAGGCCGGCGGCGGCCAGCGCGAAGGCGCCCGAACAGATCGAGACGATCCTGGCCCCTCGGGCGTGGGCCGCCCGCAGCGCACCGACCAGCGCGGGGGAGACCTCGCCCCGCACGTCGGCCACCCCCGGCACGATCACCGTGTCGGCCCCGGCCAGCACGTCGAGGCCGTGGTCGGCGCGCATGCTGAAGCCGCCCACCACGCGCAGCGGCTCGGAGCTCTCGGCGCAGACCTTGAGGTCGTACCACGGCACCCGCAGCTCGGGCCGGGGCAGTCCGAAGATCTCCACGACGCAGCCGAGCTCGAAGGGCGACATGCCGTCGAAGGCCAGCGCGGCCACCGCGTGCGACCGGGCCGGGAGCGGAACCAGCATGGCTGGATCGTACGGCGTGCCTTCCTGGGGGTCCGTGAGGGACCCGGCCACCGCCCCTGGGACGCTGAGGTCATGGACGAGATGATCAACCACCTGACCTCCGCCGCCCGCCCGACCGCCGCGCTCGTACGCGACCTGCGCGAGGAGGAACTGCCCCTCCCCACGCCGTGCGCCGAGTACGACGTGCGCGGCCTGCTCACCCACATGGAGTGGGTGGCGGAGACGTTCGAGACGATGGCCGCCAGGCAACCCAGGCCCGAGCAGGGTGAGTACGCGGGCGACTTCCCCGACCGGATCGAGCGGACGCTCACCGCCTGGTCCAAGCCGCAGGCGTGGGAGGGCGAGACCCCCTTCGGCATGCCCATGGCCGCCGCCGCCCACCTGCTGCTCATCGACCTCGTCGTGCACGGCTGGGACCTGGCCAGAGCCACCGGACGCCCCTACGCGCAGGACGCGGGAGCGGTGGAGGAGGCGCTGGGCTTCGCCGAGCAGATGGCGCCGATGGGCCGGGCGCAAGGTGCGTTCGCCGACGAGGTCGTGGTGCGTGCCGACGCCCCCGCCCTCGACCGGCTGCTCGGCCTCACCGGGCGGGATCCGGGCTGGACAGCGCCCATCACGGATTGAACACGGATCATGCTCGCTTGCGTCACACGCCCGGCCATGCCGCAGCCCTTCCCGTCGTAGGCGGTGGAGGTGGTTGGGATGAGACTCCGTCCCTTGGTCGTGATCGCGATGTTGCTGACGGTGGCCGCCTGCGGGAGCGGTCCCGAGGGGTCGACGACGGCGACCTACGATCGGGCGGCGCCACGCGAGCCGTCCGGCGCGACCGCGTCTGCGGCCCCCCGGGCAAGCAGGGGCGGCGTCCACGAGAGCCCGGCCGGCCAGTCCGCCATGGCCACGCAGGAGAACGGCGGGGAGACCGACACCGAGGCGGCGCAGGTGTCCACGTTCGCGCTGGACGTCGACACCGCCTCCTACGGCTACGCCCGCCGTACCCTCGCCGAGGGCCGCTGGCCCGAGCCGGGGCGGGTGCGGCCCGAAGAGTTCGTCAACGCCTTCCGCCAGGACTACGCCCAGCCGCCCGACGACGGGTTCACCGTCCACGTGGACGGCGCGAGGCTGCCGGACGACAACACCGCGGTGCTCAGGGTCGGCCTGCAGACCAGGGCGGCCGACGCCGCCGCCAGACGGCCCGCGAACCTGACCTTCGTCGTCGACGTGTCCGGCTCCATGGCCGAGCCCGGCCGGCTCGACCTGGTGAAGCAGGCGCTGCACACGCTGGTCGACCAGCTCGCCCCCGGCGACCAGGTGTCGATCGTCTCCTTCAGCGACCAGGCCACGCTGGTGGCTCCGATGACCCCGCTGGCCGCCCGCGCCGACCTGCGCGCCGCCATCGACAGGCTCGCCGTCGAAGGATCGACCAACGTGGAGGACGGCCTGCTCACCGGCTACCAGGAGGCCGCGCGCGCCTTCCGCGCCGCCGCCACCAACAGGGTCGTGCTGCTGTCGGACGGCCTGGCCAACACCGGCAGCACCACCTGGCAGGCCATCCTCGACCGGGTCAAGGAGCACGCCGGCAAGCGGATCACGCTGCTGTCGGTCGGCGTGGGCAGGGACTACGGCGACGAGCTCATGGAACAGCTCGCCGACAACGGCGACGGCGCCGCCGTCTACGTGAGCACCCCCGAGGAGGCCCGCAAGGTCTTCGTCGAGCAGTTGCCCGCCACCTTGGAACTGCGCGCCCGCGACGCCAAGGCGCAGGTCGTCTTCAACCCGGCGGCGGTCGAGAGTTACCGGCTCGTCGGCTACGAGAACCGTGCGCTCGCGGCCGAGGACTTCCGCGACGACGCCAAGGACGGCGGCGAGGTCGGCCCAGGACACGCCGTCACGGCCCTCTACGCCGTACGGCTGCGCGCGGGCGCGTCCGGTCAGCTGGCCTCGGCCACCGTACGCTGGCAGGAGCCCGACACCCGCAGGCCCGCCGAGGCCACCGGCTCCGTGGCCGCCGCCGACCTGGGCGGCGCCCTGTGGAAGGAGGCGCCCTCCCGGCTGCAGGTCGACGTCGTGGCCGCCGCTTTCGCCCTGTACCTGCGCGACCGGGAGGCGTTCGGCATGGACCTGCCGACGCTGCGGGAGCACGCGGGCAGGTTGGCGGAGACGACCGAGGACCCCGCCGTGGCCGAACTGGCGGACCTGATCGGCCGGGCCGGCGCAGCCGGCTGACCTCTCCGGGCAGCGGGGCGATGCCGTCGATCCCGACGCCTCCTTGGGGCCGCTCGATCTCGGGGAGGATCTCCACCGTGTCGGAGCGGCCCGACGAGCCCCCGATCGCGGAGCCGCGGAGCCGTCCTTGCGTGCGGCACGGCAAGGGTTGACATCGGTGATCTTCGGGGTGAAGGTGACGGAACACGCGTCTGCGAGGGGGCGGCTCTGGTGCGACCGTTCGGGCGGATCATGTCGATGCTCGTCCTGCTGGGCGGTCTGCTGGCCGTACCGGCGCCGGCGGGCGCCACGCCGCCGATCGCCTGGCGGCCGTGCGCGGAGGACGCGACGGTCGAGTGCGGGTCGGTGAGCGTGCCGCTGGACTGGGCTCGACCCGACGGTGCCGCCCTCACGATCGCGGTGGCCAGGCGCAAGGCGGCGGATCCGGCCCGCCGGCTGGGCACGCTGGTGTTCAACCTCGGCGGCCCCGGTGTCGAGGGCGTGCGCGAGACGATCAATGCGCCCGAGTCCTTCTCACCCGAACTGCTGGAGCGGTTCGACATCGTCGGCTTCGACCCCCGGGGCGTGGCCGGAAGCCATCCGGTGCGTTGCCCGGCGGGCGGCCCCACGCTGCCGGGCAATCCGGCCACCGCCGAGGAGTATCGGCAGATGCTGGCCAGGATCAACGCCTACGACCAGGAGTGCCGCCGGCTGTCCGGGCCCGTGTTCGACCACGCCGACACGGCGAGCGTGGCCCGTGACGTCGACGCCATCCGCGCCGCTCTCGGCGAGCGGACGATCTCCCTGTACATGCTGTCGTACGGCACGCTGCTCGGCCAGCAGTACGCCCAGCTGTTCCCCCACCGAGTGCGCGCTCTGGTGCTGGAGGGGAACCTGGACCACAGCCTGCGCCGGCCGCTGGACTTCCTGGCGGCCAGGGCGCGGACGGCGGAGCGGGCCTTCGCCCTGTTCGCGGACTGGTGTGACGGGTCACCCTCCGGCTGCGCCCTCAGCGGACAGGACGTTGCCGGGGTGTTCGACGAGTTGATGGCGCGGGCCGAGCGGGGAGAACTGCGCGACCCGGACTTCCCCACCTGGGTGATGACGCCGGAGTGGCTGGCGGGCAGGGCCGAGTTCTACGCGGCGATCCCGTCCCTGTGGTCCGCCTTCGGCGACTACCTCACGGCGCTGCGGAACCAGACGGCGCCCCGCGCCACCGGCGGCGCGCAGCCCCCGGAGACCGTGCCGGATCCGTACGGCGCGATCTTCTGCGCCGACTTCCGGTGGCCGATCCGTGACTTCCAGGAGCTGGTACGGCTGCGCGACGCCCTGCGGCGCGAGGCTCCCCGGCTGCGGTGGACCCTCACCGGCTGGAGGGACGTGGTTGGGTGCCAGGGGCGGGACATCACCACGCGCAACCCGCAGGGGCCCTACCGGTTCCGGCCCGGCACGCCGCCGATCCTTCTGGTGAACAGCCGCTACGACGCCGTCACCCCGCACGAGTTCGCGGTGACGGTGTCGAGGCGGATCCCGCGGGCGGTTCTGCTCACCTACGAGGGTGTCGCGCACTGGACCTACGCGGTCAGCCCCTGTACCCGGGCGGCGGTCGACCGGTACCTGCTGACCCTGGACCTGCCCGAGCCCGGAGCGAGCTGTCCCGCCGTCCCCGTCCCCGTGACCGGTCCCGGCCCGGCCGACGGCCTGCCGCGTGGAGGGGTGCCGTGACGGGCGCGCGACCGGCGCACGCTCGTCACGGGCGGGCGGTCAGTGCTTGCCGTACCGCTGGTTGAAGCGCTCGACCCGGCCGGCCGAGTCCAGCACGCGGTTGCGTCCCGTGTAGAACGGGTGGCTGGCCGAGGAGACGTCCACGTCGACGACGGGGTAGACGTTGCCGTCCGTCCATTCGACGGTCCTGCCGCTCGTCGCGGTGGAGCGGGTCAGGAAGGCGTAGCCGGCGCTGGCGTCCCTGAAGACGACCGGGCGGTAGGCGGGGTGCAGGTTCTTCTTCATCGTTCCTCCCTGAAGGTGACGTGGCGGCGGACGACCGGGTCGTACTTGCGGACCTGGAGCCGGTCGGGGTCGTTCCTGCGGCTCTTGGTGGTCATGTAGGTGTAGCCGGTCCCCGCCGTGGACCTGAGCTTGATCACGGGCCGCTGGTCGTTTCTGGCCATCTCACGTCTCCTCGCCCTCGAAAATGGTAATCGTTGCAACTCGCGACACGCGGCCGGTATTCCCGTCACCGACCACCTCCGGAGTCCTATAGACTGGCTTCGCGCCGAGAGCGCAAAGGGGCTATAGCGCAGTTGGTAGCGCACCTCCATGGCATGGAGGGGGTCAGGAGTTCGAGTCTCCTTAGCTCCACCACCCACGAATGGCCGGTGAAACCCTCACCGGCCATTCGCTATTCCATGGGATGATCGTCGGCGTGTCAGCCGGCCTCCCCCTGCGCCTCGCGCGTGCCGCGGTCTTCGCTGTGGTGTGCGTGCTCATGGGCGTGGTGGCGCACGTGGTGGCCGGAGGCCCCGTCGCGGGCCGCACCGCGGCGGTCGGCCTCGCGGTGTCCATGGCCGCGGGCCTGCCGATCGCGGGTCGCGAGCGCGGGCTGCGGGTGATCCTTCCGCTGCTGACCGCTGTGCAGGCCGTGCTGCACGTGATCTTCTCCACGGCGCACGCCCCCGACCCGGTCCAGGTGCTGACCGGTCACGCCCACGGCCTGACCCCGGGCTTCGGCATGCTGCTCATGCACGGCTGGGCCGTCGTCATGGTCGCCGTGTGGCTGGCCAAGGGCGAGGCCGCGCTGTGGGGGCTGCTGCGCCGTCTCGGGGCGCGCCTGGTGCGCCTGCTGGCCGTCTGGCCGGCGATTCCCGGCCCGCGGCGCGCGCCGGCCGGCTTCGCCGAGCCTGCCGTGCTGCGCACGGCGATGCTCCATCGCGGGATCAGCGAGCGAGGACCTCCTCCGGCGAGGGCTCGATAACGCCATCCGGGCGGCCGATCAGGCCGGCCCGGCGCTCGCCGTACCCCGAAACCAAGGACGTTCATGTCTCGCTTCGCCATGCTCGCCGCCGCCTGCCTCATGCTGGCGGCCTGCGGAACCACCACCCCCACGGCACGACCCCAGCCCCCCTCCTCCGCCGCCGCGGCCGAGGCCGGTTATCCGGTGACGATCAGGAACTGCGGCAAGGACTACACCTTCACCGCCGCCCCACGCCGCGTCGTCGTCATGAACGGCGGGTCGATCGGCGAGGTGTCCTCGCTGCTCGCCCTCGGCCTGGGCGACAGGATCGTGGCCAACGCCCAGTCCTACGGCGCCTCCGACGAGCCGGGCTGGGTCGAGGCGGTGGCCGCGCTGCCCAGCGGCGGCTTCAAGCGCACCAGCTTCAACGACATCCCGCGCGAGTCGATGCTCGGCCTGCGGCCCGACTTCGTGCTGGCCACCTCAGGGCGCCAGTTCGAACCGCGGGACGGCTTCGCCACCCGCGAGGAGCTGCGCGCGGCCGGCGCCGCCACCTACACCCCCGAGAGCACCTGCGGCGTCGGCGTCCGGCAGGACCAGTCGATCGAGGACAGCTACACCCTCCTTCGCGATCTGGGCCGCATCTTCCACGTGAGCGACCGGGCCGAGAAGCTGGTCGCCGAGTCCAGGCGCAGGATCGCGGCCGTCTCCGCCAAGGTCGCCGGCCGGCCCAGGCCCAAGGTGATGCTGATCATCCCCGGCATGAGCATGGGGTCGAACGCCTTCAGCTCCATCGGCGCCAAGGGCATCTGGAACGACATCTTCGCCAAGGCCGGCGCCGTCAACGCCTTCGAGCACACCTCCGACGATCTGTTCACCAACCTCAGCAAGGAGCAGGTCGCGGCCACGAAGGTCGACGCGGTCGTCATCGTCGACTGGCTCAACCCCGACCCCGACGCCGAGGCCAGGAAGCTGTTCGCCCAGTTCCCCCACTGGGGCAGGAAGTACGTCGTGCTGGCCGACTCGGCCTACGTGGCGCCGAACAACGCCACGGCCGTCGAGAAGATCGCCAGGGTCATCCACCCGGAGGCGTTCTGAGATGCGCCTGCCTCTGCTGCCCAGCGTGGTCGTCCTCACGGTCACGCTGGCCGCCGCCATGGTGGTGGCGGTCGGCATCGGCTCGGTGAACGTGCCGATCGCCGACACCTGGAACATCCTGACCGCCGGCACCGGCGGCGACCCGATCCAGGACCAGATCATCTGGGAGTACCGCCTGCCCAGGGTGCTGCTGGCGGCGCTCGCCGGAGCAGGCCTGTCGGCCGCGGGCGTGGTGTTGCAGGCGCTGGCCGGCAACCCGCTCGCCGACCCGCAGGTGGTCGGCGTCTCGTCGGGCGCCTCGGTCGGCGCCGTCCTGGTGATCACGTTCGGCGCCGGCGCGGCCGGCGGCCTCGGCGTCTCCTCGGCGGCCTTCGTGGGCGCGCTGGGCGCCGCCGTGCTGGTGTTCCTGCTCGGCCAGCAACGCGGCAGGCTCACCCCGACGCGGCTGGTGCTGGCGGGCGTGGCGGTCGGCTACGTCCTTCTGGCCGTCACCAGCTACATCCAGCTCCAGGCGACGCCGAACGAGCTCGGCGCGGTGATGTTCTGGATGCTGGGCAGCGTGGTCGGCGCCCAGTGGGACCAGCTCGGCCCGCTGGCCGCGCTGGTGGCCTGCTGCGGGCTGGTCCTCACCCTGTACGGCAGGCGCCTCAACGCCTTGGTCACGGGCGAGGAGTCGGCCACCGCGCTCGGCCTCGACGTACGGCGCGCCCGCGCGGGCCTGCTGGCCGCCTCCTCGCTGCTGGTGGGGGCGGTCATCGCGGTCGCGGGCGGCATCGGCTTCGTCGGCCTCATGATCCCGCACGTGGTCAGGCTGTGCTTCGGCACCGACCACCGCAGGGTCGTGCCCGTCTCGGCGCTGGTCGGCGCGGCCTACCTGGTGCTGGTCGACCTGCTGTCCAGGACCGTCGACGCGCCGAACGAGCTGCCGCTCGGCATTCTCACGGCGGTCTTCGGCGCGCCGTTCTTCCTGTGGCTGCTGCGCCGCGACCGGCAGGTGGCGGCGTCATGAGGCTGGTCGTCGACGAGGTCGCCGTGACGCTCGACAGCACTCCCGTGTTGCGCGGCGTGTCCGTCGAAGTGGCGCAGGGCACGATCGTGGGCCTGGTCGGGCCCAACGGCAGCGGCAAGTCCACGCTGCTGCGGACCGTCTACCGGTCGCTGCGCCCGCACCGCGGCGCGGTACGGCTGGGCGAGGCCGACGTGTGGGCGATGTCGGCGCGCGAGTCGGCCCTGCGTACCGCCGCCGTGCTCCAGGACAACACCATCCCGGCGGGTATGACGGTCGCGGAGGTGGTGGAGCTGGGCCGGACGCCGCACAAGGGCGACGGGCGCGCGCCGGTCCAGGAGGCGATGCGGCGCACGGGGACGCTCGCGCTGGCGGGCCGGCCGTTCGGCGCGCTGTCGGGCGGGGAGCGCCAGCGGGTGCTGCTGGCCAAGGCGCTGGCGCAGCACCCGGTGCTGCTCGTGCTCGACGAGCCGACCAACCATCTCGACATCAGGGCCAGGTTCGAGCTGCTGGCGCTGGTGCGGGAGCTCGGCGTCACCACGCTCGCCGTCCTGCACGACCTGGACCTCGCGGTGCGCAGCTGTGACGCGCTCGTCGTGCTGTGCGACGGGCGCGTGGCCGCGGCGGGGTCTCCGCTCGACGCGCTGACGCCCGGTGTGCTGAGCGAGGTCTTCGGCGTGGTCGGGGAGGTGGCCGCGCATCCCGACGGTGTCGCGCGCATCACCTACGCGGCCAGCCCGCTGGCCGTCGACCTCGCGCGCGCCGAGCTCCCGGAGCGGATGCGTTCCTAGGGAGGGCGCGGAGCGGCTGCGTTCCCACGGAGGGCGCCGAGCGCGTGCGTTCCTGGCGAGGGCGCGGAGCGGGGTCGCCCGTTCCGCGCCCCGGCTCAGCGGGTCAGACTGACCAGGTGGGCGCGCAGCGCGCGCGTCATGGTGTCGGCGTCCACGCGGTCGGGGTGCAGGACCGCCTGCACGGTCAGCCCGTCGATGAGCGCGCACAGCCGGTCGGTCTCCACCTCCAGGTCGGCGTCCTCGCGCAGGCGGCCGAGCGCGCGGGCGCCGTCCAGCACCCTGCGCACCAGGCGGCGCATGCCGTCGAAGGACTCCTCGGCGTGCGGGCGCAGCTCGGGGCGGGTGCGCGCGGCGGTCGCGAACGCGAGCCAGATCGTGGCCTCGTCGCGCCGCCGCTCGTCGAGGGGGAGCAGCTCGGCCAGCATCGACTCGGCGACGGGCAGGCGGTCGGCGGCGGCAGCCAGCCGCTCGACGTGCTCGAGCAGGCGCCGTTCCACCCGCTCGGCCATGGCCTGCATGGCGAAGACCATCAGCTCGGTGTGCCCGGCGAAGTAGTGCCGGACCGAGCCGATGGCCAGGCCCGCCTCCTCGGCCACGTTGCGGAGCGAGGCCTGCTCGAGGCCGTGGCGGCGCACGACGCGGAAGACGGCTTCCACGACCTCTTCGCGGCGGGCCTCGGGATCGACGATTTTCGGCACGTTGTCGTTATAGCACGCCTCTGCTAATTTATTTAGCATGACCATGCTAAATACTCTGCTGATCGTGGGACTGGTCGGCTACGTCGTGGTCCGGCGCCTGATCGGCGAGCCGCTGAACGCGCGCGACGTCTACGTTCCGCCCCTGGTCCTGACCGGCATCGGGATCCACGCGCTGTCCAAGGTCGCGCTGGGGCCGGTCGACGTGCTCTGGCTCGTGGCCGGCGGCCTGGTCGCCCTGGGCTTCGGCGCGCTCCGCGCCGCGACGACCGCGCTGTTCGAGCGCGACGGCGTGCTGTGCCAGCGCTACACCTGGCGCACCCTGGTCGTGTGGGTCGTCTCGGCGGCCGCCGGTCTCGGCGTGGGCGTGCTGGCCGCCCGGTACGGCGTGCCCGCCCAGGCCCGGCCGATCCAGCTGTCGATGGGGGTGGGGCTGGCGGGGGAGGCGTTGGTGACGGCGGTCCGCGCCCGCGTGATCGGCGTGCCGTACGCGAACGAGAGCACGCGGGGCGCCGTCACGTCGACGAGGCCGCCTTCGCGATCCACTCCCCGGTGAGCGAGGCCAGTCCCCGGTGAGCGAGGGCAGACCCCGGTGAGTGAGGGCAGACCCCGGTGAGCGAGGCCAGGCCCCGTCAAGGGGGCCAGGGGAGGGTCGCGTCGGCCCAGCGGTCCAGCAGAACCTGGTCGTGGCTGATCGCCAGCACCCCGGCCCCCGTGCGCTCCTGGTAGGAGCGCACCACCGCGACCAGGTGCGCCTGCGTGGAGGCGTCCAGCATGGTCGTCATCTCGTCGCAGAGCAGGTACCGCGGTCGCAGCGTCAGCGCCCGTGCCAGGCAGGCGCGCTGCAGTTGCCCGTCCGACACCTCGTGCGGCCGCCGGGTCAGCAGGTCGCCGGTCAGCCCTACCTCCGCCGCGAGCTCGGCGACCAGCGCGGGCGACGGCCGCCCCGCCGCCGCCAGCGGCTCCGAGACGATCTCGTGCAGGGTGAGCCGCGGATCGACCGCCACCCTGGGCTGCTGGTACAGCAGCGCCACCCTGGTGCGCAGCTCGCGCGGCGCGCGCTGCCGCCACCGGGTCACCGGCGTCCCGTCGAGGCTCACCCCGCCGGACAGCGGCCGGAGCATCAGCGACAGCACCCTGGCCAGTGTCGACTTGCCGCAGCCGCTCGGTCCGCCCAGCCCGACGGTACGGCCGGGCGGCACCTCGATCGAGACCCCCGACAGCACCGGCCGCCCGCCGTACCCGGCGGTGATGTCACGCGCCGTGAGCATGGGCGGCCTCCCTGAGCGGATGGTGACACGACACGCCCGCGGTCATCGCGGGGAGCGTCGCGCAGGCTTCGGAGGCGTGCCGGCAGCGGGGCGCGAACGCGCACCCGCCGGGCAGCGCCGTCAGCTCGGGCGGCATCCCCGGGATGGCGACGAACTCCCGGTCGGGCTGCGCGGCCACCAGCCCGGCGGCGTAAGGGTGGCGGGGGCGTTCGAGGATCTCGGCGGCGGGGCCCACCTCGACCAGCCGGCTGGCGTACATCACCGCGATGTCGTCGGCGACCCGCGCGGCGGCGCGCAGGTCGTGGGTGATGACCAGCACCGCCCTGCCCTCCTCGCACAGCTCGCGCAGCACGGCCATGGTCCGCTCCACCAGCGGCCGGTCGAGACCGCTGGTGGGCTCGTCGGCGATCAGCAGGCCGGGGTCGCCCGCCAGCGCGATCGCGTTGGCCACCCGCTGCGCCATCCCGCCGGACAGCTCGTGCGGGTAGCGGTCCAGGTCGCGGGCGGCCAGCCCGAACCGCTCGGCGAGCTCGGCCGCGCCGAGCCGGGAGCCGAGCTCGGAGAGCGCCTCCTCCAGTTGGGCGCGTGCCGTCCTGACGGGGGTGAGGTGCGTGGCGGGGCTCTGCGGGATCAGCCCGATCTCGCGCCCGCGCACCTTCCCCGCCAGGACGGCCGGCGAGGCGGACAGCAGGTCCAGGCGGCCGTCGAGCAGCGCCCGTCCCGACACGCGCGCGTTGCGGGGCAGCAGTCCGAGCAGCGCGTGGGCCAGGACCGACTTGCCGCATCCCGACTCGCCGACGAGCGCGAGGCAGCGGCCCCGCCGTACCGAGAAGGAGGCGCCGGTGACCGCGCGGACGGTTGCCCGCGGGATGGCGAAGCTCACCGTGAGCCCCGTTACCTCGAGTGCCTCGAGTGCCTCGAGTTTCGCATCCACGCTCACAGTGCGAGCTCCGATCGCGTCCGCGGGTTGAGCCGGTCGCGCCAGTGCTGGGACAGCACCGAGACGGCCAGCGTCGGCGCCACGACGAACAGGCCGGGCGCGAGGCTGGACCACCAGGTGCCGGCCAGCAGCGAGCGCTGACCGTCGTTGATCATGTTGCCGAGCGAGGCGAGGTGCGGCGGCAGGCCCAGGCCGAGGAAGCTGAGCGCGGTCTCGTGCCAGATCGCGTGCGGCACCATCAGGACCATCGCCAGCAGCAGGTGCGGCACCAGATGCGGAAGCAGATGGCGGCGGATCACCCGGGAGCGGCTCGCGCCGCCCGCGATCGCGGCCTCCACGAACGGCCGGCCGCGCAGCGACAGCACCTCCGAGCGGACGATGCGCGCCGCCGACGTCCAGTGGGTGACGCCGACCGAGACCACCACGGCCGCGGGGCTGGGCGCGAACATCGCCACGATGAAGATGCCGAGCAGCAGGTGCGGCAGCGACGAGAACCCGTCGACCACGCGCATCAGCAGCCGGTCGGCAGGCCCACCCGCGCTTCCGGCGACCAGGCCGAGCGTGCCGCCGATCAGCATGCTGACCAGCGCGGCCACCAGGCCGACGAGGAAGGAGACGCGCAGGCCGTACACGCAGCGCAGCAGCACGTCGCGGCCCACCTCGTCGGTGCCGAGCGGGTGCGCGGGCGAGGGCGGCAGCCCCGCCGCGCGCAGGTCCACCAGCTGCTGGTCGAGCTGGAAGATCGGCGGGACCAGCAGCACCGCCAGGGCCAGCACGATCAGGGCGGCGGCGGCGGTCCTCATGCCGCCGTCCTCGGGTCGGCGACCCGGTAGGCCAGGTCGGCGAGGAGGTTGCCCGCGATGACGGCCAGCGTGCCCAGCAGGGTCAGGACGGCCAGCAGCGGGAAGTCCACCGACAAGGCCGCCTGCACGGTCGCCGAGGCGACGCCCGGCCAGGAGAAGACGCTCTCGACCAGGATCGCGCCCGTCACCAGCTCGGGCACCCGCGCGCCCAGCAGCGTGAGGAAGGGCAGCAACGCCGCCCGCAGCGCGTGCCGGACGACGACCGTGCGCTCGCGCAGCCCGCGCGCGCGGGCGCCGATGACGAAGTCCTCGCGCAGCGTGCCGATGACCGACTCGCGGACGTAGAGCACCAGCCATGACGACTGAGAGACCGCCAGGACGGTCACCGGCAGCACCATGTGCACGGCCACGTCGGCGGGGTCGAGCGTGGTGGCGCCCGCGTCGGTCAGCCCGCCCGCGGGCAGCCACCGCAGCGTGACGGCGAAGACGTGGACGGCCGCCAGCGCCAGCCAGAACACCGGGGCCGACTCGTTGGCGAGCGCGCCGCCCGTGATGATCCGGTCCAGCGCCGAGCCCTTGCGCCAGGCGGCCAGCGTGCCGACGACCAGGCTGCCGGCCAGCATGAGGACGATCGCGCAGCCGGTGGCCAGCAGCGTCCACGGCAGGCGCTCGGCGATCACCTCGGCGACGGGCCGGTTGAAGGAGTGGGAGTCGCCGAGGCGTCCCGACAGCAGGTTGCCGAGCCAGGTGGCGTACTGCTCGGGCAGCGGCCGGTCGAGGCCCCAGTCGGCCCTGATCCGCGCGACCACCTCGGGCGGGGTGACCATGGCGCGGTCGCCGAGGTACTGGCGGACGGGGTCGAACGGGGAGGCGGCGGCCAGCGCGAACATCGCCGCGGTGACCCCCAGCAGCAGCGGCAGCGCGAACGCCAGCCGCCAGAGCACGATCCTCACCATCAGGCGGCGGGCTTCCAGGTGTGGAGGTCGCGGAAGAGGCCGCCGGTGGCGTGCTCGTGCGCGTCGACCGACGGCTGGACGCCCTGGTACCGGCCGCGGATCACGTAGACGTGCTTGAGGAAGGCCAGGTACGTCCAGGCCTCGTCCTGGTGGATCAGCCGCTGGAACTCCTGGTAGGCCTGCCTGCGCGCCGGCTCCTCCGCCGCGGCCCTGCCCTTCTCCAGCGCCGCGTCGACCCCGGGGTTGTCGTAGAAGCCGGGGTTGAAGAAGCCCTGTCCGGCGAAAGCGGAGTGGAACAGCTCGTAGTTGACGTAGTCGGGGTCGTAGGGGCTGCCGTAGCCCATGATCAGCGCGTCCTCGGCCATGCGGGGCTCGATGGCGTCCCAGTCGAGGCCCGCGAGCCGTACGTCGATGCCGATCTTCTTGGCGTCGGAGGCGACGGCGAGCGCGAGCTCCTTGCGCAGCGTGTCGCCGGCCGGGTACATCAGCGTGAAGCTCGCCCTGATGCCGTCGGCGCCCGGCCGGTGGCCGGCCTCGTCGAGCAGCCTGGTGGCCGCGGCGATGTCGGGGGTGGGCCTCCCGGTGACGGAGGGCTCGTGCCACGTCGTGTCGGGCGAGACGGGGCCGTAGGCGGGCTTGCCCGCGCCCGCCATGATCGTGTCGACCATGGCCTGCCGGTCGAGGGCGAGGCTCACCGCCTTGCGGATCGCCCGGTCACCGGTCACCTTGTTCTTGAACGGCCACATGATGCCGCGGTAGTCGGCGCTGTCGACCTTGTGGACGGTGACCCCCTGCACGCCCTCGAACCTGGCCGCGGCCTTCGGCGGCAGGATCGCCGCGTCGAACTCGCCGGCCGCCAGGCGCGTGGCCCTGACGTTGTCGTCGGCGGCGAAGGCCACCACGACCGTGGAGATCGCGGGCGCGCCGCCCCAGTAGTCCTTGTTGGCGGCCATCACGACCTTGTCGCCGGGCGTCCACGAGACGAACCGGTAGGGTCCCGTGCCGACCGGCCTGCCGGCCGTGATCCCGCCCTCGGGGACGATGCCGAGCGTGGTGCGCTGGGCCAGCGGCGCGTAGGCGTGCTTGAGCGTGAACTCGACCGTGCGATCGTCCTTGGCGGTCACCGTGTCGATCGCGTCGTAGTCGCCGCCGATCGGCGAGTCCTTGACGGCGGTGTAGGTGTAGGCGACGTCCTTGGCGGTCAGCGGGCGTCCATCGTGGAACCGCACACCCTGGCGAAGGGTGAAGACGGCCCGCAGGCCGTCGGCCGAGATGGTGGGCGCGGCGGTGGCCAGCGCCGGCTTGAGCGAGAGGTCGGCGTTCCTGCTCATGAGGCCGTCGAACATCATCGACCCGCCGTCGGGCGCGTAGCCCCTGACCGGGTCCAGGGTCTCGAACTCGGAGCTGATCGCGATGACGAAGGCGTCGCCGGCGGACGCGGGACCCGCGGAGGGAGCGGTACAGGCGGACAGGGAGGCGACGGCGAGCAGCACGCTCACCCACAGACGGGGGTGCATGCACCTGACTGTAACTTTCTCTTGCGAACGATTCGCAACTAGGGCTGTCTGAACGTCTGCCGGTAGGCCAACGGGGACACGCCCACGGCGGAGTGCAGGTGCTGGCGCAGCGAGACCGCGGTGCCGAAGCCGGCGCGCCTGGCGACCTCGGCCACCGCCAGATCGGTGGTCTCCAGCAGGTGGCGGGCGTGCTCGACCCGCTGGTGGGCCAGCCACCTGGCCGGGCTCAGGCCGGTCTCCTCGCGGAAGCGCCTGGTGAAGGAGCGCACGCTCATCCGGGCGTGCGCGGCCAGGGTGGCCAGGTCGAGGGGATCCTCCAGCCGCTCGAGCATCCAGCCCCTGGTCGCGGCGGTGCCGTTGCCGGACGGCTGGGGAAGCGGCCGGTCCACGAACTGCGCCTGGCCGCCCTCCCGCCACGGGGGCATCACGCAGCGGCGGGCCGTCCTGTTGGCCACCTCGCTGCCGTGGTCGCGGCGGATCACGTGCAGGCACAGGTCGAGCCCGGAGGCGACGCCGGCGGAGGTGAGCACGTCGCCGTCGTCGACGAACAGGACGTCAGGGTCGAGCCGCACCTTCGGGAAGAGGGCGCGGAAGCGGTCGGCGTTCATCCAGTGCGTGGTCGCGGGCCGCCCGTCGAGCAGCCCGGCCGCCGCCAGCACGAACGCCCCCGTGCAGATCGACATCACCCGCGGACGGTTCTGGAGGGCCGCGGCGACGGCGGGCGGGATCGTGCCCGAGCGCATCGTGGGCCCGCCGTGGACGCCGGGCACCAGCACGGTGTCGGCGCTGTCGAGGATGTCGAGGTCGTGGTCGGGCAGCACGCTGTAGCCCGCGTTCGTCCTGACCGGCGCCCGGTCGAGCGAGCAGGTCACCACCTCGTACAGGTGGCTGCCGTCGCGGTCACGCGCGGCCCAGAAGACCTGGCCGGGGATGCCCAGGTCGAGCGGGGCGAAGTCGTCCAGGACGAGCACGGCGACGCGATGGGCCATGGCCCGATTCTTTCACATATTGGCTTTCCGGCCACTCACGGCTGATTCCAGTGACTGTGGATGATGGGCGGCATGAAAGTGCACCGCGCGTGGCTGGTGGCGGCGGTCGCCTTCGTGGCGATCATCGGCGCCGCAGGGTTCCGCGCCACCCCCGGCGTCCTGATCACCCCGCTCCACGAGGAGTTCGGCTGGTCCAGCGGCGAGATCTCGCTCGCCGTCTCCCTCAACCTCATCCTGTACGGCCTGACCGCGCCCTTCGCCGCCGCCCTCATGGACCGCTTCGGCATGCGCAGGGTCGTCTCCGTCGCGCTCACCCTGGTCGCGCTCGGCAGCGGCCTGACCGTCCTCATGGAAGCCAGCTGGCAGCTCGTGCTCTGCTGGGGCCTGCTGGTCGGCCTCGGCACCGGATCCATGGCGCTGGTGTTCGTGGCCACGGTGACCGACCGCTGGTTCGTCCGGCACCGCGGCGTCGTCACCGGCATCCTGACCGCCGCGGGAGCGACGGGACAGCTCGTCTTCCTCCCCGTCCTCGCCTGGCTGGCCGAAGGTCCGGGCTGGCGGGTCGCCTCCCTCACGGTCACCGGCTCGGCGCTGCTGGTCGTGCCCCTGGTGTGGGTGTTCCTGCGCGACCACCCCGCCGACGTGGGCACCACCGCGCTCGGCGCCGCCACCGCCGTCCGGCCCGAACCGCCGAAGGTCAACGCCGCGGTCAGGGCGCTGACCGTGCTGCGCTCGGCGGCCGGCACGCGCGCCTTCTGGTTCCTGGCCGGCGGGTTCGCCATCTGCGGCGCCAGCACCAACGGGCTGGTCGGCACCCACTTCATCCCCGCCGCGCACGACCACGGCATGCCCCAGGCCACCGCGGCCGGGCTGCTCGCCCTCGTCGGCGTCTTCGACGTCGTCGGCACCGTCGCCTCCGGCTGGCTGAGCGACAAGGTCGACCCGAAGATGCTGCTCGGCGTCTACTACGGGCTGCGCGGCCTGTCGCTCATGGTGCTGCCCGGCCTGTTCGCCGCCACGACCGAGCCGAGCATGCTGCTGTTCGTGGTCTTCTACGGCCTGGACTGGGTGGCGACCGTACCGCCCACGGTGGCGCTGTGCCGGCGGATCTACGGCGCGGACGGCGCCGTCGTGTTCGGCTGGGTGTTCGCTTCCCACCAGGTGGGGGCCGCCATCGCGGCGGTCGGCGCCGGCCTGACCCGCGACCACCTGGGCGCCTACGACCTGGCCTGGTACGTCGCCGGCGCGCTGTGCCTCGTGGCGGCGGCCATGTCCGTGGCCATCTCGTCGCGAGCCGCGCTGCCTGCCATACGGCATGCTGGAGCCCATGATGGTGCTCCCGCTGGTGGTCAGGATCGAACGGGCCACCCCTCCCGAGCGCACTGACGCGCTCGAAGCGACCGCCATGGCCGTGCTCGACCTGCTCGCCGACCCCGGCGAGTGGTCAGGGGAACTGGAGGCCTGGCAGTCGACCGGCCGGATCCGCAAGGTGGTGCGCAGGGCGCGCGGCGCCGAATGGCGCAGGGCGCTGGCGCTGCCCGGCCGCATGATCGAGCACCGCACGGCGCAGGTGCGCGTCTACCCGCCCGTCCCGCTGGACGACTGGCCGAAGGACCTGGCCAGGCTGCAGGTCGGCGGCACCGAGCTGGCCGACTCCGACGGGCCGGGCCCCGCCGAGCCGCCGGTGCTGTGGGAGAACCCCGCGCTGGAGATGTCGGCGGGCAAGGCGATGGCGCAGGCGGGCCATGCCGCCCAGCTGGCCTGGTGGGCCAGCTCCCCCGAGCAGCGGGCGGCCTGGCGCGCCCAGGGCCTGCGCGTGTCGGTACGGCCGGCCGCCGACTTCGACGCCCTGGCCGGCAGCGGGCTGCCCGTCGTGCGCGACGCGGGGTTCACCGAGATCGCGCCGGGGTCGTGCACGTTCGTGGCCGACGTGCCGTGGCTGCGGGTCAGGTCGTGAACCCGGGCCGGTCCAGGCTGTGGCTCAGATCGTGATGACGTCGGCCAGCACCCCGCCCTCCGGGGTGAGCCGCTCGGGCGCTGGGCTGTCGTAGACGACCATGAACCTGCCGTCGCCGAGCGCGGCCAGCCCCTCCGGGTGGTCGCACCCCACCCCGTACGGCAGGTCGGTCACGAACGCCGGCTGCTGACCCTCCCCGTCCCACCGCATGACGCTGACCGGCCCGTCCAGGCTCATGGTCGGACCGGCCAGCACCAGCAGGGAGCCGTCGCCGTCGGGACACAGGTCGCGCACGCCGAGCCCGCCCAGGTCCAGGAAGTGCTTGCGATAGCCCTTGAGCCGCAGCCGGTCCGGCCGGTGCTCGCGCACGTCGATCTCCAGCAGGACCGCCCAGCCCCGCAGCACCGGTCCGCGCAGCCCGAGGAAGACCCGCTCGCCGACCACCGCGATGCCCTCGACGTCCAGCCCGTTGTCCTTGCCGGGGACGGCGGTGAACGGGCCCAGATGCGGGTCCTGGGCCAGCACGTCGTCCAGCCCCGTCAGGATGGCGCCCTTGCCCACCGCGTCGGGCCCCTCCAGCGGGAGCCGTACCAGGATGTACCTGTTCGGCTCGCGGACCACGGTGGCCAGGCGCCTGGCCACCTTGGCCGGGTCGGACGGCTTGGCCTTCCTGCGCTTGAGGCTGTGCGAGCCGACCGCCCACAGCCTTCCGTCGGCCACCGCGATGCCCTCGATGTCGGCCTCGTCGTCCCTGCCCGCCGGCAGATCGACGTAGTCGGCCAGGTGGAACGTGCGCTCGTGGTCGTAGCAGGCGCCTGTCCAGGTCAGTCGCTCGATGGTGGCGGTCTCGTCGCCCGCGACCCACAGGCCCGTCCCGTCGACGCGCACCGCGGACAGGTTCGTGTGCGTTTGCGCGGCGCGTGACGCCTGGTCAAATCGAAGTTCCACCATTCGTGCTTTCTACACGCAATCCCGCGATATGTCGTACGCTCCCGATCGTGCTCGATGGGGAGAGTGGGGCCGCGGGGCCTCAGGTGAAATATCAGGCGAGGCCCGCGGGCTCTCCGCTCAGGCGCAGCCGCCTGGGCGACCTGCGGATGCGGGTGGTCTACCAGGTGCTGGCCGTCGTGGCCGCGCTGGCCGTGCTCGTGGCCGGCGGGCTCGCCATCGCGCTGTCAGGAGGCGCGGACGAGGGCGCCGCCCGGCCGGTCGCCGCGCCGCCGGCCGTACCGTCCTCGTCCGCCCCCTCGCCGCCCGCCTCGGCGGCTTCCACTCCCGGCTCCTCGCCGGCTGCTTCGCCCGGATCCACGGGCGCGCCGGCGACCGCTTCCCCTGCCGCCTCGCCGGCGGCCACCGTGGCCGGTTCCTCCGGCGCGCCTTCGACTGCGCCCTCGGCCGTCGCCTCTGTGCCGTCCGGGGCCGCCGCTACGGCGGTGCCGTCCGGTGTCGCCTCGGCCGTGCCGTCCGGGGCGCCCTCGGCGGCGCCCTCGGTGGTGCCCTCGGCGGTGGCGGCGCCCGTCGCGTCCGCGACGCCGAGCCCCGGCGCCTCCATCGCCCCCGGATACACCGCGCTCGAGGCGCTGGCCGCCGACCGCAGGGTGCCGAAGCTGCCCGGCCGCATCCGGCTGCGCGCGCTCACCGGCAAGCCCGTCGCGACCATGGGCGTGATCAAGGACGCCAAGACGGGCGTGTCGGTGCCCCGCCTACGCGCCCCCTGGAAGCGGTACGGCGCCGCGCCCTTCACCTCCAGGCAGGTGCTGCCCAAGGCGGGCGCCGGCCCGAGGGCGATGCTGGTCAGCTGCCCCGTGCCGATCGAGGCGCAGCAACGGCTGCGCGACACCGCCCTGCTGGCCGCCCGCTGGACGCTGAACCACCACCCCAAGGGGGCGGTGATCCGCTGGCTCGGCGCCCAGCCGATCAAGAAGGGCTGGACGCTCTACTACCAGGTCAAGTACGGCAAGCGCGCCTCGGTCGCGGCGGTCGCCGTGCTCGACACCGGCAAGGCCAGGCCCGCGCTGGTGTTCGTCACGATCCCCGACACCCAGAAGAAGAGATGGGCCGATATCCGTCGCGTCATGTCGGGAGTTCGTGTTCTAGGCTGACGAACGAGAAACGTGCGCCCAGACCGTTGAAACCGTACGGCTCGGTCAGTGGCGCGCGTTTCTTATTGTTAAGCGACCGACGATACGGCGATTTTTTTTGGGGGAGTGACGCCGTGGCTGAGCGTTCGAGCTTGCCGAAGAAGGAGCCGAACAAGGAGCAGCCCAAGCCCTGGCGTGCCGAGGGCCTGCCCAAGGGGGGCTCGGGCGGGCGACCCAAAATCAACTGGTGGCGTTTCGTCGTCACGTTGCTGGTGGTCTACGCGGGCTTTTTCCTGATCTCGTCGTTCTTCGACGAGGGCCAGGTGGAGACGATCTCCTACAGCCAGTTCACCAAGCAGGTGACGGGCGGGAACGTCAAGGAGGTCTACGCGCAGGGCTACTCCGTCACCGGAGACCTCAAGAAGCCCGCGACCGACCCCGACAGCTCCAACAAGACCTACACCAAGTTCGTCACCGAGATCCCGGTGTTCGCCAACGACGAGCAGCTCTTCCAGCAGCTGACCACGTCGGGCGTGGAGATCAAGGCCGAGCCCATCAGCACGGGCAGCCGTGGCTTCCTCATCAACCTGCTGCTGTCGCTGCTGCCGATCGCCGTCCTGGCGGCCCTGTGGATCTGGGTCATGCGCCGCGGCCCCGGCATGATGGGCGGCGGCGGCCTCGGCGGCCTCGGCAGGTCCAAGGCGGCCAAGCCGATCGAGAGCGACAAGATCCGGGTCACGTTCGAGGACGTGGCCGGCATCGACGAGGTGGAGAACGAGCTCGTCGAGGTCGTCGACTACCTGAAGGACCCGGACAAGTACCGCCGTCTCGGCGCCAAGCTGCCCAAGGGCGTCCTGCTCGCGGGCCCGCCCGGAACCGGCAAGACCCTCCTGGCCCGCGCCGTCGCCGGCGAGGCCAACGTGCCGTTCTTCTCCGCCAGCGCGTCGGAGTTCATCGAGATGATCGTCGGTGTCGGCGCCTCCCGGGTGCGCGACCTGTTCGAGGAGGCCCGCAAGGTCGCCCCCTCGATCATCTTCATCGACGAGATCGACGCGATCGGCCGCGCCCGCGGCGGGGCCAGCGGCCTCGGCGGGCACGACGAGCGCGAGCAGACGCTCAACCAGATCCTCACCGAGATGGACGGCTTCTCCGGCGCCGAGGGCGTCATCGTGATCGGCGCGACCAACAGGCCCGAGGTGCTCGACCCCGCGCTGCTGCGTCCCGGACGGTTCGACCGCACGGTCATGGTCTCGCCGCCCGACGCGGCCGGCAGGGTGGCCATCCTGCAGGTCCACACCAGGAGCGTGCCGCTCGACGGCGACGTCAGCCTGCAGCAGCTGGCCAAGACCTCGCCCGGCATGACCGGCGCCGACCTGGCCAACCTCGTCAACGAGGCGGCGCTGCTGGCCGCCAAGCGCGGCAAGGAGAAGGTCTCGGCCGCCGACTTCGCCGACGCGCTGGAGAAGCTGCAGCTCGGCGCCGCCCGCTCGATCGTCATGCCGGAGGAGGAGCGCACCAGGACCGCCTACCACGAGGCGGGACACGCGCTGCTCGGCATGCTCCAGCCGGGCGCCGACCCGGTCAGGAAGATCTCGATCATCCCGCGTGGCAGGGCGCTCGGCGTCACCCTGTCCACACCCGACACCGACCGCTACGCCTACGACGAGAAGTACCTGAGGGGACGCATCATCGGCGCGCTCGGCGGCATGGCGGCCGAGCAGGTCATCTACGGCGTGATCACCACCGGCGCGGAGAACGACCTCGAGCAGGTCACCATGATCGCGCGTGGCATGGTCGGCAGGTGGGGCATGTCGGAGCGGATCGGCCCGCTGACGATCCTGCCCAACGAGGGCCAGCCGCAGGCCGCCCCGCACACGCTCGCCACCCTGGACGAGGAGGTGCGGCGGATCGTGGACGAGTGCTACGAGGCGGCGGTCCGGGTGCTGACCGAGAACAGGGACCGGCTGGAGGCGATCGTCGTGGCCCTGCTGGAGCAGGAGACGCTGGACGAGGCCGACGCGTACGCCGCGGCGGGACTGCCGCGCGCCGACCGGCCCGCCGTCGAGCCCACGCCGCACCTGTGACGCGCCGAGGGGCGGACGGGGGCGTCACGCGGGCCGACGCCCTCGCCCGCCTCCAGGCGGGGTCTGGCCGGGCTTCCGGCGTGACGCCCGGGTCGACCCGGCGCGTGGATGTGGTGGACAAGACGGCCTCGGTCTGAGTGCTTGGTCCCGCGGAGGTTCGGGTTCGTGCGTTTGCGGACCTGCAGGGGCGTTCGGGCAGACAGGGGACGGAGCCCGGATAAACTGACCGGGTGATCGTGCTTGCGTCAGCCTCCCCCGCCCGCCTCGCCCTGCTCCGCAGCGCCGGGCTCGATCCCAAGGTGATCGTGAGCGGGGTCGACGAGGAGGCGTTCACCGCGGTGCTCCCCGCCGACCTGCCGCTGAAGCTGGCCGTCGCCAAGGCCTCGGCGGTCGCCGACGGCCTCACCGAGGGCCTGGTCATCGGCTGTGACTCCATCCTGGAGCTCGACGGCCGGCCGTACGGGAAGCCGGGTACCGCTGAGGAGGCGCTGACGCGCTGGCGGATGCTGCGCGGCAGGACCGGCCGCCTGCTGACCGGCCACTGCGTGATCGACGTCGCCACGGGACGGCAGGCCGCCGAGGTGGCCTCCACGGTGGTGCGGTTCGGCACGCCGTCCGAGGCCGAGATCGCCGCCTACGTCGCCAGCGGCGAGCCGCTCCACGTGGCCGGCGCCTTCACCCTCGACGGGCTGGGCGGCTGGTTCGTCGATGGCATCGAGGGCGACCACGGTAACGTGCTGGGCATCTCCCTGCCGCTCGTACGCGAGCTGTTCGCCGAACTCGGCTACGCGGTGACCGACTTCTGGCGCTAGTTTCTCCCCATGCGATCAATGCGTGAGTTCGCCGGTGGCGTCGGGTTCTTCTTCCAAGGGCTCAGATGGGTCGCCAAGAACGGCAAGTGGTGGGGTTTCGGGCTCGTTCCCGCACTGGTCGCGTTCGTGATCTACGTGGCCGCGCTGGTCTACCTCGGCAACAACGCCACGGGGATCGCCGACTTCCTGACACCGTTCGCCGACGGATGGGCCGCCGGATGGCGTGACTTCCTCAGGGGAGCGCTGGCGGTGCTGCTGTTCATCGGCGGCCTGGCGCTGGCCGTGCTGACCTTCACCGCGCTCACGCTGGCCATCGGGGAGCCGTTCTACGAGAAGCTCTCGGAGAAGGTCGACCCCCTGCACGGGGCCGACGACGTGCCGTGGTGGCGGTCGATCCCGCGCTCGATCCGCGACAGCCTGGTCACCCTGCTGTATGCGCTGATGTTCACGATCCCGCTCTTCTTCCTCGGGTTCGTGCCGGTGGTCGGGCAGACGGTGGTGCCGGTGCTGGGCGCCCTGGTGTCCGGATTCTTCCTGACGGTCGAGCTGACCTCGCTGGCCATGGAACGGCGCGGCATGAACCGGCGTGCCCGCTTCGGCGTGCTGCGCGCGAACAAGGCGCCCGCGCTGGGGTTCGGCGTGGTGGTCTTCCTGATCTTCCTGGTGCCGTTCGTGGCGGTCGTGGCCATGCCGGCGGCGGTGGCGGGCGCCGCGCTGATGGTCCGCAGCCGTCTCGTGCCGCTTCCCGCCGAGCCTGCCCGGCCTGCCGCCCCTCCCGCCCCATAAGCCCTTGTCGCCGCTGCTTCCGGAAACGCGGAGGAAACGCGGCCACCGTACGATCGCTCCTCATCAGTGCCTCGGTATCGGCCTTGGGGGAGTCTGGATGCGCGCACCGCTGGTCATCGCCGTCGCTCAGCCGGAATGCGTGCCGTACGACGTGACGGCGAACGCGGTGACGCACGCGGCGGCGATCCGCGCCGCCGGTGCCCGCGTGGTGGTCTTTCCCGAGCTCTCCCTGACTGGCTACCACCTCGACGCCGCCGCCATCGGGACCGACGATGCGCGTCTGGCGCCTGTGGTCGAGGCCTGTGCCGAGACCGGTTCCATCGCCCTCGCCGGCGCGCCCGTCCAGGGCGAGGCGGGCAGACCGCACATCTCGACGCTGGCCGTGGACGGCACCGGGGTCGTGGTGGCGTACCGCAAGCTGTGGCTGTCCACCACCGAGGCCGGACGGTTCGCGCCCGGCGACAAGCCCGCCGTGCTCGAGGTCGACGGCTGGCGGCTCGGCCTGGCGATCTGCAAGGACACGGGCGTTGCCCAGCACGCGGCGGCCACCGCCGCGCTGGGGATGGACGCCTACGTCGGGGGCGTCCTGGAGCACCGCGAGGACACGGCGGTCCAGGACGAGCGCGCCCGGCGCATCGCCACCGAGCACGGGGTGTGGGTCGCGGTGGCGAGCTTCGCCGGGTCGTCCGGTGAAGGGTTCGCGGCGGCCGCGGGCCGGTCGGGCATCTGGTCCGCCGGCGGCACCGTGATCGCCCAGGCAGGCCCTGGGCCGGGCGACCTCGTCCGCGCCACCCTGACCTGACCTGCCGCCCGCCCGTCACCTTCGGGAGCCTCGACCGGGCGCCGCCCTTCATCCACGTGAGCCCCTGGCCGCTCCATCCACAGACGTCCGGCCCGTCCGCCCGTCATCCACAGAATCGCGCTCGCCCGAAAAGTCCCCGCCCCTGGCCCGGCACCCTCGTGCCCCATGAGCACCGACGTCACCGCACCCGCACTCACCCTGACCACCCCCGCCGACATCCTTGCCGCCGTGCCGTACATCGTCGGCTTCCATCCCACCGACAGCCTGGTCGTCATCGGAATGTCGGGCAGAGTCGGCCAGGGCGAGATGCGCGTCTGCGCGCGCTGGAACCTGCCGCTCCCGCCGGGCTCGCTCCGCCCCCTCACCGGACTGTTCGCCCGAGAGTCGATCACCCATCTCGTCGCTGTCGGCTACGGCACGGGCGCCCACGTCACCCCGGCCGTCGACCAGCTCCGTTCCGTCGCCCAGAGGTGCGGCGTCACCCCGTGCGAGGTCCTGCGCGCCCACGAGGGGCGCTACTGGTCCTACGTGTGCGACCTGACCGACTGCTGTCCCCTGGACGGCACGCCGTACGACGTCTCCACCAGTCCGATAGCCGCCGAAGCGACCGTGCACGGCATGGTCGCCCTTCCTGACCGAGCCACCTTGGAGGCGACGATCGCGCCACACGCCGGCCCGGTGCGGCTGTCGATGCGCCGCGCCACGGCCGGGGCGGTCGCCGCCTTTCGCGTCGCCATGGCCACCGCCCCCGACGCCGACCACTTCGCCCACCGGTTCGTCGCCGACGGCCTGGCCCGGGTGCGCGCCGCCATCGAGACCACCGCGAGAGGAGGGAGAGTCGACGACGACGAAGCCGCCCGCCTGGGCCTCGACCTGTCCCTGATCAGGGTGCGCGACGAGGCGTGGACCCTGATCGACGACGCCTCGCGACCCGCCCACCTCGCGCTGTGGAGGGATCTCTCCCGGCGCCTCGAGCCGCGCTTCGTCCCACCGGCGGCATCCCTGCTGGCGATGTCCGCCTGGCACGGCGACGACTGCGTCCTGGCGACCATCGCCCTCGAACGCGCTCTGGCCGTCGACCCCTGCTACTCGATGGCCAACCTCCTCATGCACGCGCTCCAGCATCTGCTCTCGCCGACCACGCTGCGCGACCGCATGCCCAGTCCCGCCGAGCTCGACGCCGCCATGGGCGCCCCTCACGCGAGCTGGCTGCTGCCCCTGACCGCGATCCTCGACGAGAAGGACGACAGGCTCCGTTGAGGCGCGCGCATTCCGTGCCGCCTGGGCCGGTTCCGGCGACGTCACCCGCCCACCGGGCGCGCGCTCACCGTGATCGCCGGCCTTCAGGGGTGGAACGGCCGACCGCCGAACGCGTGGCCCGCCCGACGACCGAAGAGGCCGCCCCCCGGCGGATCGAGGACGCCGACGTCATCGTCCCCGATCCCCGTCCGTCACCGTCCCTCTGGTTCGTGCTGCGCCTCGCCGTCGTCTCCGCACGTCGAGCCGGGAGACATCGCCGGTCGTCACCTTCCGCCTGGATCGGGCAGTGGCTGGTCGCTGTCACCTCACGTCGAGCTCGGGAACATCGCCAGCCGCGCCGCGCGCCTGGCGGCCTGCTCCTCCGGATCGGGTACGAGCGCCGACAGCAGCAGCCGCCGCGTGTACGGGTCGCGGGGGTCCGTCGTCACCTGCTCGGCATCCCCGATCTCCACGATCCGGCCCTGCGACATCACCGCCACACGGTCGCTGATGTGCCGCACCACGGCCAGGTCATGGGAGATGAACAGGTACGCGACGCCGGTGTCCCGCTGGATCTCGACGAGCAGATCGAGCACCTGCGCCTGGGTGGAGACGTCGAGCGCGCTGACCGGCTCGTCGCAGATGATCAGCCTCGGGCCCAGTGCCAGCGCGCGGGCGATGGCCACCCGCTGGCGCTGGCCGCCGGACAGTTCGCGGGCACGCCGCTCGCCGGTGCCCGCCGGCAGTCCGACCCTGTCGAGCAGGCTTCTGATGCGCTTGTCCGCGTCGGCGGCGGTGTGTTCCGCGGTCACGAGCAACGGTTCGACCAGGATGTCGTGGATGCGCATGGCCGGGTTCAGCGAGCTGTACGGGTCCTGGAACACCGCCTGCACGTCCCTCGCCCTGGCCCGGCGCGGCGCGAGCGGACGCCCGTCGAACCGGATGCTTCCGGAGGTGACGGGCGCCAGGCCCAGCACGGCCCTGCCGAGCGTGGTCTTCCCCGATCCCGACTCGCCGACCAGGCCGAGCGTCTCTCCCGCGGTGAGGGCCAAGCTCACCTCGCGCAACACCCGCAGGGGCGGGGTGCGCCGGCCCCGCTGCGGGAAGTCCACGCACAACCGGTCCACCTCGAGCAACGGGGCAGTCGCGTTCCGCGGCCCTTCGATCACCCGCGGCCGGGCGAACCCGCCGGACGGGACGACGTCCCCGCTCTCAGCCCGGAATGCGTCCTCTGGTTCGGCGGCCACCTGCGGCCGGCCGGCCTGCCGGAGCCCGTTCACGGCGCCGGCGAGCGTCGCGTCCCCGCGACCGGCGTCCGCGCCGTCACCGGCGCCGGAACGCCCGAGCTCCAGCGCCCGGCCCGGCCCGCTGACCAGCCCCAAGCGTGGCCGCCGGGGAGCCGCGTTGTGCGGGTTGGCGGCCAGCAGCGCCGCCGTGTACGGCTCGGCGGGCGACGCGAACAGCCGGCCGACCGGAGCCGTCTCCACCAGCCGCCCGTTCCGCATGACCGCCACCCGGTCGCACATGTCCGCCACCACGCCGAGATCATGGGTGACGATCAGCACCGCCATCCCGCGCTCCCGCTGCAAGGACCTCAGCAGGTCGAGCACCTCCGCCTGCACGGTGACGTCCAGCGCGGTCGTCGGCTCGTCGGCGATCAGCAGGTCGGGATCGCACGACACGGCGGCCGCGATCAGCACCCGCTGCGCCGTACCACCGGAGATCTCGTGCGGGAAGGACCGGTAGATCCGCGCCGGGTCCGCGATCCCCACCCTGGCCAGCAGGGAGAGCGCGCGCTGCCTCGCCTCACGCCTCGACAGCCCCAGGTGGACGACGATCGGCTCGATGAGCTGGCTGCCGACCCGGAAGCTCGGGTCCAGGTTCGACATGGGCTCCTGCGACACGTACCCGATGCGCCTGCCCCTGAGCCGGTTGAGCGCCCGCTCCGGCAGCCCGGTCAGCTCGGCGCCGTCGAACACGACCCCGCCGGCGGTGATCCGTCCCGTGCCCGGCAGCAGTCCGAGAGCGGCCAGCACGGTCTGCGTCTTTCCCGACCCCGACTCGCCGACCAGCCCGAGCACCTCGCCCGGCCGTACCGCCAGCGAGACCCGGTCGACGACCGTGACCGGCCCGTGAGCGACGGTCAGGTCGGTGATCGTCAGCAGGGCGTCCACGGAAGGAGCGGGCGGCGCCGAGGTCCGGGGCGCGGCGGCGCGCGGCTGGGGCGGTTCCAAGTCGTCCCGTACGGCGTTGCCGAGCAGGTTGACCGCCAGGACGGTGAGCGCGATGGCCGCCCCCGGCCAGATCGACAACCACGGCGCGGTGAACACGTTGGTCGCGGCGTCGTTCAGCATGGCGCCCCAGCTCGCCGCGCCCGGCTCGCCGAGGCCGAGGAAGTCGATGCCCGCCTGGATCAGGATCGCCGCGCCGAACAGCAGCGGCGCCTGCACGACGACGGCCGACCTGACCACCGACAGCACGTGCCGGCGCACGATACGCAGATGCGACAGGCCGGACACCTTGGCCGCGTCGATGTAGAGCTCGCCCCGCACCCGCTGGGTGACGGCACGCACCAGCCGATAGATGGAAGGGGACGCCAGGAACCCGACGAAGGCCATCATCCTCACCAGCCCGGGCCCGACGACGGCGACGAACGCCAGCACCACGATGATGGCCGGCAGCGCCATCATCAGGCTGAAGACCCAACTGGCCACGGCGTCCACCCAGCGCGCGAAGTACCCGGCGAACATGCCCGCCGTCACACCGACCACGAGCGCGACGGCGGTGGCCAGCAGTGCCCCGATCAGCGTGTCGCGGGCGCCGAACAACAGCCGGCTCAGCACGTCCCTGCCGGAGCCGTCGCCGCCCATCGGATGCGCGCCGCTCGGCGGGGCGAGCACGGCGGGCAGGTCCACGAAATCGGCGGTGTAGGGGGCGAGCAGGTCGGCCGCCGCCGCGGCCACGCAGACCAGCAGCAGGAAGGTGGCCGACAGCAGCGCGCCGGGCCGGCGCAGCAGGCGCCTCATCGAGTCCTCACCCTCGGGTCGAGCCAGCCGACCAGCAGGTCGACGACCAGGTTGACGGCGAGCACGACGACGACGCCGACCACGACGACACCGAGCACGACGGGAATGTCCGACCTACTGGAGCTGGCGGAAGCGAGGCTGCCGAGACCTTGGATCGCGAAGACCTGCTCGACCACGATCGCGCCGCCGAACAGGCCGATGAACTGCAGGCTGACGACCGTCAGCGCGGTCGGCGCCGCGTTGCGCAGCACGTGCCGCAGCAGCAACCGCCTGCGCGGCAGCCCGCGGCTGCGCAGTGTGCGCACGTAGTCCTGTGCGAGGACGGTCGCCACCGCGCTGCGGGTCTGCGCCGCGATCGCCGCCACCGACCCGATCGCGATGGCGGTGACCGGCAGGACCAGCGACCTGATCCACTGCACGGGACCCTGGCTGATCGGCACGTAGCCGGTGGCGGGCAGCCATGGCAGGTTCACCGCGAACACGATGACGAGCAGCAGCGCGATCCACATGCCCGGTACGGCGAAGCCGAGGCTCGCCAGCACCTGGACCGTCCTGTCCACCCAGCCGCCGCGGATGGCGGCGAGCATGCCGTACGTGATGCCGAGGATCGCCGAGACCAGCGTGGCCAGCACGGCCAGCGACGCGGTGATCGGCAGTCTCGCCATGATCGTGTCGGTCACGGGCACGCCGGTGAACCACGACACTCCGAGGTCCCCGCGGGCGGCGGCGCCGAGCCAGGCCAGGTAGCGCTCGCCCACCGGCCGGTGCAGCCCCAGCTCGTGGCGCTTGGCCAGCAACTGCTCGGCGGTGGCCGTCACGCCGACCAGCTGTCGCGTGGGGTCGGGCACCAGGCTGGTGAGGACGAAGGTCAGCGCGGTGATCACGACGAGCAGGACGCCCGCCGCGACCAGCCGGCGCACCAGCAGCGCACGCATCGGTCAGACCGCCGGCTGGTAGTCGCGGAGGAAGACGAAGAGCTGGGTGTCGGGCACGTCGATCTTCACCTTGCTCTTGTCCCAGACCAGCAGGCTCGTCGAGGAGTACAGCGGGGCGAACCAGGCCTGCTCGACGACGTAGGTGTTCAGCTCCTTGAACAGCGCCGCCTGCTCGGCCTCGTCGGCGACGGAGATCTGCCGCATCAGCTTCGAGATCGCCGGATCGTCGACGTGGAAGGGGTTGAACACCCCGCCCGCCGCGAGGAACAGGGAAGCGTCGATCCAGTTCTGGGTGGCGGTGTAGGTGTACATGAACGCCGGGTAGGTGCCCGCCAGGTACTGCTGGGTGATCAGGTTGGTGGACACCGGCTTGTAGACGACCTTGATCCCGATCTGGGCGAGCTGCTGGGCGACGACCGGGTAGAGAGTCGGCACGTAGGCGTTCTCGCTGGGCATCGTGAGCGTGAAGCCGTTCGGGTATCCGGCCTCGGCCAGCAGCCGCTTCGCCTTCGCCGGGTCGTAGGGGTACCTCGAGTTGAGCGCCTCGACGAAGGCCGGGGAGCCCGCCGCGAACATCTGCGTCGTCCGTTTGCCGGACCCGCCGCCGACCGACCTGAGGATGCCCTCGGCGTCGAGGCCGTAGTTGATGGCCTGCCTGACCTTCACCTTCGCCAGCGGCGGGGCGAGCTTGCCCGCACGGTCGACCATCCACATGCCGAGGATGAGCCCGGTCATCTCCTTGAACTGCAGGCCCGCCGCCTTCGCGGCTTTCAGCCCCGACATGGGGATGCCGCCCGAGTCGACCTGGCCGCTGGTGGCCGCCGTGAGCATGGCGTTGGTGTCGGGCAGCGCCTTGACCTGCAGCTTGTCGAAGCCGTACGTGATGGGAAGCTTGTACGTCGGATTGCGCGTGAAGGTGTAGGAGGAGCCGCGCGTAGTCGCGGCGAGGTCGAGCAGGTACGGCCCGCTGCCGATCGGCTGGGTCTTGAGCGTGGCGAACGCCTTCGGGCTGGCGATCATGCCGGGCACCAGGCTCAGGTTGAACAGCAGGCCGGGGTCGGGCTTGTTGAGCTTCAGCACGATCTCGGCCGGGTTGGTGACGTCGACGGACGAGATCGAGGCCAGCGCCGACTGGGTGGGGCCGGTGGTGGCGCGACCACGGTCGAGGTTCGCCTTCACGGCGGCGGCGTCGAGCTTCGAGCCGTCGGAGAAGACGACGTCGGCGCGGAGCTTCATGGTGAGCGTGGTCTTGCCCTTGTCGTACGTCCAGCCGGTGGCCAGCCCGGGCGTGATCGTCAGGTCGGGGTTGAGGGTCGTGAGCGAGGAGTAGACGGCCTGCAGGTAGAGAACCGAGTTGCCGCCCGCGCCCATGGCGGGGTCCCAGCTCGACACGTCGGCGGCGGCGGACAGGGTCAGCACGCGTTCGCCGGCGGGCGCGGTGGCCGAACCGCCGCCCGAACAGGCCGTGCCAAGGAGGGTGAGGGCGGTGAGGGCGGCGATGGCGGCCGTGCGCCTGGAAACCGGCATGGATCCCCCTGGGGGTGAGGACATCGAACAAAAACTACCTATCAGTTGGTAGTCTTTTAACACCCTGAGGCATGATGATCGCAACCCCTTCGTAACGTGGAGTTCCCATGCGCGGCAGCACGGGCGGGCCGATGCGGTGGTAGGCGGCGTCGTCCTGGCCCCCGTAGCCCCTGTACGGCACGACCCTCGACGAGACCGGCACACCGGCGACGGCGACGGCCACGGCGACGGGCACGGTCACGGCGACGGGCACGGCCACCGGCGGTGCCCGCCGCACGCCCTCCCATGTCCGGATGCCTGCGGACCCCGATGTCACGAGAGGAGTCCTCAAATGCCACGCGAGGACCTCGCGCCAAGAGGGTCTCACGATGCGAGATGCCGCGATGGGCGCTGACCGGCGCGATGCCCCCGGAGAGTCGTCGAGCTTCGGGCGTCGCGAGGGGACCCTTGACGGGCAGGTGGGGCCAGCGTGAGAGGAGGTGTTCATGGCCGGAGATCGTGGCCGGGCCGGACCTGGGGATCGGCAGTGCCTTCGCGGCGCTGACCCTCTGGGCGCCCGGCGTGCGCAGGGACGGGACCGGCCGTTCGGCGGCGAGCCGTACACCCCGGCTCACAGGATCGCCCATCCCCGGCAGCATGGTTCGGGGTCCGGGCCTAACGGGAAGCGACCCTCGAGGCGGCCGGCGGCATGAAGTTCACCCGGCGCGGGCGCGACGCCGACGAGCGGTCGGGCCGGCCCCGGCTCGGACCGGCGCCATCAGAAGGGCTCTGTCAGCCGATCCGGCAGCGGGAGCGGCATCCGGTGGGTTACGTCGGCTCGTGGTGCGGAGTGGCGCTGGTCCGCGTATGCGTCAGCTTGTGGTGCGGGGTGGCGCTGGTCCGCGTATGCGTCAGCTTGTGGTGCGGGGTGGCGCTGGACCGCTCATGCGTCAGTTTCTGGTGCGGTGTCGTACTGGTCGTCCGCGCATGCGTCAGTTTGTGGTGCGGTGTGGCGCCGGTGGGCGCCTGCGTCAGCCACCGCTCGGAGCAGTGTGCACCGGACGGCTTCAGCCCAGGTCTTCGCGCTTGCGGCGCTCGTTGTAGGCCCGCATGCGGGGCGGGTATCCGGTCAGCTGGACGTCGTACACAGGCAGCGCCAGGTCACGCGCCACCTTGCGGATCACCTGGGGCGAGCCCACCCGGCGCCTGGTCCACTCGCCGTCATCGGCGATGGCGACAGCGGTCGTGTCGGTGGCGAAAGTCTCGGGTTCGACGAAGAATTCCACCCCGCGCCGAGACTTGGCGAAAGCGATGAGCGCCTCGATATCGGCGTCGGTCGCTTCACGGTCGAACTTCGCTACCTTGTTTCCCCGCCAGCGCCGCAAGCCGTAGCGATCTCGCCATCTCATGGATCCTTTTTATATCGTTCGGCGCTCGTCTGCGTCGGGGTGTTATCGGGGAGAGATCGGGGTTTCTCCCGATGGATCTCTGAAAGCACGAAGAGCACGATGGCATCGGAACGCCCATCGACGAAAGGCACGACAGCCATGGCATCGGCACATTCCCCAGCGCCGGCATACAGGGGGCACGGCAAGGTGCCGCCGATGGAGATGCGCGTTACCCACGAGGACCGCGAGCATGTCGTCGAACACGTCAAAGCCGCGTACGCCGAGGGACGGTTCGACAAGTACGAGTTCGAGGAGCGCCTCGACCGGGCCATGACCGCGCGCACCCATGGCGACCTCATGCCCATCATGACCGAGCTGTACGGCCCGCAACGCCACTGGCAGTCGATCGCCGTGCCGACCAGGGCCGTTCCGCGTCCGGCGCCCCGACCGCACGGTGTTCCGGCCGACAGCAACGAACGCCTCGGGGGCGCCGCGGCTCACCTGCTCGCCCTGCCCGGCCTGATCGTCATCGGCCCGCTGATCATGCTGCTCACGGGTGGCAAGACCTCGCCGTACATCCGGCAGCACGCGGTCGAGGCGCTGAACTTCCACCTGACGTTGCTCGGCGCGACGCTCCTGCTGCCGTTCACGATCGTGGGGATCGTCCTGCTGCCGGTGATCTGGGTGGCCGCGTTCGTCCTGGCGATCGTCGGCGGGGTGTCCTCGCTGGCGGAGAACGACTTCCGCTACCCGCTGACGGTCCGCCTCGTGAAGTAGTGATCCAGTAGGGACGCGCGGCCCTGAACCCGGCGCGGACCAAGCATGGACGCGGGGCCGATCGGGTGGCCAGGGGGACGGCCGGACGCGAGGACCATGAGGGGTGACGCCAGGAAAGCATGCGGACGCTCGGGATGAGGCGGCCGGCGTGCGCAGCGTGAACGGGGGAGACACGGCCGGCCGGCTGCAGTGACACAGGGGCGTAGGTGGACCCTGGCCAGTGGGCGTGTGGAGGGTGCCCAGCAAGGCGCAGCCGGACGTAAGAGCCATCGGGGTGGTGTCGAGCGAGTCACACGGACGCTGGGGGCGGTCGGCATGCGGAAGGTGCGCGCGAGGAGAGACAGCGGAGTGTGGTGAGACGTCCAGGGGCGTGAGGGCGTCGAGCATGCACGCGGACGGGGGCAGCCAGACGCGGGTGTCACCGGGCGGGGCAGTCGGATGTGCCAGGGGAGGTGACATGACGGCCAGGCCCAGCAGCCCGACGGCCGCCAGGCGTAGGCGGCGGCGTGTCACGCGGCGCGGCAGCTCTGTGTGTGAGGGGTCCAAGGGCGGGGGCTGTCGGCCGTGTGGGGGTGTCCGGGGGTGGGGGCTGTCGGCCGTGTGAGGGTGTCCGACGCGGGGGTCGTCGCGCGTGGAAGGGTGCCGGGGGACGACCTTGGACGTGCGGGCGGGGACGGTGGACAGCCGGCCAACTGGTTGACGCGCCAGGCGGGCACGCGCGGAGCGACCACGCCGAGATCGTCGTCTCGACCGGAGACGCGGTCACCAGGGGGCGGCCGCCGTGCATGCGCGTGAGGGTGAGTGACAAGGACCCTCAGGTCCACCGCGGCCACCGCCGCGACGTCCTCTCGGGGGTCGTCCCGGCCCGGATGGTCGAAGGCCGGATGATCGGAGGCCAGATGATCGGGAGGCCGGATGGACCGGTGCCGGACGGACGGAGGCCGGATGGACCGGTGCCGGATGGACGAGGCCGGACAGGGGGCGCGGCCGGGTGCCGCCGGTGGGGAATGAGGCGATGGTGCGCCGTCCGGCGGGACCCGGCCGCGAGTCGGTGTCCGAGCGGGCAGACCGCTAGCGCGCGAGAACCTGGTACTTGACGGTCATCACGCCCGACCCCGTGTTCCCGATGGCCGAGAAGGCGGCCTCGGACAGATCGAGGCAGCGTCCGCCGGTGTACGGCCCGCGGTCGTTGATCCGCACGACGATGTCCTTGCCGTTCGAGGGGTTGATGACGCGGACCTTGCTGCCCAGCGGCAGCGACTTGTGCGCCGCGGTCATCGCCGAGGGGTTGAACCGCTCGCCGCTGGCCGTCATCTGGGGTTCGTCGTAGAACGAGGCGCCGCACCTGCCCGAAGCGATCACGCGGGCCTTCGACCTGGTGGCGACCTTCGCGGACTCGACCGAGGTGGCCTGCTTGGCGGTGCTGTTCTTCTCGCCGTCCGCGGACGATGCGCGGTCCCGGGCGGAGACGGGCGCGCGGTTCGCGGGTACCGCAGGGCGGGAACCCTCTCCTGGCACCGACGCCGACGAGGGAGCGGCGGGGGTGGCGACCAGGGGCGACCCGGACGGCGAGGCGGACGCCGTGGCCGAGGCGCTGGTCACGGACGGCGTGAGCGTCGGAGCTGCGGTGGCGGTGGCCTGCGGGGTGGCCGCTGCCTGCCGGGTGTTCGCGGCGGCGAGGCCGGTGGCGGAGGTCTGCGGGGCGTCGCCGGTCGAGACGGCGGCCCAGGCGGTGGTCGAGGCGGCGGCCAGGACGGCGGCGCTCGCCGCGACGGTGGTCCAGCGACGCCTGCCGGGGGCCATGAGACGGCCCAACGGGCGCGTGCGGGACGGCTTGCTCGAATGCTGACCCAAGGGAAACCACGGTCCTAGATCGGGGACAGGACAGGGACCGGCCAGACGGGTGAGGGATGGGGGACGCGCGTCGGCCGATCCTGGAGGGAGACGTGTGACGCCTCGCGATGGACCCGAACCTACGTGACAAAGAGCGCGTAAAGGCAACTTAATGGGACATACCGTGAAATATATCACTTTGCCCATGGAAAGGTTGCCGACGATCGACACTACGCCCTTGATCTTGGGTTTTGTCGGCAACGGCGGCACCGCACACGGTCGGTGAAGGGTGGAAGGCGAGTCGCAGCAGACCCGTCCCTGCGTCAGCCCGCGGACGAACGCACCGACGTCACGACAGCCGCCCTTCACCGGAAGGGGCCGGAAGTGGTCTCCAGGTCGTTGAAACCCAGGTGTCGTGCGGATCGATCAGGCAACGGGCCGCGACATGCTTTCAGGGCCGAACATCCATCGTCCTGGTTCACCGAGACGCCCTTCTCCGTCCGGCTGGAGGCGGCGGTGCTCCGTCGAGCAGCACCGCAGGGCCCTCGCGATCGTGACGCCATCCTGCTGGAGCAATGCGTTGGGGCCCGTGATCGCGTGCGTCGTCCGGCGCGGCGGGCCACTGGAACCAGCAGCATGGGGCATCCCGTTGAGGCCGATCCACTGCTGGAGTTGTGCGGGTCCGAAGGCCGGCGTCGTCACCCAAGGAAGCCGGCGGCAGGCGCACATGTCGACCTGCGGCACGACACCCTCGGCCCGGGCGCTTCCGAGGAGAGTCGTTCAGGCCTTCCGGCTGGTAGAGCGTCCAGGGCAGGGAAGAGCGACACCTGGACGAACCCGCCCAACGCTCGTCTGGACCGGGACCGCCGAGAAGATCCGGGAGATCCTGTGCGATCCCGGCCCGCACGCGGGCACCCCGCGCCAAGGGGCGCACCCCGGTCGGGGCTCACACGCGCAGTTCGGGCGGCAGACCTGTCCAGCGCAGTTCGGCGGGCAGGTGCCCCATGTCGTTGTAGAAGAGGACGGAGGCGGGGCGGTCGGGCGCGTACCGGATGACGGTCAGCGCGGCGTTGCAGTGGTTGAGCCCGAGCCAGCGCCACTTCGGCGCATCCAGCCGCGTGTGGCCCGCTTCTCGTATCCCGCCACACTGATCGCCCGAGGGCGCTGTGTCAGGCGACCAGCGTCCACGCTCAGCCAGATGCAGAAGTCCCAGAAGCCGTTGATCTCGGGGTGGAACGCGAAGACCCCGTCCACGATCAGCACGGCATCGGTCGCCACGGGCGTCGTGTCCGCCGAGTGAGCCCGCTGCGTCAGCGGGGCGACCCTTGACGACTTCAAGAAGCCATGGCGGGACCGGCATCTGTACGACCGGGAGTCGGTGGCGTCGTGGTGCTGACCGACATGGACAAGGCGCGGCTGGAGCGGAAGCGGCTTCAGCGACGCGGGCGGCGGGCCACCGGCCCGGCGCCGATGGCGTGATGACCGACGGCGATGCCGTGGTGAACGGCGGTGGCGGCGTGCCCCGGCGCATCCGGGCCACGGCGGTCGCCAGAAGTTCGGCGCGAATCCCCGCGAGCCCGCGCCCCTACAGCATCAGCGAGCGGACCGTCTCGACCGTGTCGGCTTCCTCCGCCCTCTTGTCCGGCCGGTAGCGCAGCACGCGGGCGAACCGCAGCGCCATGCCGCCTGGATACCGGGGCGAGCGCTGCACCCCGTCGAAGGCGATCTCCACCACCAGCTCGGGGCGGAGCGCGACCGTCCAGCCGTCGGTGGGACCGTCGGCGATCTCCAGGAAGCGCTCGGTCTGCCAGGCGAGCAGTTCGTCGGTCAGCCCCTTGAACGTCTTGCCCAGCATGACGAACTCGCCGCTGTCAGGGTCGCGCGCGCCCAGATGGAGGTTCGACAGCTTGCCCTCGCGCCGTCCGTGGCCCCACTCGGCGGCCAGGACCACCAGGTCGAGGGTGTGCCGCGGCTTGATCTTGATCCAGCCGGCGCCGCGCCGCCCGGCCGCGTAGGCCGAGGTGAGGGACTTGGCGACCAGGCCCTCGTGGCCCCGCCGTACGACCTCGGTGAAGAACGATGCGGCGGCCGGCAGGTCGCCGGTGACCAGGCGGGGGGTGAGCAGCTCGGCGGGGACGGTGGCGGCCAGCCTCTCCTGGCGCTCGGCGTACGGCAGGTCGAGCAGGTCGGCGCCGTCGACCCGGAGCGCGTCGAAGAAGAACACGCTGAGCGGCGTCCGCGCGCGCAGCTTGGGAACGTCGGTCTTGCTGCTGACCCTGCTCGCGGTCACCTGGAAGGGCTGGGGACGGCCGTCGGGGCGCAGCGCGATGACCTCGCCGTCGAGCACCAGGTCGGCGGACGGCAGTGCGAGCATCGCCTCGACCAGCTCGGGCACCTGGTCGGTGATGTCGTCGAGGGTGCGGGTGAAGACCCTGACCTCGTCGCCGGAACGGTGTGCCTGGACGCGGACACCGTCGAGCTTCCACTCCAGCGCCGCCTGCCCGCCGATCTTCTCCAGCGCGGCGGCGACGCTGGGCGCGCTGCCGGCGAGCATGGGCGCGACCGGGCGGCCCACCTCGAGCTTGAAGGCGCGCAACGCCTCGAGGCCGCCCGACAGCGCGGCCGCGCCGACCGCGGGCAGCCAGCCGCGCAGCGTGAGCGCCCGCCGGACGTCGGCCGAGGCCGCGCCCGAGGCCTTGGCGACGGCCTCGATCATCACGCCGTCGAGCGCGCCCTGGCGCAGCTCGCCGGACAGCAGGCGCAGCAGGAACGACTGCTCCTGGCTGGTGACGGCGGTGAACAACTCCTCGACCAGCGCCTTGCGGGCCGCCTGCGAGCCGGGCCCGGAGACGGCCTTGATGCGGGTCAGGAGGGCGTCGATGTCGGTGAGGGTGGCGGTGGCGACGAGCTTGGGCGGCGGAGGGTCCTGCAGCGTGCGCCAGCCGACGCCGATCTGGCGTTGGGGGAGCTCGCCCGACAGGTAGGCGATCGCGATCTCCGCCTCGTCGGCGCCGACGCGGCCGAGGAGCTCGGCCAGGTGGCCGATCTTGCCCAGACGGGCGGAGGTCCTGGCCACGGCCTCGGAGACACGGACGACGTCGATCAGCAGCACACCGCTTATGTTGCCCTACGGAACCGACAAAAGTCGCGCCTGACCTCGTCGCCGCCCGGGCCGACCGCTCCGGGCGGATGGCGGAGGTGCTTCCCGGCGGCAAGCCGGGCGGCGCGGGGCGGTGGATGCGGGGTGCAGCCGTGGTGGCTCAGGCGCAGGGGGCCGGCGGGTGCGGCGCGGCGGGAGCGCGCCTTTGCCGGGACCGCCGGGCGGGGAACCGGCGTGGTCGGTGCGCGGGTGCAGCGAAGAAGGAGGTTACGCGCGCAGGAGAGGGTGGTGGGGTACGGCGGGCCGTACCCCACGCATGCTCGGGGTCAGCGCACGCCGAGCAGGTCGACGACGAAGATGAGCGTCTCGCCCGGCTTGATGCGGGCGCCGGCGCCGCGGTTGCCGTAGCCGAGGTGCGGCGGGATGACGAGCTTGCGCCGTCCGCCGACCTTCATGCCCGCCACGCCCTGGTCCCAGCCCGCGATGACGCGCCCGCCACCCAGCGGGAACTCGAACGGCGTGCCGCGGTTCCACGACGCGTCGAACTCCTCACCGGAGGAGAAGGCCACGCCGACGTAGTGCACCTGGACGGTGTGTCCAGACTTGGCCTCGGGGCCGTCCCCCTCGACGATGTCGACGATCTCCAGGTCGGCAGGCGGGTTGCCCTCCGGGAAGTCGATCTCCGGCTTCTCGAGTGCCACGATGTTCTCCTTGATGGATGTCTGATTGACCCACCGACTCTATGGCAGCGAGCGGCGCACCCTGGCGGTGACGCCGGCGGGGCCTTCGACGGACGTGCCGGTTCCGTGGTGAACTGATCGCATGGCCACGTCGCTGAGCGGACGAGTCGCGGTGATCATCGGCGCGGCGAAGGATGTCGCGGAGACGGCCGTGGCGGCGGGCGCCACCGTCGTCGTGGGCGTCCGCTCGCCGGGTGACAGGCCGGCCGCCGACCTGGTGCTGACGCTGGACCCGGGCGATCCGATGGCGCTGAACGTGCTCGCGACGGCCGTCGAGGAACGCTACGGCCGTATCGACCTGCTGGTGGCCGCCGCGACGGGAGCGACGCAGGCGCCCTTCGAGTCGGTCTCCGCCAGCGCGGAGCGCGATCTCGTCGAGGCGAACTTCACCGGCGTCACCGGGGTGATCAGGCGGTTGCTGCCGCTGATGGGCCGCGGTTCGTCGATCGTCGTGCTGGTGCCGGAGCAGGCCCGCCACGCTCTCGACGCCGCCATGCGGGCGGCGGTCGAGAGCCTGTGCGCGGCGCTGGCGGTGGAGCTGGCTCCGCGCGGCGTCGCCGTCAGCGCCGTCACGGAGCCCGCCGCCTACCAGCTCTGGTGCAGCGGCATGCCTTCGGTGTAGCCGGACGAGCTCTGGATGCCGACGACGGCCCGCTCGTGGAACTCCTCCAGCGTCGAGGCGCCCGCGTAGGTGCACGCGGAGCGCAGGCCCGCCACGATGGCGTCGATCTGGTCCTCGACGCTGGGGCGCTGCTGGTCGAGGTACATGCGGGAGGTGGAGATGCCCTCCTCGAACAGCGCCTTGCGGGCCCGCTCGAACGGGCTGTCCTCGGCGGTGCGCAGCCGTACGGCCCGCGCGGAGGCCATCCCGAAGTTCTCCTTGTACTTGCGGCCGTCGGCGTCGGTGCGAGCGTCGCCGGGCGACTCGTAGGTGCCGGCGAACCAGGAGCCGATCATGACGTTCGCCGCGCCGGCGGCCAGGGCGAGGGCCACGTCGCGCGGGTGCCGTACCCCTCCGTCGGCCCAGACGTGCCGGCCCAGGCGGCGGGCCTCGGCGGCGCACTCGAGCACGGCGGAGAACTGCGGCCGGCCCACGCCGGTCATCATCCGGGTGGTGCACATCGCGCCGGGGCCGACGCCCACCTTGAGGATGTCGGCGCCGGCCTCGACCAGGTCGCGCACACCCTCGGCCGTCACCACGTTGCCCGCGGCGACGGGCACGCCGGGCTCGAGCGCCCTGACGGCGCGCAGCGCGGAGATCATCTTCTCCTGGTGGCCGTGCGCGGTGTCGACGACGAGGCAGTCGACGCCCGCGTCGAGCAGTTCCTTGGCCTTGGCGGCCACGTCGCCGTTGACGCCGACGGCGGCCGCGACGCGCAGCCTGCCCTGGGCGTCGACCGCGGGCTGGTAGAGGGTGGCGCGCAGCGCGCCGGTGCGGGTCAGGATGCCGACCAGGCGGCCGGAGCCGTCGACGACGGGCGCCAGGCGGTGGCGGCCCTCGTGCAGCATGTCGAACGCCTCGCGCGGGTCGAGCCCCGCCGGCAGCGTGAGCGGCTGCGCCGACATCACCTGCGAGAGCTGGGTGAACATGTCGACGCCGTGGCAGTCGGCCTCGGTGACGACGCCCACCGGGCGGTTGTCCCAGTCGACGATGATGACCGCGCCGTGCGCCCGCTTCGGCAGCAGCGCCAGCGCCTCGCCGACGGTGTCGTGCGGGGTGAGGGTGATCGGGGTGTCGTGCACCAGGTCGCGCTTCTTGACCCAGTCGACGACGTCGGCGACCACGTCGATCGGGATGTCCTGTGGGATGACCGTGAGGCCGCCCCTGCGGGCGACGGTCTCGGCCATGCGACGGCCGGCCACCGCCGTCATGTTCGCGACCACGAGGGGCAGGGTGGTGCCCGTGCCGTCGTTGGTCGACAGGTCGACCGCGAGCCTGGAGCCGATCGAGGACCGCGACGGGACCATGAACACGTCGCTGTAGGTCAGGTCGTATGCCGGCTCGAGTCCGTTGAGAAACTTCACGTTCGTCCATCCTACTTGCCGGAACCGGACATCCACGCGGGTGCAGAAGGAGCGCGGCTGCTGGTCACCCAGGGTCTTTCCCCCTTTCGATGGCCATATGATCTGCGGGACGGATCTGGGGGATGGAGGACGCGTTGGACATCGTTGAGCGGTCCGAACTGCTGGTGGTGGGGCTGGCCGTACGCACCACGAACGCCGACGAGATGGACCCGTCGAGGGCGAGGCTGCCGGCGGTGTGGCAGCGGGCGGGTGCGCCGGGGGCTTTCGCGCACGTGCCGGGCCGGCTGGACGAGAACCTGTACGCGGTGCTGACCGACTACGAGAGCGACCACCACGGCGCGTACACGCAGATCGTCGGGGTTGGTGTCAGGACCGTTCCACGACTGCCCGAGGGCATGGTCGCGGTGCGGGTGCCGGCGGGGCAGTCGCTGAAGGTGGAGGCCAGAGGGCCGATGCCGCAGGCGATCATCGAGGCGTGGCAGCGGGTGTGGAAGCACACCGAGTCGGGCGGCACGCCCTCCAGGTCGTTCACCACCGACCTGGAGGTGCACCACCCGGCGGGCGCCGATCTCTACATCGCGGTCTGACCCGCCGGCGGGCGCCGCGGGGTCATTCGTCGTCGTCGGGCGGGTCCGTGGCCTGCCACGCGGCGACGAGCAGCGGGGTCGTGTAATGCGTCACGAACAGCGTCAGCGCCAGCGGCGCCAGCAGGGCCACGGGCACGGTGAAGGTGAGCCGGCCGCCCTCGAAGCTCCAGAGGTTGGCCAGGACGAGCAGCGAGCCGAGCACCAGGCTGGTCGCCCGGTGCGCGGAGGTGAAGGCCCTGCGCCGCTCGGCCAGCTGCCGCTCGTCGAGGAAGCGTTCGGGCAGGTAGAGCACACCCCTGGTGCCCGCGTGGAGCCAGCCGGTCACCGGCAGCCCCGCCAGCAGGCTGATGCCGAACATCGACAGGTAGACGTTGCGGGCCAGGTCGCTCGGCGCGTAGCGGGCGATCACCACCAGCCCCGCCCACAGCAGCATCAGGGCGGCCACCGCGACGGCGACCAGGCGGCGCCGGGCGGGCCTGGTGGCCCACAGTCGGCCGGCGGGCATGTTCTCCAGGCGTTCGCGACGCTTCTCCCACGTGTCCATCACGACCCCAGCCTGGCGAACGGACGGAGCGAGAAGACGACTTCCACCGGCACCTCGAAATACTCGGCGATTCTCAGGGCGAGGAACAGCGAGGGACTGTACTCGCCCCGCTCCAGGTAGCCGACCGTCTGGTAGTGGACGCCGAGGGCCGCTGCCAGGTCCTTGCGGGAGATCCCGCGCTCGGCCCTGAGCATCGGGATCCTGTTGTAGACGACCTCGTTCGACACCGGGAATCCTCACCTGCGGGTGACCCTGCGCAACAGCCACGGTGCCAGCACCATACCGGCCAGCGCCCACGCGCCCATCACCGTCGCCGCGGTCCCGAGCTCCCACGTGCCGTGCAGTTCGCCCGCCGCCGAGTCGAAGAAGGCCGCCCGCAGCCCGTGGGCCTGCCAGTAGAGCGGGAAGGCCTGGCCGATCCACTGCACCGCCTCCGGCATCATCCGCAGCGGGACCATCACGCCCGACGCGAGCATCAGCAGCATGGTCGGCAGCCCGATGACCGCCGCCGCGGTCTTCGCGCTCGGCAGCATGGCGCCGATCGCCGTGCCGAGCGGGACCACGGCCAGCGTGCCGAGCGGGAGCACCCACAGCAGCGTCAGCCAGTCGGAGGGCGCGCGCAGGCCGCCGAAGGCGGCCCCGAGGGCCATCATGGCCGCCGAGTGCCCCGCGATGTGCAGCAGGAGCGAGAACGCCCTGCCGGTCACGTACACCGGCATGCCCTTCGGGATCGCGCGCAGCCGCAGCAGCGCCCCCTCCTCCCTGTCGGCGGCGATCAGCATCGGCAGCGACATGGTGCCCGCCGAGAACACGGTGAAGGCGATGAAGCCGACCGCCATGAAGGCGCCCATCCCGACCCCGCCGCCGGCGGGGTTGTCGCCGATCCACAGCATCATCAGGACGAACGTCACCATGCCCACGAGCTGGCCGCCCAGCTCCCTGCCGTCCCGCATGATCGAGCCCTGCTCGATGAGGCCACGCCTCACGCCCAGCGCCAACGTGTTCACGCCGCGGTCCTTTCCACCAGGTTGAGGTAGCTCTCTTCGAGGGTCGGGCGCCTGATCTCCAGGCCGGGGACGGGCCCGCCGTACCGCTGGTGCAGCCGCCAGGCCAGCTCGGACGGCTCGGCCGTGTGCTCGGCGCCGTCCCGCCAGCGCACCAGCGAGGGCGCCTGTACGGCATGGGCCAGCTCGGCCGGCGTGCCGAACACCGCGATCCGCCCGTCGACCAGGATGGCGATGCGGTCGGCCAGCTTCTCGGCCTCGGCCAGGTCGTGCGTGGTGAGCACGATCGTCGTGTCGAGGCCGCGGATCAGGTCGTGGAACTCCCTGCGCGCCTCCGGGTCGAAGCCCGTGGTCGGCTCGTCGAGGAAGAGCAGCTCGGGCCTTCCGACGATGCCGAGGGCGACGTCGAGCCTGCGCCGCTGGCCGCCGGACAGCCGGCCGACCTTGGCGGTCGCCTGCCGGCTCAGGCCGAGGGCCCGCAGCAGCTCGCCGGTGTCCCACGGGTCGGGGTAGTGGGCGGCGACGTGGTCGAGCAGCGTGGCGACCCGCCAGCGGGGGTGGTCGCGCCAGTCCTGCAGCACCACGCCCAGCCTGGCCCGCCACGCGTCGCCGCCGCTGGCGGGGTCCTGGCCGAGCACCCGCACCTCGCCGCCCGTGCGGCGCCGGAAGCCTTCGAGGATCTCGACCGTGGTCGTCTTCCCGGCGCCGTTGGGGCCGAGGAGCGCGACCGTCTCCCCGCGTCTCACGTCGAGGTCGACGCCGCGCAGGACCTCGCGCGGGCCGTACGACATCCGCAGCCCGCGGACGCTCACCACAGTACTCATGCTCGCGAATGTAGTAGGTCTACTACATTCGACACAAGCTTTATGACATCGGTGATGCAGCCTGAGGGTCAGAGGCCGAGGGCCGCCATGGCGGAGTCGACGGCGAGCGGGCGCACGACCTCGGCGGGCAGATCGCGGAAGCTCCACGTGCAGTCGGCCAGCCCGCCCAGCGCCACCACGGCCCGCACCTGCGCGGCGAGGGGCGCGTCGACGCCGACGAGCATGGCGCCGAGCCGTTCCCGCCACTCCGACACGATCTCCAGGAGCCCGAGGTCGTTGAGGATCGAGGTCTCGCGCACCGCGACCATGAGGATGTCGCGATGCCTGAAGTGGAAGTCGAAGTAGCCCTCGAGCAGGGACCGGGGCTCGATGTCGGGGCGGGCGGTCGTCTGCTCGAGGAAGACCCTGCCGTCCTCGATCAGCGGCACGATGATGCTGCGAACCAGCTCCTCGCGCGAGGCGAAGTGGTAGTAGAGCGCCGGCTTGGTGATCCCCAGCCGGTCGGCGATCTCCTGGAGGCTGGTCCGCTGCACCCCCTGCGCGATGAACAGCTCTCTGGCCACCTGCTGGATGCGTTCTCTGGTCTTTCCCTGTGCCACGACACCCCAGCTTACTTATCGATCGGTAAACAACTATGCTTACTTATCGATAAGTAAGGAGACCTGATGAAGATCCTGATCTCCGGAGCGAGCGTCTCCGGCCCCGTGCTGGCCTACTGGCTCAGGCGACACGGTTTCACCCCCACCGTCGTCGAGCGGGCGCCCGTCCTGCGCAAGGCGGGCGGCCACGCGGTCGACCTGTTCAAGCCGGCCATGGACATCGTCGAACGCATGGGCGTGGTCCACGCGATCATGGAAAGGAAGACCGGCACCGAGCGGATCACGATGCTCAGGGAGGGTTCCGCCAAGCCGGTGACCATCGAGGTGGCCAGGCTGATGGGCGGCATGTCCGACAGACATGTCGAGATCATGCGCGACGACCTCAGCGAGGTCCTCTACGAGGCGACCAGGGACGACGTGGAGTACGTCTTCGGCGACTCCATCACCTCGATCTCCGACGACGGACAGGTCACCTTCGAGCGCGGCGAGCCGCGCCGCTTCGACCTGGTGATCGGCGCCGACGGCCTGCACTCCAACGTGCGGCGGCTGGTGTTCGGCCCCGAGTCGCGCTACGCGCACTGGCTCGGCGCCTACATCGCGGTCGCCACCATCCCCAACTACCTCGGCCTCAGCGACCGGATGATCGGCCTGCCCACCGTCGACCGCATGATCGGCGTCTACGGCGCCCGCCACATGGACGACGCGCGCGCCTTCTTCTTCCTGCGGCCCGCCGAGCGGCTCGACTACCACTACCGCGACACCGCGCGCCAGAAGGAACTGCTGCGCGCCCACTTCACGGGCCTGGGCTGGGACGAGATGCCCAGGCTGCTCGACGAGGTCGACCGCGCCGAGGTGTTCTACTTCGACTCCATCACCCAGCTGCACATGGAGACCTGGTCGCGAGGCCGCGTCACGCTGGTCGGCGACGCCGCCTACTGCCCGGGACCCGCGGTCGGCGGCAGCACCAGCATCGCGGTCGTGGGCGCCTACATCCTGGCGGGCGAACTGGCGGCGGCGAAGGGCGACCACACCCGCGCCTTCGCCGCCTACGAGCGGGAGATGGCCGACTACGTACGGCGCAGCCGCGAGTTCGCCGTCACCGCCGCCAAGCGCCTCATCCCCACCAGCAGGGCGGGGACGTGGGCGCTGGTCAACGGCGCGCGCCTGGTCACCAGCCTGCCCGTCGCCCTCACCAGGGCGGTCACCAGGCGCAGTGGCGCGAACCTCGGCATGCACGACACCTTCGAGCCGAAGGACTACAGCTTCCTCACGCCAGCACGCCCCCCTGCCTGAGCTTGGCCGCCCGCTCGCCGTCCAGGCCCCAGGCCGTCAGGTCCGCCAGCCTGGTGGCCGGGGCGAGATCCGGTGCCGGCACGCCGACCAGCCGTGGCGCCGGCACCGGCTGGACGACCTCACCCACCCTGGTGAAGGTGCCGCGCGCCGCGTTGTGCGGGTGATCGGGCGCCTCCGCCATGGACAGCACGGGCGAGACGCACGCGTCCGAGCCGGTGAAGACCGCCTCCCACTCCGCCCTCGTCCGCTCCTTGAAGGCCGCCTCCAGTCGCAGCCGCAGCGCGGGCCACTGGGCCGGGTCGTTCCTGTCCGGCAGGTCGCCGAGCCCCGCCTTCTCCACGAACTCCGCCCAGAACTGCGGCTCCAGCGCGCCGAGGGCCATGAAGCCCCCGTCGGCGGTCTCGTAGGTGTCGTAGAACGGGGCTCCCGTGTCCAGCAGGTTGGTGCCGCGCGGCCCCCATCCGGACCGGTAGAACATCGCGAACAGAAGGGCCGCGCCGTCCACCATCGCGGCGTCGACGACCCGGCCCCTGCCGGTCCGCTCGCGCTCGAACAGCGCCAGCAGCACGCCGTAGGCGAGCATGAGGCCGCCGCCGGCGAAGTCGCCGAGGATGTTGATCGGCGGCGTGGGCTTGTCGCCGGCGCGTCCGAGCGTCGACAGCACCCCGGAGATCGCGATGTAGTCGATGTCATGTCCCGCGGTCGCGGCCAGCGGGCCGTCCTGGCCCCAGCCGGTCATGCGGCCGTAGACGAGGCGCTCGTTGATCGCGTGCAGGTCGGCGGGTCCGATGCCCAGGCGCTCGGCGACGCCGGGCCGGAAGACCTCGATGACCACGTCGGCGTGCGCGGCCAGGTCCCTGAACGCCGCCACGCCCTCCGGTGATTTCAGATCGAGCCCGATGGTGCGCTTGCCCCGGTCCATCACGTCCGTGCGCGGCCGGTCGGAGACGGCCGCCACCCTGTCGACGCGCAGCACCTCGGCCCCGTGGTCGGCGAGCATCATCCCGGCGAAGGGCCCGGGCGCCAGCCCGGCCAGCTCCAGCACCTTCACCCCTGCCAGCGGTCCCTGAGTCATGCTCAAGAACTTTATTCGGTACGGCCGCGCGGCGACAGTCCCAGTAAGATCGTCATGCCGCTCGGTCCGACGGACAGACCCGCACGTTTGTCAGGGGTATGGGAAACTTGCGCCTTATGGCTTCGCAATCCGATCAGCTGATCGCCCACCGCTACCGCCTGGCCAGTGAGCTGGGCAGAGGCGGCATGGGCGTGGTCTGGGAGGGCCACGACACGCTGCTCAACCGGTCGATCGCGGTCAAGGAGGTCTTACTCCCGCCCGAGCTGTCCAAGGCCGACAGGGAGCGCCACCTGATGCGCACCGCCCGCGAGGCGCGTACGGCGGCCAGACTCAACCACCCGAGCGTCGTGGCCGTCTATGACGTCGTGGAGGAGGACGGCCGCCCGTGGATCATCATGGAGCTGGTCCGCGCCCCCGGCCTCGACGAGGTCGTGGCCACCCAGGGCGCGCTGCCCGTCCGGGAGGCCGCCGAGGTCGGCCGCCAGGTGCTGTCGGCGCTGAAGGCCGCCCACGAGGTGGGCATCCTGCACCGCGACGTCAAGCCGAGCAACATCCTGCTGTGCGACGACGGCCGCGCGGTCCTGACCGACTTCGGCATCGCCACCGCCGAGGGTGACAGCTCCCTCACCAGGACCGGCATGGTCACCGGATCGCCCGCCTTCCTCGCCCCCGAGCGGGTGCGCGGCCTCGACGACATCGGCCCGCCCTCCGACCTGTGGTCGCTCGGCGCCACCCTCTACGCCGCGCTCACTGGACGCTCGCCGTTCGACCGCGCCGAGCCGATGGCCACCCTCTCGGCGCTGCTGGGGGAGGAGCCCGACTACCGCAGGATCCCGCCCGCCCTGCACCCCGTGCTGAAGGGGCTGCTGAAGAAGGAGCCGGAGGAGCGGCTGACCGCCGCCGAGGCCGACACGCTGCTCCAGCGGATCATCGAGGAGCAGGCCGCCAAGCAGAACCTCGACGACGATGACGACGACCGTCCCGCCCGGCGCGGTCGCCGTACGACGCTGATGGCGGCCGCGGCGGCGGTGCTGGTGGTCACCGTGGGAGCGGGCGCCTACCTGAAGCTCTCCCCGGACGAGGCGCAGGGCAGCGCGCGCGTGCCGCAGGCCGCCGCCACCCGGCCGGTCGCGGCCACGGGCACCCCCGCCCCCTCGGCGACGCCGTCGGCCACCCCCGCCCCCTCCAGGCGGCCGGTCGCGCTCACCCGCCTGTGGACCTCGCCCGACGGCTGGTCGATCCAGCGGCCGACCCGGTGGAAGGGCGCCCGCGCCCAGGCCTACACGCAGTGGACCCGCCCCGACCGCTCCGCCCATCTCGGCGTCGAGGAGCAGTACGCCACGCTCGACCCGCACCAGATCCTGCGCGACGCGGAGGAGAGCATGACCGCGGCCACGGACGTGCGCACTCTGCGCCGCAAGTCCGTGCAGGGCGCGGTGGAGTGGGAGTTCACCTGGACCGCCGCCCCCGGGCACCCGTGGGCGACGGCGGGCCGGCTCTACCACGAGGTACGGCGGGCGACGGTGGCCGGCGACACGGCGTACGTGGTGTCGTGGACGGTCGCCGACGAGCAGTGGCGCCGCTACGGCAGGATGATGCGCCAGGTGATGGGGAGCTTCACCGCGGCGGGCTGACGGGCGGGCCGCCGACTCTGTCCGCGGGTGGGTCGACGGTCAGGTGTGGTCAGGGGGCGGGCCGCGTCCTAGGGTCGGGCCCATGACTCCCTGGAACCTGCTGGCCCTGGCCCCGCTGCCGCCCGAGGTGATAGGCGGCCTGCTCGCCCCGCTCGGCGAGCGCATCACGCTCGTGACCGCGCGCGACAGAGCCGCGATGGACGCCGCGCTCCCCGAGGCGGAGGTCGTGCTCGGCGACTGGAGTGGCACCCTCGCCATGGACGCCGCCGCGGTCGCCGCCGCCCCGCGCCTGGCCTTCGTCCAGCAGCCGTCCGTCGGAGTCGACGGCCACGACCTGGCCGCGCTGTCGGCGGCCGGGGTGCCGCTGGCCAACACCGCGGGTGTCAGCGCCACCGCGGTGGCCGAATGGTGCGTGGGCGCCGCGCTCGCCCTGACCCGCCGCATGGTCGCCGCCGACGCGGCCGTCCGCGCGGGCCGGTGGCCGCAGCTCGACCTCGGCCCGCGCGAACTGTCGGGCTCCCGGGTCGGCATCGTCGGCTACGGCCCGATCGGCGAGCACTGCGCCCGCCTGTTCGCGGCGTTCGGCTGCGAGGTCTCCCACTGGACGCGCACGCCGCGCGCTTCCGGCCACGCCCCGCTCGACGAGGTCGTCGCCACCTCCGACGTGCTGGTCGTGGTGATCGCGCTGTCCGACCAGACGCGCGGGCTCGTCGATCCCGCCGCGATGAAGAAGGGCGCGTTCCTCGTCAACGCCGCCCGAGGCGGCGTGGTCGACCAGCGGGCACTGGCCGCGGCGCTGCGCGAGGGGCACCTGGCGGGCGCGGCGCTGGACGTCTTCGACAGCGAGCCCCTGCCGGACGGCGACCCGCTGCGCGGCCTGGACGGCCTCCTCCTGTCTCCCCACGTCGCGGGCGTCACGCCCCAGTCCACCGTCCGGCTGGTCGCCGCGGTGCTGTCCAACCTGACCGCCGCGCTCGACGGCCGGCCGGTCGCCAACGTGGTCAACGACGCGCCCGCCCGGGTCCGCAGACGCGACGTATCAGGTCAGTAGTGTTTCCGTCGGTTCGCCGTCCGCGTAGGGGTTTCACCTGGGACCCTAGGAAGTTTTCGGGGGTTTAACCACCCCGGCCTGTTCCGAGCTGGATCAGGGAGATACCGTCTTACGGACGATCTCGATCGCAGCTTCTGGGGGTGTTTCTGTGACAACGATGTCGGCCCACCAGCGGGCCGTCGAACAGATCCGGCAGTCCTACGCCGAGATTCCCGAGGGAGCGGCTCCCCGGCTGGCCAAGGCGACCTCCAACCTGTTCAGGTTCCGCGACACGGGCAAGGCCGCCAAGCTGTCGGCCCGCGACCTCGACGAGGTCATCAGCGTCGACCCGGACACGATGACCGCCGAGGTCCAGGGCATGACGACCTACGAGGACCTGGTCGACGCCACCCTGCGCCACGGGCTCATGCCGTACGTCGTCCCGCAGCTGAAGACGATCACCCTCGGGGGCGCCGTCACGGGGCTCGGCATCGAGTCGACCAGCTTCAGGGACGGCCTGCCGCACGAGTCGGTCGAGGAGATGGAGATCCTGACCGGCGACGGCCGCGTCGTGGTCGCTCGCGACGACAACGAGCACCGCGAGCTGTTCCGGGCCTTCCCCAACTCCTACGGCACGCTCGGCTACGCGCTCAGGATCCGCATCAGGCTGAAGAAGGTCCAGCCGTACGTCAGGCTGACGCATCTGCGCTTCACCGACGCGGCCAAGTGCATGCTGGCCATGCAGGAGATCTGCGAGCAGATGGTGCACGACGGCGAGCCGGTCGACTTCGTGGACGGGGTGTTCTTCGACCCCACGGAGATGTACATCACGCTCGGCCGCTTCGCCGAGCGCGCGCCGTACACCTCCGACTACACCGGGATGCGCATCTACTACCAGTCGATCAGGAAGCGCGGCCGCGACTGGCTGACGGTGCGCGACTACCTGTGGCGCTGGGACACCGACTGGTTCTGGTGCTCGCGTGCCTTCGGCGTGCAGCAGCCGCTGGTGCGCTCGCTGATGCCCCGCCGGTGGATGCGCTCCGACGTCTACCGCAAGCTGGTCGCCCTCGACCGCAAGTACGGCGTGGTCGCCAGGGTCGACAGGTGGCGCGGCGCTCCCGTCCAGGAGTCGGTCATCCAGGACGTGGAGACCCCGATCGAGCGGGGCGCGGAGTTCCTGGAGTTCTTCCACGCCAAGGTGGGGATGACCCCGGTCTGGATGTGCCCGCTGCGCTCGTCGAGCGCCTGGCCGCTGTACCCGCTCGAGACGGGCAAGCTCTACGTCAACTTCGGCTTCTGGGGCCTGGTCCCGCTGCCGCGCGGACAGTTCGACGGCTACTACAACCGGCTGATCGAGAACGAGGTGCACCATCTCGACGGCCACAAGTCGCTGTACTCGACCTCGTTCTACGCCCGTGAACAGTTCTGGAAGCTGTACAACGGCGATGCTTACTGGCCGGTCAAGCGGGAATACGACCGGAACGGTCGCCTGCTGGACCTGTACGACAAGTGTGTGCGGGGAAGGTGAGAGATGGCTCTCGCGAGCATCTTTGAGAAGATCGTTGGTGCGGACACCAACATCGCGTTCATGGCTTACGACGGCAGCAAGGCCGGTCCCGACGGTGCGGACGTGCGCATCGAGGTGAAGTCTCCCATCGCCGTGGCCTATCTGGCGCAGGCGCCCGGAGAGCTCGGCCTGGCCAGGGCGTACGTGTCGGGGCACATCGACGTCCATGGCGACATGTACACCCTGCTGGACCGGATGTGGAACATCACCACCAACGACCTGACGCTCGGTGAGAAGATCGAGGCCGTCCGGGCGCTGGGTACCAAGCCGCTGCTGATGCGCGTTCCGCCGCCGCCTCAGGAGATGCGCAGGAGCACACTGGCCAGGCTCGGCTCGCGCCACGCCAAGCAGCGTGACGCCGAGGCGATCCACCACCACTACGACGTCTCCAACCGGTTCTACGAGTGGGTGCTCGGCCCCTCCATGGCCTACACCTGCGCCGTCTTCCCCCGCGAGGACGCCTCGCTGGAGGAGGCGCAGTTCACCAAGTTCGACCTGGTGGCCAGGAAGCTCGACCTCAAGCCGGGCATGCGCCTGCTCGACGTCGGCTGCGGCTGGGGCGGCATGGTGATGCACGCCGCCCGCGAGTACGGCGTCAAGGCGCTCGGCGTCACGCTGTCCAGGCAGCAGGCCGAGTGGGCGCAGAAGGCGATCGTGGACGCGGGGCTGCAGGACCTGGCGGAGGTCCGTTTCATGGACTACCGCGACGTCGCCGAGAGCGACTTCGACGCCGTCAGCTCCATCGGCCTCACCGAGCACATCGGCAAGGAGCAGCTGCCCGGCTACTTCGCCGACCTGTACGACAAGCTCAGGCCCGGCGGCAGGCTGCTCAACCACTGCATCACCCGCCCGACCAGCACCGAGAAGACGATCAACAAGGGCGGATTCATCAACCGCTACGTCTTCCCCGACGGCGAGCTCGAGTCGGCCGGCTACCTCATCTCGATGATGGAGAACACCGGCTTCGAGGTCCGTCACGAGGAGAACCTGCGCGAGCACTACGCCCGCACGCTGAAGTTCTGGTGCGACAACCTGGACGACAACTGGGAGGACGCCCTCCAGGAGGTCGGCCAGGGCACCGCCAGGGTGTGGCGGCTCTACATGGCCGGCTGCATCGTCGGCTTCGAGCGCAACAAGGTGCAGCTGCACCAGGTCCTGGGCGTCAAGCTCGACAGGGACGGCGGCTCGCAGGTGCCGCTGCGGCCGTCCGTCGACTGGCCCTGATCCGCGCGTCGACGGGACCGTGCCGCCCTGGGGTGGCGCGGTCCTCGCGCGTCAGGGGGCGGTGAGCGCGGCCAGTCCCTTCCTGGCGTAGGTGATGCTGCCCGACAGTAGCGTCACGCCCGACAGCACGCCGCTCACGAAGGGCACCCAGTCCAGAGCGGAGGTGAACGACATCACCAGCCCGGCGATCCCGAGGACGGACAGCACCGCGCCGGTGATCCCGATGCTGGGTTCCTTCCACACCGGAGCCAGCGCGACGAAGTGGAGCCCCACGATCAGGGCCACCCACGCGACGTTGCCCTGCCATGGCCGGTCCAGCACCCGGAGCACCTGGAGGCCGCCGAACAGCAGGATCACCTCGGCCGCCACGATCAGCAGGTAGCCGCGGCCGAACATCCTGGCGCCCTCGGGCGGCTGGGGCGGCGTGGCTCCCGACCTGAGGCGCCGGCCGGCGCTGAACCACAGGAAGACCGCGTAGGCGAGGGCGAGGCCGGCCGCCACGCGCAGGCCGGTGGCGATGCCGGAACCGAGCGGCCCGGGCGCGTTGACGATCACGAAGACCGCGCCGAAAACGGCACCGACCAGCATTCCGGTCAGACGATTATGCATGACCGCAAACCATATCGGTCAGCGTGATCTCTGGCGAAAGTAGGCGTTGGCATCGGTGCTGAACATCAGCACCATGGCTCCCAGGACCGCCGCCAGGTGCAGCACGCGGCTGAGGGTGAAGACGTAGGTCAGCGGCCCGGCGGAGGCGTAGAAGTCGGCGACGGAGTTGCCCGCGAGCAGCCACCGGACGGGCTCGATCACCAGCGACAGCGTGCCGAAGACGCCGAGGGTGAGCGCCAGCGCGATCCTGGCCCAGTTGTGGCCGCGGCGCAGGCTCGCCGCCAGGGCGACGGCCCCGGCGAACACCGCCAGCCGGAAGGCCAGCCCGCCGGCGAGGGCGGAGAACGGGGTGCCGGCCGACAGCGCCTGTCCGACGGCGAGCGCGGCCTCGAAGGCGCCCGCGCCGACGGCGGCGAACCAGAGGGTGGAGGAGGCCTTGACGGATGCGGGGAGTGTCTGTGTGGTGGGCATGCGTCCAGTGTTCTGGATCACCCGCGGGCGGATCTCCCCCGCGCGCACCCGTTTCGCCGGTAGGGAGCGCCCTACCCGCGGGTGGCCGTCAGCTCGTCGGTGGCCTCCTGGAAGGCGCCGGCCGCCTTGCCGAAGTAGTCGAACAGCGTGGCGCGCTGCTCCTCGGTGTAGCCACCGAGCAGCTCCGCCAGCCGCTGCCGGGCGCCGCTGAGCGCCGCGTCCAGCCGGGCCGGCCTGCCGGACGCCTCGACGATCACCTTGCGCCGGTCGGCGGGGTCGGCGGCCCGCCTGACGTAGCCGCTCTGCTCCAGGCGGTCGATCAGCCTGGTGGTCGCGCCCGTCGTGAGGCCCGTACGGGCGGCCAGCTCGCCCGAGGTGAGCGGACCTGACAGCTCCAGCGTGTTGAGCGCGTAGAGGTCGGTGGCGTTCAGCCCCGCCGCCTCGGCGCTGGCCAGGCTGTGCAGGACCACCGCGCTGAGGTAGTGGCGGAAGACCACGCTGGGTTCCATCGGGGGATTCCTTGTCTCGTGCAAGAGTTGCACTAAGGAAGATATCACCGCGGGCCGCGGGGACACCCCGCGGCCCGGTCCCGCCTCAGCGCAGCTCGCGCTTGAGGATCTTGCCGGTGGCGGTCATCGGCAGGTCGTCGCGGAACTCGACGATCCGGGGGTACTTGTAGGCGGCCATGTTCTCCTTGCTCCAGGCCACCAGCTCCGCCTCGGTGACGGCGGCGCCCGCGGCCCGGATGACGTACGCCTTGACCTCCTCGCCGTGCGACTCGTGCGGGACCCCCACGACCGCGGCCAGCGAGACCGCGGGGTGGGTCATCAGGACCTCCTCGATCTCGCGCGGGTAGACGTTGAACCCGCCACGGATGATCATGTCCTTGGCCCTGTCGATGATGGCGTAGTAGCCGTCCGCGTCACGGGTGGCGATGTCGCCGGTGCGGAACCAGCCGTCGTTCATGACCTCCGCGGTCGCCTCGGGCCGGTTGTAGTAGCCCTTCATGATGTTGTGGCCGCGGATGGCGATCTCGCCGGGGCCCTCGCCCTCGATCGTCTTCCAGTCGTTGTCGACGAGCCTCATCTCCACCCCCCAGATCGGGGTGCCGATGGTGCCGGGCTTGGTCGGCCGGCCGAGCTGGTTGAAGCTGGCCACCGGGGAGGTCTCCGACAGGCCGTAGCCCTCCAGGATGCCGATGCCGAAGGTCTGCTCGAAGTCGCGCAGCACCTCGACGGGGGAGGAGGCGCCGCCGGCCACGGCGAGCCTGAGCGAGGAGGGCGCCTCGACGCCGTCGGCGTGGATCTTGGTCAGCAGGCCCCAGAACATCGTCGGCACGGCGGCCAGGAAGGTGATGTTCTCGTTGCGGATCAGCTCCAGCGCCGCACCGGGCTCGAACCGCGGCATGAGCACCAGCGTGCCGCGCCTGCGGAAGCCCGTGTTGAGCACGACGGTCTGCCCGAAGGAGTGGAAGAGCGGCAGCACGGCCAGGTAGGTGTCGCCGCCGGGGGTGCGGGGGAACATCTCGTCGGCGACCATGGCGTTCATGAGCATGTTCTGGTGGCTCAGCTCGGCGCCCTTGGGCTGGCCCGTGGTGCCCGAGGTGTAGAGGATCACCGCGGTGTCCTCCGGAGCGGTCTGCACCGTCTGGAACTCGCCCGGCATGCCGTTCAGCGCCGCCCAGATCGACTCGCCGTACTCCGACTCGGTGGCCAGCGGAGTGGCCGGCAGCACGAAGAAGTGCTCGCAGCCCTCGGCGGCCTCGAAACCCGCCTTGCCACGCTCGCCCAACGGCAGCTCGGGGGTGCCCTCGAAGCAGAACAGCGCCTTGGCGTCGCTGTCGTCGAGGTGGTAGGTGATCTCCCTGGCCTGCAGCAGCACGTTCAGCGGCACGACCGTCGCGCCCGCCTTGAGGATGCCGAAGTAGACGAAGGGGAAGTACGGTACGTTCGGACAGGCCAGCGCGACCTTGTCGCCCTTGCCGACGCCGCGCGCCACCAGCAGGTTCGCCACCTGGTTGGCGATCGTCTCCACCATGGAGTAGGGCAGGCGCAGATCGCCGAAGACGACGGCAATGTCGTCAGGGGCGTTGCGAGCGCTGTCCTCGAGGACGATCGACAGGTTGAGCATGGGCAGGCCTTCCTCCCTCGCGCTTACTCCTACGCGCGCCATCTTGGCAGGAACCACATACCGACCGGTAGGTAACAAAGGTTACAGATGCATATGGACGAGCTGAACCGGGTGACGCATGCATCACATGCACGCGCCCGCCGTCATGATCGGGGAGAAGGCGGCCGATCTGCCGGCGGCCGTGGCGTGACGGCGGGACGGTGTGGGCCTTGACGTAAGTGAACACTTGCGCCAACGATGGACGGCATGGACATCGATCTGTCGCAGATCCCCTTCTGGGGTCTTCCGCAGGCCGAGCGGATGGCCGCCTTCAGACGGCTGCGCGAACTGGACCGGCCGGTGTTCGTCAAGGAGAACCCGGTGCCCTTCATCGGCGCGGGCGAGGGCTACTACGCGCTGGTCCGCCACGCCGACGTGGTCGAGGCCAGCCGTAACGCCGAGGTGTTCAGCAGCGAGCCGTGCTCCAACAGCATCCCCGACATGCCGCGCTGGCTCGCCGTCTACTTCGGCTCGATGATCAACATGGACGACCCCCGCCACGCCAGGCTGCGCAGGATCGTCTCCAGGGCGTTCACACCGCGCATTCTGGCGAAGATGGAGGACGACCTCGCCGTGGCGGCGACCGAGATCGTGGACCAGGCGGTCGAGGCGGGGCCTGGCGACTTCGTCGAGCAGATCGCCGCCAGGCTTCCCGTCCGCGTCATCTGCGACATGATGGGGATTCCGGCGAAATTTCATGACATGGTGCTGCGCCGTACCAACGTGATTCTCGGCAACGCCGACCCCGAGTACACCGGCGTCCGGCCCGACTTCAGCCGCTGGAACGTCGCCAAGGGGCTCGGCAAGCTCCTGCACGCGGGCCACTCCCTCAACCGGCTGGCCGCCGCCCTCGGCGACGAGCGGCGCAAGCGGCCCACCGGCGACCTGGTGAGCCTGCTGGTCAACGGCGACGAACGGCTCACCCCGCAGGAGCTCGGCTCGTTCTTCATCCTGCTGGTCGTGGCGGGCAGCGAGACCACCCGCAACGCCATCGCCTACGGGCTCAAGCTGTTCACCGACCATCCCGAGCAGCGCGAGCACCTCATGGCCGACTTCGACGGGCGGATCACCAAGGCGTGCGACGAGATCGTGCGCTACTCCACCCCCGTGATCCAGTTCCGCAGGACCGTCACCCGCGACCACGGGATCTACCGCAAGGGCGACAAGGTGCTGCTCTTCTACAACTCCGCCAACAGGGACGAGGCCGTCTTCACCGACCCCGACGTCTTCGACATCACCCGCGACCCCAACCCGCACGTCGGCTTCGGCGGTCCCGGGCCGCACTACTGCCTCGGCGCCCACCTGGCGCGCAGGGAGATGACCGTGATGTTCCGCGAGCTGTTCACCCGGCTGCCCGGCATCCGTGCCGTGGGCGAGCCCGACTTCCTGCTGTCGAACTTCATCAACGGCGTCAAGCACCTCACGTACGCGTACTGACCGACCGGCAGGGGAGCGACGACATGACCGCCATCGAGATCGGGACCGTCCACGCCAACGGGCTGGAGTTCGCCTACCTGACGTGCGGCGACGGCCCCCTCGCGCTGTGCCTGCACGGTTTCCCCGACACCGCGCACACCTGGCGCCACCTGATGCCCGAACTGGCCGGCCGCGGCTACCGCGCGGTGGCGCCGTTCCTGCGCGGCTACGCGCCCACCGAGATCCCCGCCGACGGCGCCTACGAGGCGGCCGCGCTGGTGGCCGACGTCCTGGCCCTGCACGAGGAACTGGGCGGCGACGAGCGGGCCGTCGTCGTCGGGCACGACTGGGGCGCCTTCCCCGTGTACGGCACGACCGGCCGCTTCCGCAGGTCGGTGGCCATGGCGGTGCCGCCGGTCGGCGCCCTGCTGTCCGGGTTCTTCGACTACGCGCAGCTCAAGCGCTCCTTCTACATCTTCCTGTTCCAGACCGGCCTGGCCGAGGGCGCCGCCGCGACCCCCGGCTTCCTCGACGGGCTCTGGCGCGACTGGTCGCCCGGCTACGACGCCACCCAGGACCTGGAGTTCGTCAGGCGGAGCATCGGCGCGCCGGCCAACCTCGCCGCCGCGATCGGCTACTACCGCGCCATGCTCGGCACCACCCCGCCCTCGGGCCGCTTCCCCGAGCCGCCCGCGCCCGACCGTCCCGTGCTCTACCTGCACGGCGCCCAGGACGGCTGCCTCGGCGAGCACCTGGCCAAGGACGCGCTCACCCACCTGCCGCCGGGCTCGCGGATGGAGAAGGTCGCGGGGGCGGGGCACTTCCTGCACCTCGAACGCCCCCGCGAGGTCAACGACCTGATCCTCGCCTGGCTGGAGGACTGAGCACCGCGATCACCGGGTGCCTGCCCATGAGGCTCACCCGGATCGCCCTGTCCACCTGGAAGCCCGGCGGCCGGACGAGCTCCGGCAGCAGCGCGACGACCCTGCCCGGCCGCTTCAGCACCCGCCGCAGCTCGCTCCAGAACCTGTCGTGGCCGGCGGCGAGCAAGCCGCCCGCGGCCACCTGGCGCTCCCACGGCGGGTTGACCAGCGCCACGTCCACGCTGCCGGCGGGCAGCGGGATCCGGCCCGCGTCAGCGGCGGTGGGCGCGCTCGCCCGGGGCGGGGCTGGATGGCGGCTAGCGTCCGAGCACCAGGCTGGCGTTGTGGCCGCCGAAGCCGAAGGCGTTGACGAGCACCGCCCCGCGGGGGAGCGGCGCCGCCGTCCCGCGCACCACGTCGAGCTCGATCGCCGGATCGAGGCTCTCCACGTTGATGGTGGGCGGCACCACACCCTCCACGATCGAGCGGACGGCCGCAACCGTCGCCACGCCGCCCGCGCCTCCGCACAGGTGGCCGATCATCGACTTGATCGCGGTCACCGAAGGGTGCCGGCCGACCGCGCCGGCGATCGCCGCGGCCTCCACGGGGTCGCCCTCGGGGGTGGAGGTGGCGTGCGCGCTGACGTGCCCCACGTCGGCGGGATCGAGCCGCGCCTCCCGCAGCGCCGTGGTGATCGCCCTGGACTGGCCCTCGACGGCGGAGGCGGTGATGTGGACGGCGTTCGACGTGACCGCCGCGCCCGCCAGCGTGGCCAGCACCCTCGCGCCGCGCGCCGCGGCGAACGCGGCCCGCTCCAGCACCACCAGGCCCGCGCCCTCGCCCAGGACGAAGCCGTCCCTGCTCACGTCGAACGGCCTGGAGGCCCGCGTGGGCTCGTCGTTGCGCTTCGACAGCGTCCTGGCCTGGGCGAAGGCGGCCATCGTCAGCGGGTGGACGCACGCCTCGGCGCCGCCGGCGACGACCACGTCCGCCCGGCCCAGCCTGATCAGGTCGAGGCCCATCGCGATCGCCTCCGAGCCCGACGCGCACGCGCTGACCGGAGCGTGGGCGCCGCCGCGCGCGCCCAGCTCGATGCTGACCCAGGCGGCGGGGCCGTTGGCCATGAGCATGGGAATGGTGTGGGGCGAGACCCTGCGTACGCCCTCCTTCTCCAGGATGTCGTCCTGGTCGAGCATGGTCACCGCGCCGCCGGTGCCGGTGCCGATCACCACGGCCAGCCGTACGGGGTCGACCTCGGGACGGCCGGCGTCCGCCCACGCCTCCCGCGCCGCCACCACCGCGACCTGCTCGCACCGGTCGAGGCGGCGGGCCAGCGGCCGGCCGAGGACCTCCGCGGGGTCGTCGGTCAGCCGCGCCGCGATCCGCGCGGGCAGGTCCCACTCCGTCGGGCCGACGCCCGAGCGGCCGGCCAGCAGCCCCTCCCACGTCGTCGCCACGTTCCCGCCCAGCGGGGTGGTCGCGCCCAGCCCGGTGATCACCACATCAGATCTCATACCTCCACGCTGCAGGGCGGTGATCGCCCGCGTGGATGCCGTAACAGACGAACGTGGGCTCCAGATCTTGTCGAACGCGCACATAATCTTGACGTAAGTAGTCACTTTCGCCAACCATGGTGCCCATGAGGCTCGTGGACTTCGACCTGTCTGACCAGGCTTTCTGGGCGCTGCCCATGGCCGAGCGCGAGGCGGCGTTCGCCCGGCTGCGCGCGCTCGACGGGCCGGTCTTCTTCGAGGAGATGGAGGTGTCCTTCGCGCCGAAGGGCCCGGGCTACCACGCCCTGGTACGGCACGCCGACATCCTCGAGGCCAGCCGCAACCCCGCGGTCTTCTGTTCGGGCGACGGCGGCGCGACCAACATCCCCGACATGCCGCCCGAGTTCACCGAGTACTTCGGCTCGATGATCAACATGGACGACCCGCGGCACGCCAGGCTGCGCCGCATCGTGTCCAGGGCCTTCACGCCCAAGATGATCAGGCAGTTCGAGGCGGACGTGGAGGCGGCCGCCGCCCGCATCGTCGACGACCTGCTGGCCAAGGGTCCGGGCTGCGACTTCGTCACCGAGGTGGCCGCCAGGCTGCCCCTGAAGATCATCTGCGACATGATGGGCATCCCGGAGAAGGACTACCAGTTCGTCTTCGACCGCTCGAACTTCATCCTCGGCGGCTTCGACCCCGAGTACATCGGCTCCGACATCGGCGACGTCGCCACCCGCCTGCTCAACGCCGGTTTCGAGCTGCAGCAGCTGGTGCAGGACCTGGCCGCCCACCGCGCCGACCACCCCACGTCCGACCTGACCTCCGCGCTGGTCAACGCCAACCTCGACGGCGAGCGGCTGACGCTGCAGGAGCTCGGCTCCTTCTTCATCCTGCTCGTCGTGGCGGGCAACGAGACCACCCGCAACGCCATCTCCTACGGCCTGCGCCTGCTCACCAAGAACCCCGCCCAACGCGCCCTGCTGCTGTCGGACATGGAGGCCCACCTGCCGGGCACGGTCGAGGAGATCGTCCGGCTCGCCTCGCCGGTCAACTTCATGCGCCGCAAGGTGACGCGCGACGTCGAGATGAACGGGCACCTCTACAGGGCGGGCGAGAAGGCCGTCCTGTTCTACTGGTCGGCCAACAGGGACGCCGCCGTCTTCACCGACCCCCACGCCTTCGACATCACCCGCAGCCCCAACCCGCACGTCGGCTACGGCGGGCCGGGCCCGCACTTCTGCCTGGGCGCCCACCTGGCCCGCAGGGAGATCACGGTGATGTTCCGCGAGCTGCTGCGCCGTGTGCCCGCGATCGAGGGCGGCAAGCCCGATCGGCTCCACTCGGCCTTCATCAACGGCATCAAGCACATGGAGTGCACGTTCTGAGGCCGTCAGGCCCGGCCGTCCCCGCCTCCTGACTCTCCCCGGCGGGAGGTCAGGAAGCGGCGGTCGGCTTGATCTGCTTGAAGACGCTGTTGATGTCGGGAAGCAGTTCCTTGTGCTCCGACGGCACCGACATGTAGACGATCGCGGGCACGTCCGCGCCTGTGTTGATCGCGGCGGCCACCACGGTCGTCTTCGCCCCGTCGACCGTCACCTCGTAGGCGTTGAGCTGGGCGGTCAGGTCGCCGACCTTCAGCGTCTGGGTGGCGGTCTTCCTGGCGATGTTCGGGGTGGCGAAGTACAGCTTGCGCGCCGACACCACCACGGCCTTGATCACCGGCTCCAGGTTGTCGGGGGAGGAGTAGGTGCCGGCCAGCCTGGCGGGCAGCGGGCCCGTCATCACCTGGGCGACGACCGGCTTGCCCGACGCGTCGGTGCCGGCGGGGGCGAACTGGCGGGTGCTGTAGCCGTACGTGGACTTCATGGTGGTGCGCACGTCGGCCTTCCACGGGCCGCCGAGCCTGGGCACGGAGATCCCCGCGGTGGAATCGGCGGTCACGCCCGTGACAGGGGAGGGGGTGCCCTGGAACCTGGGCAGACGTCCCACGGACGACTTCTTGGTGGGCGGCTTGGCGGTCGAGGCCGTCGGGGACGGCTCGGCGGCGGGCGGCGCCGACGTCTCCTTGGCCAGCGGGCCCGCCAGGAAGGCCCACAGCAGCGCGGCGACCAGCGCGATGCCGATCGAGCCGGCCAGCGCGTAGATCCAGACGGGCTTGCCGGGGCCGTCGTCGTCGCTGTCCTCGGCGCCGATGGCCTCCTCGTCGCCGTCGCCGAAGACGGTGTTCCACAGTTCCTGCTGGCGCTCGGGCGGCGGGGTGCGCGAGCCGCTGATCTGCCCCGCGGTGACGAAACGGTTGTCGGGGTCGGACGGGTCACGGCTCAGCTGGGCGCCGGGACGCTGCTCGCCGGGGACGCCCGTCATCGGGCCGGGCGCGGCAGGCCCCGCGGCGTCGGCCGCGTTCATGAGGTGACCGCCTGCCTGCTGGTGACCGCCCGGCTGCGGGTGACCGGCCGGTGCGCCCATCGTCCTGGGGTCGGCCCCGAGCGGCGCGCCCTGATGCGGACCTCCATGGAGAGGATCGCCATGGAGCGGGCCGCCCTGCGCCGGCGCGCCCTGGCGCGGATCGCCGTAAACGGGGCCGCTCTGGACGGGGCCGCCCGGGTGGCCCCCTGGTGCGGGGTTGCCGGCCGGCGGGTTGAGTCGGGGGTGCGAGGGGCTGGTGCCCGCGCCGAGCGGGTCGGCGGGGTCGATGCCGCCGAGCGGGTCGGGCGCGGGCGGCGCCGCGGCGGCGTCCCTGGGCGGCCAGGGCGCCGGGGTGGACAGGTTCGACCAGGCGGGCAGCGGCTCGCGGGCGGGCGGCGCCTGCTCGGGCCACGCGGGGGCCGAGCCGTTCGCGCGAGGCGCCTCCGGCCACGATCCCGACGCGGGCTCGATGCGGGAGGCCTCCGGCCATGCGGTCGGCACGGGCTCGTGACGTGACGTGTCGGACCACGCGCCGGGGCCGCGCTCGTCACGGGCGTCGGGCCGCGACGCCGGCACGTCGGGCCAGGACGGCGGCAAGGGTGACGCTCCGGAATTCTCCGTTGCCATTGCTGCCGTACCTCCCGAGGTTATGTCCGGATTGGACGCACCCGGCATGATCTCATGCGAAGCCGGTGGTTCCGCAGCAAAACGTGAGAAGCCAGTGGGATCGGTCGGCGGGTCCTGCATGGGCAGGCCGTCGGGGTCCCATCCGGGCTCAGCTGAGCGCGCCACGGTGACGAGAGTAAACTAAAGGGACATAAGAGGTCACACGGGGCGTAGATACTCGAGTGTGGAGCGCGAGGACCGAAGCGGGCGCGGCCGGGAAGCGCTGCATACATCACCATCCGGTCTCGCAGGAGCGGAAGTGTCCATTGTGCCCGGGGATCCCCGCGCGGACATGGCTTTCCACGGAAGACGAGCGGTTGTCGGCTGCGCTAGTCTTGACACGTGCGTTCCGCGACCCAGCTGCTTAGCGGGCCGCGACGGCCGTCGAGCTGAACTCCCGCCGTCGCGGCGACCCCTCGTTGCGGGAACGAGGGGTTTTCTTATGGGTCACATCTTTTAACCGAAGGAAAACCGCCGTGAGTGAGTACGATCCGCAGGCGCTGCAGGCCAAGTGGCAGCAGCGATGGGAGGAGCAGGACCCCTTCCGGGCGAGCGAGGACGCCGCCGACACCCGGGAGCGGCGTTACCTGCTGGACATGTTCCCGTACCCGTCTGGCGACCTCCACATGGGCCACGCCGAGGCGTTCGGCCTGGGCGACGTCGTGTCGCGCTACTGGTTCCAGCGCGGCTACAACGTCCTGCACCCCATCGGCTGGGACTCCTTCGGCCTGCCCGCCGAGAACGCGGCGATCAAGCGCAACGCCCACCCCGCCGAGTGGACCTACGCCAACATCGAGACCCAGGCGGCCTCGTTCAAGCGTTACGCGATCTCCTTCGACTGGTCGCGACGTCTGCACACCAGCGACGCCGAGTACTACAAGTGGACCCAGTGGCTGTTCCTGCGCTTCTTCGAGCGCGGCCTGGCCTACCGCAAGGGCGGCCTGGTCAACTGGTGCCCCAACGACCAGACCGTGCTGGCCAACGAGCAGGTCGTCGCCGGCCGGTGCGAGCGCTGCGGCGCCGAGGTCGTCCGCCGCGAGCTGACCCAGTGGTACTTCAAGATCACTGACTACGCGCAGCGCCTGCTGGACGACATGGAGCAGCTGCAGGGCGGCTGGCCCGACCGCGTGCTGGCCATGCAGAACAACTGGATCGGCCGCTCCACCGGCGCGGACGTGCGCTTCGAGATCGAGGGCCGCGACGAGCCCGTCACGGTCTACACCACCCGCCCCGACACCCTGTACGGCGCGACGTTCTTCGTGGTGGCCGCCGACTCGGCGCTGGCCGACGAGATCTGCGACGACATCCACAGGGAGGCCTTCGAGGTCTACCGGCGCCGGGTCGCCAAGCTGAGCGACATCGAGCGGCTGTCCACCGAGAAGGAGAAGACCGGCGTCTTCCTGGGCCGCTACGCGATCAACCCGGTCAGCGGCGAGCGCATCCCCGTCTGGGCCGCCGACTACGTGCTGTCCGACTACGGCCACGGCGCCATCATGGCCGTGCCCGCGCACGACCAGCGCGACCTCGACTTCGCCCGCACCTTCAACCTGCCGGTCAAGGTGGTCGTCCACACCGGCATGGCCGACCCGGGCGAGACCGGCATCGCGACCCCCGGCGAGGGCCAGCTGGTCAACTCGGGCCCGCTGGACGGCCTGAGCAAGACCGAGGCGATCGCCAAGATCATCGAGGTGCTGGAGGAGCGCGGCACCGGCACCGCCACGGTCAACTTCCGCCTGCGTGACTGGCTGCTGTCCCGCCAGCGGTTCTGGGGCACCCCGATCCCGATCATCCACTGCCCCGACTGCGGCGAGGTGCCCGTCCCCGACGACCAGCTGCCCGTCACGCTGCCCGACCTCCGGGGCGAGGCGCTGGCGCCGAAGGGCATCTCCCCGCTGGCCGGCGCGACCGAGTGGGTCAACGTCGAGTGCCCGAAGTGCGGTGGCGCCGCCCAGCGCGACACCGACACGATGGACACCTTCGTCGACAGCTCCTGGTACTACCTGCGCTACACCGACCCGACCTACACCGAGGGCCCCTTCGACGTGGAGAAGGTCCGCAAGTGGGGCCCGATCGACCAGTACGTCGGCGGCGTCGAGCACGCGGTGCTGCACCTGCTGTACTCCAGGTTCTTCACCAAGGTCCTGCACGACATGGGCATGGTCGACTTCACCGAGCCCTTCACCCGGCTGCTGAACCAGGGCCAGGTCATCAACCAGGGCAAGGCGATGTCCAAGTCGCTGGGCAACGGCGTCGACCTGGGCCAGCAGATCGACGCGTTCGGCGTCGACGCGGTCCGCCTGACGATGGTCTTCGCGGGTCCGCCGGAGGACGACATCGACTGGGCCGACGTCTCGCCCGCCGCCTCGCAGAAGTTCCTGGCCAGGGCCTTCCGTGTCTTCACCGAGGTGGCGAGCGAGCCGGGCGTCTCCTTCGAGGGCGGCGACCTGGAGCTGCGCAAGTTCACGCACCGCACCGTCGACGAGGTCACCAAGCTGGTCGAGACGCACCGCTTCAACGTGGCGGTGGCCCGCATGATGGAGCTGACCTCGGCCATCCGCAAGGCCATCGACTCCGGTCCCGGCGCGGCCGACCCGGCCGTCCGCGAGGGCGCGCAGGCGCTGTCGGTCATGCTGTCGCTGGTCGCGCCGTACACCGCCGAAGAGGGCTGGGAGCGCATGGGCGGCGGCGGCTCGGTCTTCCACGCGGGCTGGCCGGTGGCCGAGCCGGCGCTGCTGGTGCAGGACTCGGTGACCTGCGTCGTCCAGGTCGCGGGCAAGGTCCGCGACCGGCTGGAGGTCCCGCCCGGCATCTCCGAGGGCGACCTGCTGGCGCTGGCACTGGCCTCCGAGAAGGTGCGGGCGCTGGTGCCGGGCGAGCCGCGCAAGGTCATCGTCCGCGCGCCGAAGCTGGTCAACATCGTTCCGTAGGGATCCTGACGGTCTCGTACGGCAGGCACGACGGCCACCGGGCTGACCCGGTGGCCGTCCGCCTTTCCGCCCGCTCCTCCCTGCTTTCCCCCCGCCAGTCCCTGCTTTCCGTCCGCTCCTACCTGCCAGGAGCTGTCAGGTAAGCGGCGTACCGTGCGAGACATGCGATACGTGGCCTTCCTGCGCGGCATCAACGTCAACCCCCGCACCCAGGTCGACATGGCCGCCCTGCGCGCGATGCTGGAGGGCCTCGGCTACACCGCGGTCCGCACCCATCTGCGCAGCGGCAACGCCGTCTTCACCGCCGAGCCGCAGCCGAGGGAGCGGATCGAGAGGGCGATCGGCGGCGCGTTGGAGCCGCCGGTGGCGGTGATGGTGCGCACGGCCGCCGAGTTGCGGGCCGTGGTCGAGCGCAACCCCCTCGAGGTGCGCGATCCGGCCAGGTTCGCGGTCGTGTTCCTGTCGCGGGCGCCCGACCGCGAGGAACTGGAGAGCATCGACCCCGCCGACTACGCCCCCGAGGTGATGCGGGTCGGCGAGCGGGAGCTGTACATCGACTTCCCCGACGGCCTGGCCCGGCCCAAGCTGCCGCCGCTGCTGGAGAAGAGGTCGGACAACACCGGCACGATGCGCAACTGGAACACCGTGACGAAGCTGCTGGAGCTGACGGGAACTGACGGCTGAGGTTCGCTCGTAGCGCATCCGGCCGGCGCCCGCCGTGAAGATCCAGGTCATTACCCGCCGGTGCCCCGGCCGGTACGGCTCCAGCAGGGAAAATCCGCGGCGGCCGACCAGCCGAGCATTAGTGTGCAACTGTGACAATTGGCGCTTACCTAAGGTATCCCCATCTGCACGGAGACCTGATCACGTTCGTGGCCGACGACGACGTCTGGCTGGCCCCGCTGGACGGAGGAAGGGCCTGGCGATTCACCGCCGAGCGCGCCCCCGTCTCCTACCCCCGCTTCTCCCCTGACGGCACCAGGCTGGCATGGACCAGCACGCGTGAGGGCACGCCCGAGGCGTTCGCCGCGGAGATCGACGGGGCCGCGGGCGAGCGGCTGACCTACTGGGGCCACGCGTCCACCGGTGTGCGCGGCTGGACACTCGACGGCCGCGTCCTGGCGATCAGCGCGACCGGGCAGGCCTCACGCGACCGGACGTGGGCCTACGCCGTACCGCTGGACGGCGGGCAGGCCGAGCGCCTGCCGTACGGATGGGTGAGCGAGGCCGCCCCCAACGCGGGCGGCGGCGTGGTGACGGTCTCGCCGGTGTGGCGCGAGCCGTCCCAGTGGAAGCGCTACCGGGGCGGCACCGCCGCCAAAATCTGGATCGACGCCACCGGGTCAGGCGAGTTCACCAGGCTGTTCGCCGACAGCATCGCGCAGTACTGGTCGGCCATGTGGGTCGGCGGCAGGATCGCCTTCCTGGCCGACCACGAGGGCGTCGGCAACCTCTACTCCGCCCTGCCCGACGGCTCCGACCTGCGCCGGCACACCCAGCACGAGGAGTTCTACGCCCGGCACGCCGCCACCGACGGCACCCGGGTGATCTACAGCCACGCGGGCGACCTGTGGGCGCTCGACTCCCTGGACGGCGAGCCGTACCGGCTGGAGGTCAGGCTGGGCGGGCCCCGGCCCGCGCGGGCCACCCGCCCGGCGCCCAGCAGGGCCGCCGACTTCGCGCCCGACACGACCGGCCGGGCGAGCGCCGTCGAGATCCGCGGCACCGCCCACTGGGTCACCCACCGGGACGGACCCGCCGGCGTGCTGCGCGCCGAACCCGGCGTCAGGGTACGGCTGCCGCGCGTGCTCGGCGAGGACGGCCTGGCCGTCTGGATCAGCGACGCGACCGGAGAGGACGCGCTGGAGATCGGCCGCCCCGGCGGCGAGATCCGCACGCTGGCCTCCGGACAGCTCGGGCGCGTCCTCGACCTGGCCGTCGCACCCGACGGCAAGCACGTCGCGCTGGCCAGTCACGACGGGCGCCTGCTCGTCGTCGACACCACGACCGGCGCGACCAGGGAGCTCGACCGGACGGCCAACGGCGACATCGACGGCATCACCTTCTCGCCCGACTCCGCCTGGCTGGCCTGGTCGCACCCGCACCACGAGCCGCTGCGCCAGATCAAGATGGGCCGCGTCGACGGCACCTCCGTCATCGAGGTGACCTCGCAGCGCTTCAGCGACTACGCCCCGGTCTTCACCAAGGACGGCAAGCACCTGGCGTTCCTGTCGATCAGGACGTTCGACCCCGTCTACGACGCGCACGTGTTCGACCTGTCCTTCCCCGCCGGAGCCAAGCCGTACCTGGTGCCGCTGCAGGCGACCACGGCCTCGCCGTTCGCCCCCTCGCTGGAGGGCCGCAGCTTCAACGGCGCCGAGTCCGACACGCCGTCGTCGCCCGACACCCCCGACGGCGGGAAGGACAAGAAGGCCAAACCCGCCACCGAGGTGGACGCCGAGGGGCTGCCCGCCCGCGTCGTCGCCGTCCCCGTCCCCGCCGGGCGCTACTCCAACCTGCGCACCGCCAAGGACGCCCTGCTGTGGCTGCGCCACCCGCTGGCCGGCGAGCTCGGCGACGGCAACGAACGCGAGGAGGTCGGGCTGGAGCGCTACGACCTCAAGAAGCGCGCCAAAGCGGAGATCGCCAAGGACGTCCGTGCCTTTGAGGTCAGCGGCGACGGCACCCGCCTGGTCACCAACGGCAAGAACGGCCTGCAGACCCGCGCGGCGAGCGAGGGCGACGAGGTCGTCGGCGTCGACCTCGACCGCATCACCGTCACCATCGACCCGGTCGCCGAATGGCGGCAGTCCTACCACGAGGCCGGGCGGCTCATGCGCGACCACTACTGGCGCGCGGACATGGACGGCGTCGACTGGGCGGGCACGCTGGCCCGCTACGCTCCGCTCGTCGAGCGGATCGGCGCCTACTCCGAGCTGATCGACCTGCTGTGGGAGGTGCAGGGCGAACTGGCCACCTCCCACGCCTACGCCCGGCCCAACGGCGCCGCCGTCGACCCCAAACGGCGCCAGGGACTCCTCGGCGCCGACCTCGCCCTCCGCGACGGCGCCTGGGTGGTGGCCAGGATCCTGCCCGGAGAGTCCTCCGACCACGCCGCCCGCTCGCCGCTGCTGGCCCCCGGCGTCGCCGTACGCGAGGGCGACGCGATCGTCGCCGTCGGCGGCCGGCCCGTCGACCCGGTGCGCGGCCCGCAGGCCCTCCTCGCCGGAACGGCCGAGCAGCCGGTCGAACTGACGATCAGGCCCGCCTCGGGCGGCGACACCCGGCGCGTGGTCGTGACACCGCTGGCCGACGACACCGCGCTTCGCTACCACGACTGGGTCGAGAGCCGGCGCGCCTACGTCCGGCAGGCCTCCGGCAACCGGCTCGGCTACCTGCACGTCCCCGACATGGTCGCCAGCGGCTGGGCGCAGTTCCACCGCGACCTGCGCACCGAGATGCCGCAGGAAGGCCTCGTCGTGGACGTACGTGGCAACAGCGGGGGCCACACCTCCGAACTGGTGCTGGAGAAGCTGTCACGCAAGGTGAGCGGCTGGGCGATCTCGCGCGGGTACGAGCCGATGCGCTACCCCGAGGACTCGCCGCGTGGCCCCGTCGTCGCCGTCACGGACGAGTTCGCGGGATCCGACGGGGACATCGTCAGCGCCGGGATCAAGAACCGGAACATCGGTCCGCTCATCGGCACCCGCACCTGGGGCGGGGTGATCGGCATCGACGGGCGGTACCAGCTGGTCGACGGAACGGTCGTCACCCAGCCCCGGTACGCGTTCTGGCTGGATGGTGAGGGGTGGAACATCGAGAACTACGGCGTCGACCCTGACATCGAGGTGGTGATCACACCGCAGGACCGGGTGGCGGGGCGGGACCCGCAGCTGGAGAAGGCGGTGGAACTGGCACTGGCGGCACTCGACCAGCAACCGGCGGCCACACCGCCCGACCTTCCCCCAACCCGCAACTGACGGGCCGCTGAGCGGGGTCACGCGCAGGCCTCGGCAGTGCCGGAGACCGGACGTTCCGTGCGGTCGGCACTGCCGGGGGCCGGACGGTTGGTGCGGTCGGCACTGCTGGGCCTGTCGGGGCCGCCTCTTGCGCGCGGCTCAGCGGGCACCACGGGAGGCTGATCCCGGCGCCGCTCCAATCGGCGCCGCTCCAACCGGCTCCTCCAACCGGCTCCTCCAACCGGCATCGCCTGCGTCTCGTCGCGCCGCTTCCGTCCCCGAGAACGCCCATCCCCGAGAACGCCCACCGCCGAGAACGCCCACCGCCGAGAACGCCCACCCCCGAGAACGCCCAGCGCCCCCGAGGTGCCGGGTGTCGCGGTGCGACCCCGGCTATCCGAAATCAGAGTGCTCGTGACGAGCCTCGGCCTCAGCTGGGTCCGGCAAGGGATCGCGACGAGTAGGGCGTACCGGGGTCCGGCGACCAGACCCGGGCCAGGCGGTCCAGGATCTCCGCCAGTGTCTCCGTCGACGTCGCGAAGTTGACCCGTACGTACGTCTCCCCGCCTGGTCCGAAGGCGGCGCCGTCACTCACCAGGATCCGCGCCTCCCTCTCCAGCACCTCCGCCATCCCCGGCCGTCGCATGTCCAGCCATGCCAGATAGGTCGCCTCCGGCATCGCGTACTCCGGCACTCGCTCGGCGATCAGACGCCGGTTGCGGTCCAGGACGGCCATGGTGTCGCGCAGCCACCCGTCGCCGTGCCTCCACGCGGCGACCGTGGCCTCGACGCCGAAGATGTTCGCCCCGCCGTACAGGAAGGCGGGCTGCGACTGGAGCGCCTCGCGGACCCGTGCCGAGCCGACGTGGGCCAGCGCGCAGCGGATGCCGCCGAGGTTGAAGGCCTTGGTCGCCGAGGTCAGCGTGACCGTGCGTTCTGGCCGGATCGTGGCGAACGGGATATGCGTGGCGGGGGAGTAGACCAGGTCGGCGTGGACCTCGTCGGCGATGACCAGCACGTCGTGCCGTTCGGCCTGTTCGGCCACGGTGGTGAGCTCGTCCCTGGTGAAGACCTTTCCTGTGGGGTTGTGCGGGTTGACCAGGACGAGCACGCGGCAGCCGGCCAGGTCCGCCAGGTCGGTGTGCAGCGTGCGGCCCATCTCCTCGATCGTGCCGAGGAACGGCGGGTACGCCGGAACCTGCATGGCGATCCTGTCACCGGGTTCGGTGGCGAGATGAAGGACCACCTGGAGCGCCTGGTTGAGATCGGAGAAGGTACGGACGGCTGCCGGGTCGGCGGGCCAGCCGTACCGGGTGAGCATGCGCTCGGCGAAGGTCTCCGCCAGCGGTCCGGCCTGCGGGTCGGCGGCCCAGGTGGGGTAGCCGAGGTCCCCGCGGGCACGCCGCTGGAGTGCCTCGACGATCGGGGGAGCGGTGGCGAAGTCCATGTCGGCGATCCAGCAGGCGATGACATCGGGACCGGCGCTCGCCCATTTCAGGCCGTCCTTGGCGGGCGGGGGGAAGAAATCGTCCACCCGATCAGTGTCACCCAGGCTCGGGAAATGTCCGATGGGCCGGGATTGCCGGAAATTGAACGCATCGGTGTCGCCGGGCGTCGGAGGGTACTGCGCGACCAGCTCGCGCCCGAGTCCGGGTAGCGGGGTTCCTCGAAGAGCCCCGCACTAAACCGTGAAGAGATGGCCAGTCCGTTCCCCGAACTGTGGGCTGGGGTTCGGACGCGCGCCCCTCAATGGGCACGGCTCCGCCCGGCCCGTCGGCATCCGGCCGCCGACGTGCACGAGTGGGCCGCCGGTCGGGTCGCTGCTCCGTGCGTAACGTCGGTCGCGGGTCGGGTGACGTTCCGCCCGAAGGCGTAGCTCGCGGGTAGGAGCTGGCATCTGCGCGTGGTCGTCGGCATGCGGAGGCGGCGTACAGCCAGGCGACAAGCCTTTCCGGGCGTCGGCGTGCGGAAGCGACGGACACGCAGGCGACACGGCAGTCCGGACTGGGCAGGGCTGCGCCGGTCCTTTCGGCCAGGGCTACGCCGGCTCGATCGACCCTCGGGAAAGGTGAGGGCCGATCGAGCGGCGAGATGCGGTCAGAGGCGGCGCAGAACTGCGACGACCTTGCCGAGGACGCTGGCCTCGTCGCCGGGGATCGGGTCGTAGTTGGCGTTGTGCGGCACCAGCCAGACGTGGCCGTCCTTGCGCTTGAACGTCTTCACCGTCGCCTCGCCGTCGATCATGGCTGCCACGATGTCACCGCTCTCGGCCACCGGCTGCTGCCGTACGACCACCCAGTCGCCGTCAGCGATCGCTGCCTCGATCATCGAGTCACCCGCGACCTGGAGGAGGAAGAGGGTGCCCTCGCCGACGAGCTGCTTGGGCAGCGCGAAGACGTCTTCGACACTTTCCTCGGCGAGGATGGGGCCACCGGCGGCGATGCGACCGACCAGGGGAACGTAGGCGGCCGTCGGCCTGCTCACCTGCGACTCGACCTCGCTGGCATCGGGGTCGACCCACAGCACGGGCTCACCCGGCAGCCTCACCTCAAGGGCGCGAGGGCGGTGCGGGTCACGCCTCAGGTAGCCCTTGCGCTGCAACGCGGTCAGCTGGTGAGACACGCTGGACGTGCTGGTCAGCTGCACGGCCTCGCCGATCTCACGCATGGACGGCGGATAGCCGCGCTGCTGGACGGAGTCGCGAATCACCTCAAGGATCTTGCGTTGCCTGGGCGTCAGGCCCAGTGAGTCGCGACGGCGGACCGCAAGGTCGCTGACGCCGTTGCCGTCATTCGGCTCGCTCATGCTCTCCTCCTCGCCCGGCGGCCTGCCTCACCGGCCCACCCTTCCGGTCCGTGGTCTTCATGTCGCACACAGCGACCGTACCGCCGATGGAGATCAACTTCAAACAATTGTTCGAGTCTTCCTCGAAATCGTCGGTGACGTGGTGTACAACATCGTACGGGAGTTCGATCGACACCGTGTTCGATTCACTGATCTTTGTTTGACCTTTTCCTTGGGTCGACGGTGGCGGGAGGTCATCAGTGCGGGCGACCACGACGACAGATTCGACCGGCCAAGACGAGCAACTCACCCTCATCGCCGACATCACCAGGGAGGAGCGCGGACGCCCTGCCGTACCAGGAGACCGGCGCCTCCGACTGGTCCCTCCACCCCGTGGTACGGCAGGCCAGGACAAGCAGATCGGCGGACGGCCCGCGGGGCCGCGCGAGGCTGGGGGTGGACGGTTTGCCGGGTCGCGAGGGGCATCGGGCGGACGGTCCACGGGACCACGCGGGGTAGGAGGCGGGCGGTTGCGGGTCGTCCGCGACCAGGGGGTGGCGGGGCCGGGTGTGCGGGAGGGTGCGCCCGGCCCGGCAGACGACGGCACAGATACGGGGGCGGCAATGAACGGCAGGCGAGAGCGGAAGACGCGCGCAGACGGCCGATCGGGCGGGACGGGGCGCAGTGACGGCCGGTCGGGTGGGACGGGGCGTGGTGACGTGGCGCGTGGCGGGCGCGAGCCGCAGCGGCTCACGTCAAGGGGCAAGGGCGGCGGCCTGCGTGGCGGGTGGCGGCTTCGGGGCAGGCGTCGACCTGGCGCGATGGACGGCGGTCCCGGGAGACCCGCGCCACAAGGGCGCGAGGCTTTCCCTGACGCCGCACACGCTCAGGCCGGTAGGGGTCGGCCGGGCGACACGCCGACCGCGAACCTGCAGACGAAAGAACGGGGACCGGGGGCACGCCGCGTGCGGGAGGCGCTCGCAAGCCCTGGACGAGCAGGGGTGACGCGTTCGAGCCGCAGTGGTCAGGGGCAGGAGCTCTCTGGCCGGGCGCACACGGGACAGGTGGGTGGGGGTTCGGGTCGCGTGGGGCAGGCGGTCGCGGGTCCGGCTCGCCGGGCGCAGGTCGTCGAGGTGGGGGCGGGGGAAAGGCCTGGAACGGTCCGCGCGCAGGAGCAACGGTCGGGTGCGGGTCGTGGCAGGCGGCCGCGGTCGGGCGCGCGCCGCACGCGGGGAGCGCTTCGGGTGGTCGCGCCGGAGGAGCGACAGGCGAGGAAGTCGGTGCGGCTCACGGCGCCCATGAGGCTGACCAGGCGGGGCAGGGTCGCGGTCGTGGGGCTGTTCGCCGCGCTGTCCCTGGGCGGGTTCGTGCTCGGAGCCAAGGCGACCAACTGGGCCATGGCTCAGGAGACGACGAGTGTGGGACACGCGGGCCTGCCGTGGGTGATCGTGGAGAAGGGTGACACGCTGTGGACCATCGCCGCGGCGATCTCTCCGGGCGACGACCCCGCCGCCGTCGCCGAGGAGATCATGCGGCTCAACGGGCTGGAGAGCTCACTCATCCGTCCGGGCGGCCGGCTGTACCTCCCCGACAAAGCCCCCTGACCGACCTGCGATTCCGGATCGGAGGGACGGCAGGCGCCCGCGCGTGCGACCGACGCGAACCGCCCCCGTGCCCCCCGACCACCGACTGCCGACCGTCGACTGCCGACTGCCGACTGCCGACTGCCGACTGCCGACGGTCGACGGTCGACGGTCGACGGTCGACGGTCGACCAGTGTGCACACGAGTGCGCGACGGCGTCGCGGACGGACGGAGCACCAAAGCCGCTGGCGGCATCCCGTCGCGGTCGGGGTGGCCTGACGCCGTCTCATGGGAATGGCGGCGGCAGCCGATCGGGGCGGCGGCGATGGCGTCGAAAGAGCCGCTCGCAGCCGTGGTCCGAACGGCGGTTGCCGGCCCGGAGACGACCCGATCCACGAGCCGGTGGAGCCGACACAAGCGTTGCTGAAGGCGGTACGCACGGAGGATCTAGCGACTGATCGCCCCATGCGCCCTGCACTCAAGCGGCTCCCGGCTGATCGATTGTGGACACGCACACGGTAGCGTCCGCATGACGATCATGAAACGAGGACCGCTGTGACTGAATCGTCCAGGAAAGCGCCGGACATGTCCCGTGCCGCCCGCTTGGCTCGCCATGGCGCAGTCTCCACTGCCCTGGGGCTGCTCGCCGACCGACGGCTGGCCGAACTGGTGGAGGCCGCACCACCCCTCGGAGCCGGTGTCGGCGGCCCCACCGCACTGCTGGAGGTCGAGGGCAGGCCGGTCTTCGTCAAGCGGGTCCCCCTCACCGACCTGGAGAGGCGGCCGGAGAACACCAGGTCCACCGCGAACCTGTTCGGGCTTCCCACGTTCTGCCACTACGGGCTCGGGCTGGGGTCGGGGTTCGGCGTCTGGCGCGAGTTGGCCGCGCACGTCATGACGACCGGGTGGGTGCTCGGCGGCCACTTCGACGGTTTTCCGCTGCTGCACCACTGGCGGGTGCTGCGGGAGCCGGCCCGGATGGCGACGGCCGGAGAACAAGCGGCGTTGGAGGAGGCCGCAGCGTATTGGGAGTCCTCCCCGGCGGTGCGCGCTCGGCTGGAGGCGCTCGCGCAAGCGTCGGCCGCGGTCGTGCTGTTCCTGGAGTACGTTCCGCAGGACGTCAACCGGTGGCTGGAGGTGCGGGCCGCCCTCGGCGGCGACGCCGTCGAATCGGCGTGCTCCCTCCTGGAACGGGAGCTGGCCGCCGGGGTCTCCTTCATGAACGCGAACGGGCTGCTCCACTTCGACGCGCATTTCGGCAACATCCTCACCGACGGCAGTCGCCTGTACTTCACCGACTTCGGCCTGGCGTCTTCCCCACGCTTCGAGCTCTCCGGTGCCGAGCGCGACTTCCTCCGCCTGAACGCCGGCCACGACGAGTCCTACGCAGCCCGGGAACTGGTCAACCGGCTGGTGATCGCTCTGAGCCGCCCGGCCGACCGGGCGGAGCTCCTTGATCTCGTACGGCGGTGCGCTGAGGGTGACAGCCTCCCCGGCGTCCCGGAGCCGGTCGGGAAGGTCCTCAGACGCCACGCGCCGGTCGCCGCCGTCATGAACGAGTTCTATGGCACGTTGTTCGACGAGACCAGGACGGCACCCTACCCGGCGGCCGACATCCGCCGGGCGCGCTCCGCCCTGTCCCGCTGACACCCCGCCCGCGCCCGCCGCGGCGTCAGCCCGCCCGCGCGCACCGCGGCGCCCCCGGGATGTGCCGGGTGAGACGCGGCGGGATCGCGGACCGACCTGCCGCCGCGCTCATGCGTCATCGTGGCCGGCCACCCGGGACGACACCTGGCTGTTGTGGTCTTCGTGGGGGCGGTTGAGCAGCAGGTCGGCGGCGCGGGCGAGAACCTGGGCCCGGGTGCGGTCGCCGTGGTCGGCGGCGAGGAAGTGCTCCCCGATCGCCACGCAGAAGGCAAGCATGCTGCGGGCCTCCACCTCGTCGGGATCGGAACAGAAGGTACCGATCATCTCCCGCAGTAGCGCCATGCGCTTGTTGTCCACCCGTCGCAAGCGCTCGGCGACCCCCTCGTCGCGCCGGGCCCAGTCCCGGACCGCGAGGTCGATGGGCAGCAGGCGGTCGTCGGAGAAGGTGAGCACGCCCGCGCGCTCGATCTTGGTTTTCGGGTCGCCGCCTTCGCGCTCGATACGGTCGATCACCTCGTCCGTGCTCTCCCGCTCCCAGGCGTCCAGCATCGCCTCCAACAGCGCGTCGCGGTCGGCGAAGGACCCGTAGAACCCGCCCTTCGTGACGCCGAGTCGCTTCGCCAGGGCCTCGACGCGGACGGCGTCCGGGCCGCCGGCAGCCAGCGCCCGCAGCCCCTCCTCGATCCACCTGTCACGCGGCGTGCGAGTTGCGCCCACGATGTGTCTCACCTCACTTCTCCACCATGTATACGCACCCGTATAACGGGGCTATTCTCATTCTATACGGTTGCGTATATATGAATGGAGGCCCAAGATGACCGGCGGTTATGTCGCCTTCCACCACCTGCGGCCCGGGCGCGTCGAGAAGTCCGTCGAACGCACGCACCAGGCGCACGAGACGCTTCTTCAGCCGGCGCCGGCCGCGACTCGCGACCTGGGCGAACGCATTCCCACCCTGCTGTGGCGGCAAGAGAGGTGGTCACGGCCATGAGGCTCCCAGACGCGCGGCCACACCTGGCTCGGATGCGGGGTTCGCGCCGTTCACCCCGGTGTACGAGCTCGACGACGAGTGCGCTCTCGGACTGGCGTACAAGACCGTCCGCACGGTCACGCGCCTGGGCTGGGCGCCGGCTTCGAGCGGCGGGTGCGAGCTGCGAACGGCGGTCCTCGTGAACCCCGGCGGCCTGGCCGGAGTGCAGTACATGGCCGCCATCGCGCCGTTCCGGCACCTCATCGTCTTGCCACACGCGCTCGGCAGGCGGAACGCGCGTGGCGGGACCGTGGCCGGCCGCGTACGGCAGGCGGCGGCGCGGCCACTGTGGAAGGCGCCGTGAAAGGCGTCGCGAAAGTCTTCGTGAAAGCGCCCTGGGAGGCACTGTGAAAAACACCGTGGAAGGCACAATGGGAACGCGCAACGTCCCCGAGTCCGTTCTCGCTCTCAGCTCGTTGTCCCGCATCGACTACGTCGACCACTTCACTCTCTTCACGGACGTGGACGCCACACCGGAGCAGTGGGCTCGGGCGATGTTCGGTGACGTTCCCGATGCTGCGGAGCGGCTGATCTGGTGTGGTTTCCTCGGCCTCCGAATCAGCCGAGGGCGATCGCCGGACACTGTGGCCGGATGGCGGATCGCCGGACGCGGCGACGACTGGATCCGGCTCGAGGCCGATTCCTGGTTCGTGACCGGCAACCTTGTCGTCCAGGCAGCCGATGGGCGGATGTCGCTGGGGACGTTCCTGCGCTATGACCGCCGCCTCGGCCGTGCCGTGTGGCCTCCGCTGTCCGCCGTCCATCGCCGGCTGGCACCCGGGCTGCTCCGGGGCGCCGCGGCGAAGACAGACAGGTACCGGCTGCAGCCGTGATCCACTGGGGAGATCCTAGTAGTACTTTGTTAGTTCGTCATGGTGGTCGTTGATGGCAGGTGGGGCATCGGCCGCTCCAGGTGGCTAACAGCACCTGGAGCATGTGCAGG
>NZ_JBEXMT010000029.1:0-142077 GCF_040610675.1 Nonomuraea sp. NPDC003804
CGGTTCGCCTCGCGGCAGGACGACTCGCCGGCCATGAAGATGGTCGCGGCGCTGCGCAACCAGTTCGGCGGGCACGCGGTCGTCTCGGAGGCGGGCGCCCACGCGAAGGGCGCCGACTCCCCCGGCGCCGACGTCGTCCCGCCGAAGGAAGCCGAGTAACCCGGTATCCCGTTCGCTCCCCCGGTTCGTCCACAGGGCGCGCCGGGATGTGGACAGGGATCCACCGGGCGCGGCAGGTTGTGCACAGGGTGCGGCGGGCCATATCGGTTTTCCACAGGGGAGCCCGACGGTGACCCCAGTGGTCGGTGTGGCCCACTAACCTTCGTGGGGTGCACGTCGCCCACCTGTCGCTGACCGACTTCCGGTCCTACGCCTCCGTGGAGCTCGGCCTGGAGCCGGGCGTCACGGCGTTCGTCGGTCCCAACGGCCAGGGCAAGACCAACCTCGTCGAGGCCATGGGCTACGTGGCGACGCACTCCAGCCACCGGGTGGCCACCGACGCCCCTCTCGTCCGGCAGGGCGCCAGCAGGGCGATCATCCGCTGCGCCGTCCACAGGGACGACCGGCGCGCGCTGATCGAGCTGGAGATCAACCCGGGCAGGGCCAACAGGGCCAGGCTCAACCGCTCCCCCGTCTCCCGGCCCCGCGACGTCCTCGGGCTGCTCCGCACGGTGCTCTTCGCCCCCGAGGATCTCGCGCTCGTCAAGGGCGACCCGGGCGAGCGCAGACGCTTCCTCGACGACCTGCTCGTGGCTCGCGCGCCCCGCTTCGCCGGGGTCAGGGCCGACTACGACCGGGTGCTGAAGCAGCGCGGCGCCCTGCTGCGTACGGCCGCCCAGGCGCGCAGGGGGCGCGGTGGCGGGCGCAGGGCGGAGCGGGAGGCGGCCTTCGCCGCGGCGGGCGCGGGAGACGTCCTGAGCACGCTGGAGGTGTGGGACGCGCACCTCGCCCGGCACGGCGCGGAGTTGCTGCGCGCCAGACTCGATCTGATCGAAGCGCTGCGGCCACTGGTCGCCTCCGCCTATGCTTCGCTGGCGCCCACGAGCGCTCCCGCGCGACTGGCCTATCGCAGCACGTTGTCCACAGGCGGGGATGCCGTGGACGGCGAAGAGGCCGGTGAAGCCGGATCTCCCGATGCACACACGTTATCCACAGGCCTGGGGAAAACCCTTGAGTCGAGGTTGAAAGAGCGGCTGATCGAGGTCCGCGAGGCCGAGCTTGAGCGCGGCGTCACCCTGGTCGGCCCGCACCGCGACGACCTCGTTCTCGGCCTCGGCGACCTGCCCGCGCGCGGCTACGCCAGCCACGGCGAGTCGTGGTCGTTCGCGCTGGCGCTCCGGCTGGCCGCCTACGACCTGCTGCGTGCCGACGGCGGCGATCCCGTCCTGATCCTCGACGACGTCTTCGCCGAGCTCGACAGCCAACGCAGGCGCAGGCTGGCCGAGATCGTCGCGCCCGCCGAGCAGGTGCTGATCACCGCGGCGGTGGCCGACGACGTGCCGAGGGAGCTGACCGGTGCCCGATTCGACGTAGCAGGGGGGAGCGTGACCCGTGTCAGGTGACGACAACCCGACCGCCCGTGGGGCGGCGCTGGCCAGGGAGAAGCTCGCCCAGGCCAAGGCCGACGCGGCCAGGCGGGGGCAGCTGCCACGCCGGGAGCCGCGCCGCCGGTCGGTGGCCCAGCGTGACGCGGGCGACCCCCAGCTGTTCGGCAAGGCGATCACCGACCTGCTGGCCGCCCGCGGCTGGGAGCGCTCGGCCGCGGTCGGCGGCGTCTTCGGCCGGTGGCCCGACATCGTGGGTCCCGACCTGGCCGCGCACACCAAACCGGAGGCGTTCGAGGACGGCGAGGTGGTCATCGCCGCCGACTCCACCGCCTGGGCCACCCAGGTCCGGCTGCTGGCCCGCACGCTCATCCACAGGCTGAACGAGGAGCTCGGCCCTGGAACGGTCAAGAAGGTCAAGGTCAGAGGCCCGCAGAACGGGCCGAGGCCGTCCGGGGGGCTGCGGGTCACGGGCAGCCGAGGGCCGGGCGACACGTACGGCTAAATCCCGCGTCGGGCGATCAGAAGGCCGCAGACGGGAGCGGCCCTCCTCCAAGAGGGGGGATGCTCGACAGGGGGGAAAACGAGCTACAGGGCATCACAGGCGCGTTCGATGCCACCTTCGGCGCTCAGAGCCGGTAGAATGAAAGCGGATTCCGGACACGTCCGCTTGCGTGTCACCCGCGGCATGCGAGCCGACTCCCCTGGGTGACCGCGCATCGGGGCACTCACGACGGTGACGGGCACGGCAGGGGCAGCTGGCGGTTGTCGCCTCCCCGGCCGCGTGTCCGCGGCAGGAGGATTTCGCACTTGTCCTACGACGCTAGCTCAATCACCGTACTCGAAGGGCTTGAGGCGGTCCGCAAGCGCCCGGGTATGTATATCGGTTCGACCGGTGAGCGCGGTCTGCACCATCTCGTCTACGAGATCGTCGACAACTCCGTCGACGAGGCCCTCGCGGGTCACGCCGACCGCATCGACGTGACGCTCCTCGCCGACAACGGCGTGCGGGTCGTCGACAACGGCCGTGGCATCCCCACGGGTATCCACCCTGTGGAAAAGCGCTCCGCGGTCGAGGTCGTGCTGACCACGCTCCACGCGGGCGGCAAGTTCGACGGCAAGTCCTACGCGGTCTCCGGCGGCCTGCACGGCGTCGGCTCGGCGGTCGTCAACGCGCTGTCGACCGCCATGGACGTCGTCGTCGAGCAGAACGGCCACGTCTGGCGCCAGCGCTTCGAGATGTCCAAGCCGGTGGCTCCGCTGGCCAAGGGCGAGACCACCGACCAGACCGGCACGTCGATCACCTTCTGGGCCGACCCGGCGATCTTCGAGACCACCACGTGGAACTTCGAGACGCTCTCGCGCCGCTTCCAGGAGATGGCCTTCCTCAACAAGGGCCTGACGATCACGCTGACCGACGAGCGGCCCGACCACATCAACGGTGAGGTCCACAAGGTCCACTACCACTACGAGGGTGGCCTGTCCGACTTCGTCAGGCACCTCAACTCCAAGAAGGAGCCGGCCCACGCGTCGGTCGTCGACTTCGAGGCCCACGGTGAGGGCATCTCCGTCGAGATCGCCATGCAGTGGAACAACTCCTACTCCGAGTCGGTCTACACCTTCGCCAACACGATCAACACGGCTGAGGGCGGCACCCACGAGGAGGGCTTCCGCGCGGCCCTGACGTCCATCGTCAACCGCTACGCGCGCGAGCAGAAGTTCCTCAAGGAGGGCAAGGACGACAACCTCTCCGGTGAGGACGTCCGCGAGGGCCTGACCGCGATCGTCTCGGTCAAGCTGGCCGACCCGCAGTTCGAGGGCCAGACCAAGACCAAGCTGGGCAACACCGAGGCCAAGTCCTTTGTCCAGAAGGCCTGCAACGACCACCTGCGCGACTGGTTCGAGCGCAACCCCGGCGAGGCCAAGGACATCATCAACAAGTCGCTGCAGGCCGCCCGCGCCCGCCTCGCGGCACGCCAGGCCCGCGACCTGACCAGGCGCAAGTCGCTGCTGGAGTCCGGCAGCGGCCTGCCGGGCAAGCTGGCCGACTGCCAGTGGAACGAGCCCGACAAGTGCGAGCTGTTCATCGTCGAGGGCGACTCGGCCGGCGGCTCCGCCAAGGGCGGCCGCGACTCCCGCTTCCAGGCGATCCTGCCCATCCGCGGCAAGATCCTCAACGTGGAGAAGGCCAGGATCGACAAGGTCCTGAAGAACAACGAGGTCCAGGCGCTGATCACCGCGCTCGGCACCGGCGTGCACGACGAGTTCGACATCGCCAAGCTGCGCTACCACAAGGTGATCCTGATGGCCGACGCCGACGTCGACGGCCAGCACATCAACACGCTGCTGCTGACCCTGCTGTTCCGCTTCATGCGGCCGCTGATCGAGGCCGGTCACGTCTACCTGTCGTGCCCGCCGCTCTACAAGATCAAGTGGGACCGCAAGGGTGACGACGCCTCCTACGCCTACTCCGACTCCGAGCGCGACGCGGTCATCGCCGAGGGCATCGCGGCGGGCAAGCCCGACCCGCGCCCGCGCGACAACGTCCAGCGCTTCAAGGGTCTGGGCGAGATGAACGCCGGGCAGCTGTGGGAGACCACGATGAACCCCGCGACGCGGCTGCTGCGCCTGGTCACGCTCGACGACGCCGCGCAGGCCGACGACCTGTTCAGCGTGCTCATGGGCGAGGACGTCGAGGCCAGGCGCGACTTCATCATCCGCAACGCGCGTGACGTCCGCTTCCTCGACGTATAGCGGTAGCCGTACCAGAAAAAAAGGATCTTCACCTGTGACGGAAGTGAACACCACTCCCCCGGCTGACCGCATCGAGCCTGTGGACATCCAGTCCGAGATGCAGCGCAGCTACATGGACTACGCGATGTCCGTCATCGTGTCCCGTGCGCTGCCCGACGTCCGCGACGGTCTCAAGCCGGTGCACCGCCGGGTGCTCTACGCCATGTACGACGGTGGCTACCGTCCCGACCGCGGCTACTTCAAGTGCGCCCGCGTCGTCGGTGACGTCATGGGCACCTACCACCCGCATGGCGACACCTCCATCTACGACGCGCTCGTACGGCTGGCGCAGCCGTGGTCGCTGCGCTACCCGCTGGTCGACGGGCAGGGCAACTTCGGCTCGCCCGGCAACGACCCCGCGGCGGCGATGCGCTACACCGAGTGCAAGCTCGCGCCCATCGCCATGGAGATGCTGCGCGACATCGACAAGGACACCGTCGACTTCCGTCCCAACTACGACGGCAAGTCGCAGGAGCCCGACGTCCTGCCCGCGCGCATCCCGCAGCTGCTCGTCAACGGCTCGGGCGGCATCGCGGTCGGCATGGCCACCAACATCCCGCCGCACAACCTGCGCGAGGTCGCCGCGGCCGTCAAGTGGTGCCTGGAGAACCCCGACGCCACCGACGAGGAGCTGCTCGAGGCGGCCATCGGGCTGGTCAAGGGGCCCGACTTCCCGACCCACGGCCTGATCGTCGGCCGGCGCGGCATCGAGGACGCCTACCGCACCGGCCGCGGCTCCATCACCATGCGGGCCGTCGTCGAGGTCGAGGAGGACGGCAAGGGCCGCCAGTCGCTGGTCGTCACCGAGCTGCCCTACCAGGTCAACCCGGACAACCTGGCCCTCAAGATCGCCGAGCTGGTGCGCGAGGGCAAGCTGACCGGCATCGCCGACGTCCGCGACGAGTCCTCCTCGCGGGTCGGCCAGCGCCTGGTGATCGTGCTCAAGCGCGACGCGGTCGCCAAGGTCGTGCTGAACAACCTCTACAAGCACACCCAGCTGCAGGACACCTTCGGCGCCAACATGCTGGCGCTGGTCGACGGCGTGCCCCGCACGCTGCGCCTCGACCAGTTCATCCGCCACTACGTGGCGCACCAGATCGAGGTCATCGTCCGCAGGACCCGCTACCTGCTGCGCAAGGCCGAGGAGCGCGCCCACATCCTGCGCGGGCTGCTCAAGGCGCTGGAGCGGATGGACGAGGTCATCGCGCTGATCAGGCGCTCCCCCTCGGCCGCTGAGGCGCAGGGCGGCCTGATGACGCTGCTCGACATCGACGAGGTCCAGGCCCAGGCCATCCTCGACATGCAGCTGCGCAAGCTGGCCGCCCTGGAGCGCCAGGCGATCCAGGACGAGTACGACAACCTGATGACCCAGATCGCCGAGTACAACGCGATCCTGGCCAGCCAGGCCCGCCAGCGCGAGATCATCAACGACGAGCTGTCGGAGATCGTCGCCAAGTACGGCGACGACCGGCGCACCGAGATCATCGCCTACGACGGCGACATGTCGATCGAGGACCTCATCGCCGAGGACGAGATCGTCGTCACGATCACCCGCGGCGGCTACGCCAAGCGCACCAAGACCGACCTCTACCGGGCGCAGAAGCGCGGCGGCAAGGGCGTGCGCGGGGCGCAGCTGCGCCAGGACGACATCGTCGACCACTTCTTCGTCACCACGACCCACCACTGGCTGCTGTTCTTCACCAACAAGGGCCGCGTCTACCGGGTCAAGGCCTACGAGCTGCCCGAGTCGGGGCGTGACGCGCGCGGCCTGCACCTGGCCAACCTGCTGGCCATGCAGCCCGACGAGACCGTCATGGAGGTCCTCGACCTGCGTGACTACGACGTCGCGCCGTACCTGGTGCTGGCCACCCGCAGCGGCCTGGTCAAGAAGACGAGGCTGGCGGAGTACGACTCCCCCAGGTCCGGCGGCCTGATCGCGATCAACCTGCGTGAGGACGACGAGGTGATCGCCGCACGGCTGGTCTCCGAACAGGACGACCTGCTGCTCGTCTCCAAGGGCGCGCAGGCCATCCGCTTCACCGCCACCGACGACGCGCTGCGCCCCATGGGCAGGGCGACAAGTGGTGTCATCGGCATGAGATTCCTAGAAGGTGACGAACTTCTCGCCATGAATCGCATGGGTGATGGCGAAGACGTGCTTATCGCCACCGAGGGCGGGTACGCGAAACGGACAGCTGTTGAGCAGTATCCGGTCCAGGGACGTGGCGGCAAGGGCGTGCTTACTGCGAAGATTGTTACCTCTCGTGGCAAGCTGGTCGGAGCCGTCATGGTCAACCCGGAGGACGAGGTCTTCGCGATCACATCCAACGGCGGGGTGATCCGGACGAGTGCTGGGGAGATCAAGCAGTCTGGCCGTCAGACCATGGGAGTGCGCCTGATGAATCTCGCCGAAGGCGACAGCGTCGTGGCCCTCGCTCGGAACGCCGAGTCGATGGAGACTTCGGCGGAAGCTGAGGAAGACGGGGGAGGAGAGTAGTCCATGAACGCCCAGGGCGGTTCCGCGAAGACGACATCGTCTCGGGAGAACGGGCAGAAGCCTGCCAAGCCCAACGAGACGGAAGTCCTTGACATCACGGAGGACCAGGCCCAGGACGAGTCGGAGCGGAAGAACGAGACGGTCCGTCTCCGTCCGTCCCTGACCTCCGAGGCCCCACCGCCGCCGGCCGTCGAGCTGCCGAAGAAGAAGGCGGCCGCAGCGGCGGCCCGCCTGCCTCGCAAGGCGCACCTGGTGCTGCGGCGCGTGGAACCGTGGTCGGCGATGAAGTTCAGCTTCGTCGTCTCCCTGGTCTGCTTCGTGATCCTGTTCGTCGCGGTCGCCGTCCTGTACGGCGTGCTGTCGGCCATCGGGGTCTTCGACTCGATCGTCCAGACGGTCAACCAGCTGACCCAGGCCGACGGGCAGAACTCGGGGAACTTCGACATCTCCTCGTGGTTCGAGCCGGTCAGGATCCTCGGATACACCGCGCTCATCGGCGCGGTCAACGTCGTGCTGATCACGGCGCTGTCGACGCTGGGCGCGGTCATCTACAACATCGCCGCCGACCTGGTGGGCGGCGTCGAGGTGACGTTCAGCGAGGCCGAGTAGACCCTTTGCCGTGTCCCGGACGCGGCGCGAGCAGCGCCCGGGACACGGTAAGCTTTCCTCGTACGAACAACCGGTTCGCCTCCGGCTGACGGATGCGATAACGTTCTTTGTGCGCGGGGCTATAGCTCAGACGGTTAGAGCGCTTCCCTGATAAGGAAGAGGTCCCAGGTTCAAGTCCTGGTAGCCCCACACAGCTCAGAGGCCATTTCCTGTTAGAGGAAGTGGCCTTTTTGATCTTCCGGGTGACTAACTGAGTGACTTTAGTGGTCGCCGCAACACCCCAGCTTGAAGGGGTGCGATGGACTTCGAGATCCGGAAGGACCGGAGACGTTCCCGGGCCGAGCGCCGTTCACGGGCGCCGACCAGGCCCGCGCCTTTGCCCACCGTACCGGCGCCGGAATGACAGCCATGCGAAGCGGAGCGAGGTGAGGGCTCGCCCTGGAGAGGAGAGGACAGGTCTCCGGGGCGGCCGGTCTCAAGTGCGGCCGGTCTCAGGGGCAGAAGGCGGAGTCGATCATCTTGCTGAAGGCGGCCATGTCGGACTGGGACTGCTTCTGGTTGACGGAGAGGGCCAGCTTCGTGCGGCCGTCCAGGGTGGTGAAGGCGGTCGTGAGATAGCCCGGGATGCCTCCGTTGTGACCGATGACCCGCCGCCCGCACGAGGTGGACATGGAGACCAGGCCGAGGCCGTAGTCTCCCGGCTGGATCTTGATGGGAACGGTCTTCTGCATCTCGGCGAACAGGGAGGGCTTGAGGAGCTTGCCGGTGACCAGGCCGTTGAGGAAGGTCGTCAGGTCCGCGGTGGTCGTGATCATCGCTCCACCGGAGCTGGCGATGCTCGGGTTGAGCCGGGTCACGTCCACGTACTCGCCGTTGTTCTTCTTGATGTATCCGTGGGCGTGCGGACCGGGGATGGCCGTGGAGTACGTCGGAGCCGAGGTGTCGTGCAGCCCCAGCGGCTTGATGACGCGCTCGGTGACCTCGCTCTGCCAGCTGTGGCCGGTCACCGCCTTGATCAGCATTCCGACCACCACATAGCCGGTGTTGGAGTAGGAGAACTTCGTGCCGGGCTCGAAGTCCAGCGGCCTGGTCAGCGCGGTCTTCACGATGCCCTCGTCGGTGAACCGGGTGAAGCGCAGCTTCAGGTACGGCTCGTCCGACGTCGGGAACTCCTTCATGCTGGTGTAGTCGGGTATTCCGGCGGTGTGCTGGAGGATCATTCGTACGGTGATGTCGTTCTCGCGCGGCAACAGGCCGGGCAGGTACTTGCCGATGGGGTCGTCCAGTCCGATCCGGCCCTCGCCGACCAACTGCAGCACGGTGACCGAGGTGAAGACCTTGGTGACGCTGCCCATGCGGAACGACCCGTTGGCCGGGACGGGACGTTTGCCGTCGATCGTGGCCGTTCCCGAGCGCAGGACGGTCTGCCGGTCTCCCTCACTGAGCCTGGCCTGCACTCCGGCCGCAGTACCGGTGCGCATCATCGCGTCCATCGACTTCTGGAGCGAGGCCGCGGTGCTCGGAGCGGAAGCCTCCGCGGCGTGTACCGGGACGGCGGCGAGGGCCAGCCCGGCGGTGGCGAGGGCGAGGGCGAGGGCGGGGCCCCTGGACTTGGTACGCATGGGTGATTACTTCTCCTGGTGGGCTTTCACGCCGCATCGGCGCTGGTCACCACGCTAGGAGAGGCGGACCTGGGCGAACAATCCCGCCAGCGGGCCAACGACAGAGGGGGATGACCGGCCCGCGATGGTAGGGAAATCCGTACCGTCCGGTTCGTGTGGCCGCGTGCCGCGATGCTTGGGAACGCCCCGGCTGAGCGCCGTTCACCGGCGCCGACCAGGCCCGCGCTCCCGCCCGCCGTACCGGTGCTGAGGACGACAGTCCGGTGAAGACGGAGGGGAGCGGGGCGGGTGGGGTGGGTTGACCGCGTTCATCGGCTAATTAAGCCTTTTTGGCCTTGCTGGAAAAGATCAGGTCCATCGTCTCAGCCCCTTCCAGGAGTACGGGGCGGAGCTGTTTCCGGTAGACCTTCTCGGTCACCACAGTGCCCTTGTGGCCGACCAGGCGGGAGATGTTCTCCAGCGCGACACCGGAGTCCGACAGCAGCGAGACGAAGCTGTGCCGCATCTCACGGGGCGTCCACTCGTCGGGGTCCAGGTCGGTCCTCTTGAGGATCACCCGGAAGGCCCGGCGCACGTTGGCCGCATCCAGTTCGGTCCCCTGCTTGCTCGCGAAGACGAGATCGTTCTCCTGCCAGAGGTTCCCCGCCTTCTCCCTGGCGAGCGCCTGCCGCTCCCGGTGCCCGCGTAGGGCGTCCACACACAGCCTGAGGAGAGCGTCCGCCGGGACTTCTCCGTCTTGGTGTCTCCCCCGACCCGCACGCCTACCGGCCAGCAGCGTGCGCCGTGCCGGACCACAAGCTGGAACGCTCATGACCTGTATCCTTCCGCTCGCCCGGCAAGGCCCCGGCAACGAGCGCGGATCGACTCGTCACGATTTCTGAGGCCGATCGCGTGGCAGCAGAGCAGGTCGGCACCGGGTGGCCAGGACGCGGATGCGTTCCCTGGCTGCGGCCACGAGCCTGGCCACGGAACCCGGGAGGGCTCACCGACGAGATCGGCACCGCGCCGCGCGATTTCATCCGCACGCTTTGCGCTCACCCAGGCTCGCAGCGCCGCACCAGCCGGCCCAGCCAGGCGGGCCAGGCCAGGCCGGGTGCCAGGCCGGGCGGGTCGGGTCCGCCGGTCGGCGGGTGAGCTCAGTTGCCGAGGGCGGCGAGGGTCAGACGCTGGGCCACCGCAGCGGCGCCGTTGCCGGAGGACGAAGAGGTGCCCATCGAGTAGACCGCGCGCAGGCTGAGGTCGCGGGCGGCGAAGACGCCGCTGCGGTAACCCGGCTCGGAGCCTGTCTTGCCCCACAGAAGCGAGCCGTCGGGCAGCGGCACCGACATCAGGCCGACGCTGAAGCAGGCCGTACCCTTGCCGGGGCCGGTGTTGCAGTAGGAGCCGTCGGCGTACGGCAGCGGCTTGCCGTCGGCGCCCTTCGGCACGGTGAACAGCTCCGCGGCCTGTGCCGGGCGCAGCAGCCGGCCGTCGAACAGGCCGGAGATGAAGCGGTCCATGTCGCCCGTCGTGGAGGTCATGCTGGCCGGCAGCCCGCCCTGCACGGTGACGTCGACCAGCTCGCCGCTGCTCCTCGGCAGGTAGGCGGGCAGGTACGGCCGGGGCATCGGCGTGCTGCGGCCCGGCACGGCGGCCCTGGTCTGCCGCATCTCCAGCGGCTTCACGATGCGGGCGGTCACCTCGTACTGGTAGGAATGCCCGGTGATCTCCTCGATCAGCTTGCCGGCGACGCGGTAGCCGAAGGAGTTGTACTCCTGCCGGGTGCCGGGGCGAAAGCGCGGGCCGGGAGCCGGCCGGCCCTCGGGGCGGAGCGTCTGCTGGATCACCTCGTCGAAGGTGACGTAGTCAAGGCGGCGCTCGATCTCCTCGTCCGGGGAGGTGGCCGGGGCGCCCTCGAAGTCGTGGGGCAGGCCGCTGGTGTGGTCGAGCAGCTGCCGTACGCTGATCGGCTCGGTGAACCGGTCCTCCGGCAGTAGCCCGGGCAGGTAGTGCTGGACGCTCTGGTCCAGGTCGACGCGGCCCTCGGCGGACAGCTGCAGCAGGATCACCGCCTCCATGGCCTTGCTGATGCTGCCGATCCTGAAGTGAGCGTTGCGGCTGATGGGCCTACCGGTGACGACGTCCCCGGACGCACCCCGCCAGGTCTGCCCGTTCTTGTGCACCTCGGCCACGACACCGGCGGCACCGTCGGACGGGCGCACGGTGATCGCCTCGCGCAGGGCGGCACGGTCCAGACCGGTGGCGGGCTCGGCGGTCGCCGCCTGCGCGGGGGCGACGGCACCGAACGTCACAGCGGCGGCCAAGGACAGAGCCAAGAAACGGCGCATGGGGGAAGCTCCACTCGAAAGACGGTGATCAAGTGCGTTCGAGTCTGTCCGCCCGGCTCGCCCGCTTCGACGGGGATCACCCCCGGCCCGACCCGGGCCCGACCCTGACCCCGCATCAGGAGAACCCTGGCCGGCCGCACACGCCGGCGACCGCAATGTCCCCGCGCCTAGTGCGCCCCCGGCAGCGGGCCTGCCCGGTGGGTGTACCTGTGCTTCCAGCCGAGATCGAGGGCGACGCTCACCACCAGTACGGCCAGCAACGTGAGGATCGACGCGGGCTCGTGCACGAGCGTGGTGAAGACGAAGGTCAGCAGGACGGCGCCGGCTGATGCGACGGCCAGTCCGAGGACGAGGGTGTTGGCGCCAGTCTGGGTCCGTACCCGGAAATGCGCCACCGTGATGAAGATGAAGACCAGGAGGGCGACGGCGCTGCCGATGGAGGCGATCGCGTCGAGTTTGAAAGCGACGGCGAGCACCACGCATACCGCCGCCTCCACCAGCAGCCCGGCTGATGCTCGTCCGCCGATCCGCCGTGCCATCAACGGCGGGAACTGCCGCGTGTGCGCGAGCCGCTCGCACAGGCCGGGTGCCGGGTACAGTCCCGCGTTGGTTGCTCCCGCGGTGGCGAACAGGGCGGTCACGCTCATCAGCCAGTAGCCGGCCGTACCGAGGGACGGCTCGGCGGCCACGGCGAGCGCGGTCCCCCCGGAGGCGATGACCTCCTCCGCGGTGAGCGTGCCGAACACGCCTACCGCGATGGCGACATAGATGACCGTCGCGATCCCGAGGGCGAGGTACATGGCCTTCGGAAGCTGGCGTGTCGGATCGGCGAGATCCTTGGCCGTGAACGTGATGATGCCGAATCCGAGGAACGCGAAGAACGTCAGCGCGACGCTGGCGACGATGTCCCGGAGCGGCGGGTATCCGGACGGCGCCAGCAGCGACAACCGCATGTTGGCGATCGTCACCACCGCGAAGACGACGAGGATTCCGAGGACGACGTACACGATCACGGTCTGTGCCTTGGCGACGAGCGTCGATCCGATGATGTTCACGGTGGTCATCGCCAGGATGATGAGCACGGAGAACGCCTTGGCCCATGTCGCGTTCGCGTCGGTGAACATGGCGCTCGCGTAGCTGCCGAACGACACCGCCACCATCGCGGTGACGATGGCGTTGGCCACGTAGATGAGCCAGGCGGTGATGCCGGTGATGTGGCCTTCACCGAAGCCCTTGGCCACGTACTCGAGCAGGCCTCCCGCCGAGGGGTACTTGGCGCCGAGCTTGGCGAACGAATAGCCCTGCAGGGCCGCGACCACGCCCGCGATGAGGAACGACAGCCACACGGCCGACCCCGCCACCTCGCCGGCCGCACCCAGGAGTGCGAAGATGCCGGCTCCCACCATGGCGCCGACGCCGATGAACGCGGCCTGCCGTACGGTCATGAATCTCGACGGCGATGACATCAGCGGCAGCCTCCCTCTCTCGGCGTGGCCTTGCCCAGGGCCTCGACCGCCCCGCTCGGGCCGGCCGAGTCTGTGCCGCGGCGGCAGCGCCGGCCGCATTCCGGGTCGCGGCGGCACCGCCGACCGGTTTCCGGGTCGGGGCGGGACCGCCGGCCGTTTCCGGCGCCATAGCGTCAGCTACGGACGGTTTCCGGCGTCATAGCGTCAGTGACGGCCGGACGGTGTTCCCGTACACCCCTTTCAGTCGGCGCCGTGCGGGCGGTTGGGCTTCGCGGCTGCGAGAGCCGCCTCGAGTTGCGCCTCGACTTCCGCGCTGAGCGTCGTGCGGATCACGTGCCCGCGCTGCTGGATGAGGGGGAGGACCTTCTCCGGCGTCATGTCGCGGACGAGGACGATGAGGGCGGCGCTTCCGGGCGGCAGGTTCGCGCTGAGCTCGTTGACGAAGTCCTGTGCCCCGCCGGTGGAGCCGAAGGTGCTCTTCCATATCGTGCCGCCCGCGACCGCGCCGACCGCCATGCCGAACAGCGGCGCCAGGAGCAACAGGCCGATCATGCCGCCCCAGAGGGCTCCGCCGGTGGCCGCCGCGCGGACGCCGGTGCCGCCCTGCTGCACCTCGATCTTGCCGTCCTGGCCCCTGATCATGACGACGAGATCCTCGATCTGGACCGAGCCCTCCGCGCCCGATCGGCGGAGGCGCTTCTCGGCCTGCTCGACCGCCGCCCGGTCGGGGTACGCGATCGCTATGAGATCACTCACTGGCGCCCTCTCACCGGATCATCGAGCACGTGCGGCAGTGGATGCAGAGGAAGACAGGCCCCCGCCCCGGTAGGCGTCAGTCACCCTGGCCGCCTCTTGCCGCACATTCTACTCCGCGCGTGTTCCCTCCGGATTTGTCCCGCGACCGTGCGTGACGATCAGGCGCTGGACACGCTGCTCAGCCTGGACGGCTGGGACGCGCGGCGGTACGACCGGCATGGCGCGAAAGCATCCGGACAGATCTGGACGGCACGCCATGTCGACAGGCCCCTGTGGGAGATGAGCCACACCGAACAGGGGAGAGCCCGCTTCTGACCGGCGCCCGACGCCCCGCACCCCTGGTGAAAGCGCGAACCAGGGGAGGCCCATGGTCGTCTCACCCTTCGATGTCTTGGATGTCGCTCTAGTCACGGGGGAGTCATGGGTATGGGTGGAAGCATGATCTTCCTGAGGCGGGCGCTCCGCATCGCCGTCTTCACGCTTGTCGTCCTCCCCCTCACCGCTGTCATCGCCACCCAGCAGGCGGCGGCCGACTCCCGCAGGCAGCACCAGACCGACGCGGGGACGGCCCGCCGGATGCTGGCCCAGCTGAAGGTCGCCCGGCCGTTATCCCTGCGCGGGTACAGCCACCGCCGGTTCCAGCCCCGGTGGGCGCACCACAAGGGCAGGTGCGACGCGCGGGAGACGGTGCTGTCCCGCGACGGGCGAGGCGTGCGCAGGAACGCGGCCTGCCACCCGGTCAAGGGCGTCTGGTACAGCCCGTACGACGGCAAACGGCTGAGAAGCGAGAAGCTGGTCGACGTCGACCATGTGGTGCCGCTGGCGTACGCCTGGCGTACCGGCGCCCGCACCTGGAGCCAGGCGCGGCGGCGCGCCTTCGCCAACGACCTCACCCGGCCGGAGCTGGTCACGGTCAGCCACTCCGCCAACATCGCCAAGGGCGGCCAGGGCCCGCAGAGCTGGCGGCCGCAGCGCCGCGGCTACTGGTGCCGTTACGCGACCTCATGGATCACCGTGAAGCATCACTACCGGCTCTTCGTGACCCGGAAGGAGAAGGTCGCCCTCCTCAACATGCTGCGCACCTGCAGCAGGTCCTGACCCTTTCCCGGGGGCCACGCGGTGGAACGGCGGGTCGCCGAGCCGGCGAACGGGACATGAGGGATCTCGGGGGAGCAGCCTGAGCGTTCTACACTCCTGCGACGAGTTGATCATTCCCCCCCGCTGTGTGAGGAACCATGAGAAACGTCTTCGCGGCGACCGTCGCCACCGCCTCCCTTCTGCTGGCCGTCCTTCCGCCCGCCGCCTCCGCGGGCGCCGCCGCGCGGCCCTACTGCAACGAGAAGCATCCGCCCAAGGACCGGTACTACTACAAGCACAAGAAGCACTGGGACTGTGTCGGCGAGCACCTGACCTGCTCCAAGGAGCAGCGCGGCGCCTACGGCTACTCGATGAACCATGCCCCGCACACCCGCCGGCTCAGGTGCGTCTTCTGGACGGACGCCTACCGCTGGAAGCCTGCCCCCACGCGGTAGGAGCACTTGACTGTAGTGGCACTCCAAAAACATTCTTGTAGTGTGACTACCAAAACAGGGGCCGGGTACACCGTCCTCATTCTCGGCGGGTACGGCGCGGTCGGCCGGGAAGCGGCCGCGGCGCTCGCGGGCCGTCCCGGCACGGAAGTGATCGTGGCCGGGCGCGATCCCGGCCGGGCGCGGCCCGTCCCCATGGCCACCGCGATGCGCGTGGACGCCACGGATCCGGACGACCTCGACCGGGCGCTGGAGGGCGTCGACGCCGTGCTCATGTGCGCCGAGACCGACAACGTCCGCGTGGCCCGTGCCTGCCTCGAGCGCGGTATCGGCTACGTGGACGTCTCGGCCTCCCACCACGTGCTCGCCGCGATCGAGGACCTCGACCCGCTGGCCAGGCGGCGCGGTGCGACGGCCGTCCTCAGCGTCGGACTGGTCCCCGGCGTCACCAACCTGCTGGCGCGGATCTGCGTCGAGCGTTCGCAGGCCGACGACCTGCGCGTCGGCGTGCTGCTCGGCTCGGGCGAGCAGCACGGGCCTGCGGCGCTGGCGTGGACCCTGGACGGCCTGGGCCGGCTCGCGGGCTCGTGGACGATGCGCTTCCCGCCGCCGTACGGCAGGCGCACCGTCCACCGCTTCCCGTTCTCCGACCAGTACACGCTTCCCGGCACGCTCGGCGTCGCCTCGGCGGGCACGGGGCTGTGCCTCGACTCCCGGCTCACCACCGGCCTGCTGGCCGTGGCCGGGCGGCCCGCCGTCGCCCGCCTGCTGCGCCGTCCCAGGGTTCGCGAACTGCTGCTGACCGCACTGGCGAAGGTGCACGTCGGCGGTGACGGGTTCGCCGTGACCGCCCGCTGCGGTGCCGTCCAGGCGGCCTTCAGCGGGCGGCTGCAGAGCCGCGCCACCGGACGGACCGCCGCGCTGGTGCTGCGCCGGCTGCCCGGCCTGCCGCCGGGGGTCGGACACCTGGAGCAACTGGTGGACCCGGTGGCCTTCCTGGCCGAGCTCGCCGCCGACGGGTTCCGCCTCGACCTGCGCACCGCCGCCAGGCCCGCCGACCACGCCGCCTGACACCACCGGGCGGCCTGACACCGACGGACACCGACGGGCGGCCTGACACCGACGGACACCGACGGGCGGTCTGACACCGACGGGCGGCCTGACACCACCTGGCTGCTGCCTGGACGGCACTCCTTCGGGGGTGGTTTCACCTCTGATAGTTAGATGTCTTACTATCGGAGGTGAGATCACTGCAGAGGAGTGCCGACATGCGTACCCTGATCACCGACGTGCGTGTCTTCGACGGCGAGCGCGTCCAGCCCCGGGCCACCGTCCTGATCGTCGACGACCTGATCGCCCCCTTCGACGGCCGGCCCGCGGACCTGGAGGTCGACGGCTCGGGCAAGACCCTGCTGCCCGGCCTGATCGACGCGCACACCCACGTCTCGGACGGCATGCTCGCCCAGGCGCTGACCTTCGGCGTCACCACCGAGCTCGACATGTTCTGCCTGCCGTCCAACCTGGCCCGCCAGCGCCGTCTCGCCGCCGAGCGGGACGACGTGGCCGACCTGCGCAGCGCCGGAATCCTGGCGACCGCGCCGGACGGGCACCCGAGCCAGATCATGGCAGCCGAGGCGGGCGCGCTCGACTGGCTGGGCGACGCCGTCGGGCCGTTCGACACGATCGCCGACGCGGCCCACGCCACGGAGTTCGTCGAGAAGCGGCTGGCCGAGGGCATCGACTACCTGAAGATCGTGGTCGACGACGGCCGCACCGCAGGGCTGGACCTGCCAGTCATGGGCCCCGACGTGGTCGCCGCGCTGGTCGAGGCGGGGCACGCGGCGGGGCTGACGACCATCGCGCACGTGGCGACGGCACGCGACACCGTCATCGCGCTGGACGCGGGCGTCGACGGCCTCGCGCACGTCTTCCACCACGGGGAGCCAGGCGACCCGACCGCCGAGGAGCTGGCCGCCCGGATCGCCGCGCACGGCGTCTTCGTGGTCACCACGCTCTCCTACATCGAGACGATCACCCAGGACCCCGCCCAGGTCGAGCTGGTGCGGGACGAGCGCATCGCCTCGCGCCTGCCCGAGGGGGCGCGAACGGCCATCGACAGGGACTACACAGCCGTGCCCGTCCACCCGGAAGGCGTCGCCAACGCCCTGCGCGCGACCACGGCGCTCCACGCGGCCGGGGTGCCGCTGCTGGCCGGCACGGACGCGAACGCCTTCGCGCCCCTGCATGGCGCCGCCATGCACAGGGAACTGCTCCTGCTCACCCGGGCGGGACTGGCCCCTGAGGCGGCGCTGGCCGCCGCGACCAGCGTCCCGGCCCGGCACTTCGGCCTGACCGACCGCGGCAGGATCGCCCCCGGCCTCCGCGCCGACCTGGTGCTGGTGGACGGCGACCCGACCAGCGACATCACCGCCACCCGCGCCGTCGCGGAGGTGTGGCGCCGCGGCGCCCGCCAGTCCCGCTGACCCGTCCCCCCGACGGATACCGCCACCCAGTCCTCCACCCGGTCCTCCACCCGGTCCGTTGCCACCCGGTCCGCCTCCACCCGGTCCGGTCCTTCACCCGGTCCGGTCCTTCACCCGGTCCGGTCCTTCACCCGGTCCGGTCCTTCACCCGGTCCGGTCCTCCACCGACGGCCTCTCGGCGAAAGCCCCGACGGGGGAGGTACCGGACACCGGCCAGGGGGACCGGTGGCGCCGACGGCTGAACGCGGTGAGAGACCGGGCTGGGCGGCGCGGTCGATCGATGGCACCATGAGCGGGTGGATGTCGGCCGGCCTCTCATCCGCGCGCTGCGCGCCGCCGTGTTCGCGGTGGCGTGCGTGCTGGTGTCGGCCGTCCTGCACGTGCTGGCCGGAGGCGCGGGCGTCCGTCTCGAGACCATGGCCGGGGCCCTGACCCTCACCTGGGCGGGCGCCTTCCTGCTCGGCCGCCGCCAGCGCGGCGTCGAGGTGCTCCTGGCGGCCTGCTTCGCCGCGCAGTACGGCATGCACCACCTGTTCACCGCCGGCGCCCCGCCCGAGGTGTCGGCGCCGGCCACGCACGGCCACGGCACCGGCCTGGGCATGCTGCTGGTCCACGTCGTGGCGGCGGTCGGCTCGGCCTGGTGGCTGGCCCGCGGCGAGTCGGCCCTGGCGACCCTGCTGCACCTGGCGGGCGCGTCCGTGAGCATGGCGTGGGCCGCCCTGCTCCTCCTGCCGGCCGTTCCGATCGAGTTCGGGCCGGCCGTCCGGGTCACGCCCTGGCGCGGGCCCGTCCCACCGCGGCGCGCGCCGTTCGCGGTGGTGGTCTCCCGGCGTGGACCGCCGGTGTCGTTCTCCGTTCTCTGACCGGGCACCGCTGCCCGGAATCTGGCCCCGCCTGTGTCGCCGGGCCTGTTCGGCGTGGCCGCCATCTCGCGGCCACGCGTCGAAACCCTCGCCGAGACGGCGCGTACCTCGTTGTGGCGCGCCCTCTCACCGAACGGAGAAACGTCACCATGACCTCATCCACCGACGAGCGACCCGAGGCGACGGCGGCCGAGCCGCCCGCCCGGCGCGCCACCTGGGCGGCGCTGCGTCCCCTGGTGCTGCGGCTGCACTTCTACGCCGGTGTCCTCATCGCCCCCTTCCTGCTCGTCGCCGCGACCACCGGCCTGCTGTACGCCGCGTCGTACCAGATCGAGCAGATCGTCTACCGGCACGAGCTGGCCGCGCCCACGGGCGGGCCGCCGCTGCCCCTGAGCGGGCAGATCGCCGCGGCCCGTGCGGCGCGGCCCGACGGGACCGTCACCGCGGTACGGCCCGCCGAGCCGGGCACGACCACGCGCGTGCTGCTCGACGTTCCCGGACTGGCCGACAGCACCCAGCTGGCCGTCTTCGTCAACCCCGCGACCGGACAGGTGCACGGCGTGCTGGAGAGCTACGGCAGCTCGGGCGCGCTGCCCGTGCGGGCCTGGATCTCCACGCTGCACCGCAGCCTGCACCTGGGCGAGCCGGGCCGGATCTACAGCGAGCTGGCCGCGAGCTGGCTGTGGGTGGTGGCCCTCGGCGGCCTGCTGCTGTGGGTCACCAGGCGCCGCCGCGAGGGGCGCCGCCTGCGCGGACTGGCCGCGCCCGAGCGTGGCGCCACCGGCCTGCGGCGCGTCCTGTCGTGGCACGGCTCCCTCGGTCTCTGGGCGGTGCTCGGCCTGTTCTTCCTTTCCGCGACCGGCCTGACCTGGTCGGCGTACGCGGGGGAGAACGTCGACGAGGTGCGCGCCGCGCTCGGCTGGACGACCCCATCGATCTCCACCTCGTCCGGCGACCACGCCGCCCACAGCGGGGGAGGCCACCAGCACGCCGGGCCGTCGGACGCCGGCGTGGACCGCGTCGTCCAGGCGGCCGCGGGCAGGAGGCTGTCCGGCCCGCTGGAGATCGTCTGGCCGAAGGAGCCCGGCGGTTCCTACGTGGTCAAGGAGATCGACAAGGAGTGGCCGCAGCGGCTGGACCAGGTGGCGGTCGACGCGGGGACCGGCCAGGTGACGGACGAGCTGCGCTTCGCCGACTACTCGCTGGCCGCCAAGCTCGCACGCTGGGGCATCGACGGCCACATGGGCCTGCTGTTCGGCCTGGCCAACCAGATCCTGCTGGTCGCGCTGGCCGCCGGGATCATCACGCTGATCGTGCTGGGCTACCGGATGTGGTGGGCGCGGCGGCCGGGCCGCGGCTTCGGCGCGCCGTACCCGCGGGGTGGCTGGCGGCGGGTGCCGGTGGTGGTCCTGGCGCCGCTGGTCGTCGCCGTCGCGGCGGTGGGCTGGTTCCTGCCGCTGATGGGCCTCTCGCTGGCGGCGTTCGTCGTGCTCGACGTCCTGCTCGGGCTGCGCTCCAGGAGAACGGCCGCGCGCGCGGAGTGACACCGGCGGCGGCGCGCGCGTGGCGATACCCCCGGCGACACGCGGGCGGAGTGACATCGGCGGCGGCGCCGTGCGGATGGCGTGGCGGGCGGTGGTGGAGCGGGGGCCCGCCCGCTCCACGTGTCACACGAGGAGCGGGCGGTCGTCGGGGCCGTACCACTCGGTGAGCAGCACCGCGGCGTCGTCGTCGAGCCGGCCGTTCCGGTAGGCCAGGATGCTCTTGATCAGGCGGCGGAGGGTCTCCGGCACGGGCAGGTCCGAGGCGGTGTGGCGGATGATGAAGTCGACGAACCTGGTCAGGCCGAACTCCCTGCCCTCCCTGGCGCCCGCCTCGACGATGCCGTCGGTGTAGAGCAGGATCCGGTCACCGGGTTCGAGCTGTTCCCTGCACGTGACGACGGGGATGCCGAGGTCGAGGCCCATGGGGTGGGCGGGCGGGCAGTCCACGGGGAACGTCCAGCGGCCGCCCCTGATGATGATCGGCAGGTGGTGGCCGCGGTTGACGCAGGTCAGCACGCCGGTGGCGAGGTCGAGGTCGGCCAGGATGCCGGTCACGAAGCGGGTGCCGCGCCCGAACTCGTCGATCAGCACCCGTTCGATCAGCTCGCTGTTGGCGGCCAGCGGTACGTCGTGCCGGCGATGGTTGCGGGAGGCCGTCATGGCCAGGTTGGCGGTCACGCCGGAGGAGACGTCGTGGCCCATGGAGTCGAAGACGGCCAGGTGGAGGACGTCGCCCGCCAGGGCGTAGTCGAAGGCGTCCCCGCCGACCTCGTAGGCGGGTTCCACCACCCCGCTCACCACCACCCTGCCGGTGGAGAAGGTCAACGGGGGCATGAGGTGCCACTGCAGCTCGGCGGCCAGGTTCATCGGCCGCGAGCGGACCACGCGCGGATGGGTGTCGCTGTTCGCCCGCTGGCTCACCAGCAGCAGCGCGACCAGCGACGCCAGGTGCCGCATGGCGTCCGCGGCCTCCTTCTTGCCGGCGGGAGCGGTGACCCGCAGGACGCCCAGCCGTTCGGTGCCGTCCAGGAGGGGCACCCACCAGTCGGTCGCGCCGTCGGCGCCCGCCTTGCCCAGGACCCGGACCTCCTGGAACGCCCGTCCGGCCAGGGTGGTGTCGATGTCGAGTTCCTTCGGCTCCTCGCCCGCCGGCTCGCCCCGCACCGCCAGCAGTCGCAGCATGCTCTGCTGGAGATCGGCCAGGTAGATCAGCACCGTCTCCAGCCCGGCGCCCGCGGCGTACCGGTTCACCAGCACGGGCAGTTCCTCGAGCGTGGCCGTGTGGCTGCGGTCGAGCAGTCCGGTGAGCATGCCCTCGATTCCGTGGGAATCGTCCATGGCGGTCACCCCCCCGATGCGCCGGCGACTGGCACCTACAGGCATACCCACTGTGGCGTCCCTGTCGTGATCGAGGTCTGTTCACTGACATGAGATGGCAGGGGAGGGGGCCTACCGTCCACCGCATGAGCGATTTCGACTTCTTGACCGGCACCTGGGACGTCACCAACCGGCGGCGGACTGACTTCCTCGAGGAGTCGTGCCTTCTCGGTGAGACGACCGACTGGGAGGAGTTCCCCGGCGTCAGCCGCGCCTCCCGGCACTTCGGCGGCGGCGCGAACATCGACGAGATCGAGTTCCCCACGAAGGGGGTCAGCGGTCTCACGGTGCGGCTGTACGACCGCGAGAGCGAGCGGTGGTCCCTGTACTGGGCCAGCAGCAGCACCGGCCGGCTGTTCCCGCCGGTGGTGGGCGGGTTCGCGGCCGGCAGGGGCGAGTTCCACGGCGACGACGTGCACGTGGGCCGTCCGGTCAGGGTGCGCTTCGTGTGGTCGGACATCACCGACCGGTCGGCCCGTTGGGAACAGGCCTTCTCCGTGGACGGCGAGCGCACCTGGATCACGAACTGGATCATGGACTTGACACGTCGCGAATGACCAAATCTGCGGCACTAGGCGCGTAACGGGAAAAGAGGTACGTTCCAAAAGGCGTGCGCTCGGGGGATCTTGCGCACGCCCGGTTCTTTTTGAAGGAGCTTCATGCGCCTGTCCTTAGGCAGGGCCATCACCATGGCCGCCATCCTCGCCCTCCCCCTTTCCGCGATCGCCGTCCCTTCCGCCGCCGCCGGCCCCGTGGACGACGCGTTCGCCAAGCTCCTGGTCAAGAAAGTCCAGGGCGCCAACGTCAAGAAGCACCTGGACGCGCTCCAGACCATCGCGACCGCCAACGGCGGCAACCGCGCCGCCGGGACGGCCGGATACGACGCCTCCCGCGACTACGTGGCCGGCAAGCTCCGCAAGGCGGGCTACAAGGTCACGCTCCAGCCGATCAACTACGTCGACAGCTGGACCGAGAACACCCCGCCGGTGCTGGGCTCCTCCGTGCCGAACGAGGACTTCTTCACCTTCCAGCCGTCGCCCGCCGGCGACGTCACCGCGCAGGTCCAGGGCGTGGACCTGACGCTGCCGCCCACCCCGACGCCGACCTCCACCAGCGGCTGCGAGATGTCCGACTTCTCGGGCTTCGTCGCCGGCCGTATCGCGCTCATCCAGCGCGGCACCTGCCCCTTCGCCACCAAGGTGCGCAACGCGGGCCAGGCGGGAGCATCGGGGATCATCGTCTTCAACGAGGGCCAGCCGGGCAGGACCGAGGCGTACCCGCTGGACCTCGGCGAATGGCGGGCCGGGATCCCGATGGTGTTCGCCGACTTCGCCGTCGGCAACGCGCTGGCCGGCACGCCGGGCGCCACCGTCCACCTCAAGGTCGACTCCACGCTCGTGCTCGGCACCGACGAGAACGTGATCGCCGAGACCAGGTTCGGTGACCCGAGCAACGTCGTCATGATCGGCGCGCACCTCGACGGCGTGCCCGAGGGCCCCGGCATCAACGACAACGGTTCGGGCTCGGCCGCCATCCTGGAGACCGCGCTCCAGCTGAAGCAGTTCCCCGTGCGCAACAAGGTGCGCTTCGCCTTCTGGGCCGCGGAGGAGATCGGCCTGCTCGGCTCCGACCAGTACGTCGAGAAGCTGTCCCAGGAGCAGCGCGACCGGATCAAGCTCTACCTGAACTTCGACATGGTCGCCTCGCCCAACCACGCCTACAAGCTCTACGACGGCGACGACTCCGACAACGCCGGCTCGCCCGCGGGCCCGCCCGGATCGGCGGAGATCGAGCAGCAGCTGAAGGCCTTCTTCACCGGCCGCAGCCTGCCCACCGTCGGCACCGACTTCGACGGCCGCTCCGACTACGGCCCGTTCATCGCGGTCGGCATCCCCTCGGGCGGCATCTTCACCGGTGCCGAGCAGCTCAAGACCGCCGAGGAGGCCGCCATGTTCGGCGGTACGGCGGGCGTCGCCTACGACGCCTGCTACCACGCGGCGTGCGACGGCATCGCCAACATCAACGCGACGGCGCTGGACGTCAACGCCGACGCGATCGCCGACTCCGTCGCCCGCTACGCCTTCAACACGCGCGACATCCCCGACCGGCAGGCCGCGTCGGCGGCCCGCGCCGCCGTACCGGCCGTGACCACCGGTAGTGCCGCGAGCTGAGCACACCCGTGAGGGAGGGCGGTCTCCCACCGGAACCGCCCTCCCTCCATCGCACCCTCTGTCCACCCCCCACGGAGGAACCGATGAAGTCCCGCCTCCTGGTCGTGGCCGCCGCGCTCGCGCTGGCCGCGCCCCTCGCCCAGCCCGCCTCGGCGGCGGCCGTACAGCTGGCACCGCCGAACATCTCGCTGGCCAACGTGAAGGCACATCTCAGCCAGCTGCAGTCCATCGCCTCCGGCAACGGCGGCAACCGCGCCCACGGCCGCCCCGGCTACCTGGCCTCGGCCAACTACGTCAAGGCCCAGCTCGACGCGGCCGGGTTCCAGACCACACTGCAGTCGTTCACCTACAACGGCGCGACCGGCTACAACGTCATCGCCGACTGGCCCGGCGGCGACCCCGACGACATCCTCATGGTCGGCGCCCATCTCGACAGCGTGACGGCCGGTCCCGGCATCAACGACAACGGCTCGGGCAGCGCCTCGATCCTGGAGACCGCCCTGGAGGTGTCGCGTCAGGCGTTGCAGCCGACCAAGCACCTGCGGTTCGCCTGGTGGGGCGCGGAGGAGCTGGGCCTGCGCGGCTCCCAGTTCTACGTCGGCAACCTGTCGGCCACCGACCGGGCCAAGATCAAGGGGTACCTGAACTTCGACATGGTCGGCTCGCCCAACGCCGGCTACTTCGTCTACGACGGCGACAACTCCGACGGCGTCGGTTCCGGTCCCGGCCCGGCGGGCTCGGCGGAGCTGGAGCGGACGCTGCAGGACTACTTCGCCTCCATCGGCGTGCCGACCAGGGGCACCGACTTCGACGGCCGCTCCGACTACGGCCCGTTCATCTCCCGCGGCATCCCCGCGGGCGGCACGTTCACCGGCGCCGAGGGCATCAAGTCCAGCGCCCAGGCCCAGCTCTGGGGCGGTACGGCGGGGCAGGCCTTCGACCCCTGCTACCACCGCTCGTGCGACACGACGAGCAACATCAACGACACGGCGCTGGACCGCAACGCCGACGCGGCGGCGTACGCGGTGTGGACGCTCGGCACGGCCGTGCCGCCGACGACCGTGTGGTCGGACGACTTCGAGACCGCCACGGGCTGGACCGCCAACCCGGGCGGCACCGACACCGCGACGACCGGCCTCTGGGAGCGCGGCGACCCCGAGGCCACCACGTCCAGCGGCACCAAGCAGGTGGGCACGACGGCGAGCGGCGTCAACGACCTGGTCACCGGACGGCTGGCGGGCGCCGCCGCGGGCGATCACGACGTCGACGGCGGGACCACGTCGATCCAGTCGCCGCCGATCACGTTGCCGGCCTCCGGCGTGCTGCGGGTGTCGTTCTCGTGGTACCTGGCGCACGGCAGCAACTCCTCCAGCTCCGACTTCTTCCGGGTGAAGGTCGTGGGCAGCACGACCAGCACGGTGTTCCAGCAGCTGGGGGCCGCTTCCGACCGTGACGGCGCGTGGGGCTCGTCCACCGCCGACATCTCGTCGTTCGCGGGGCAGACGGTGCGCCTCCTGGTCGAGGCGGCCGACGCCTCGGGCGCCAGCCTCGTGGAGGCGGGCGTCGACGACGTCAAGGTGACCCGCCAGTAGCACGCACGGCCCGGCGCCGCCCCTGACCGGGGGCGGCGCCGTTCCATTGGCATGGAAAGTCACGTATATCCCCATTGTCTGGATAGTTGTTTTCCGTTCTCTTTGTCGCTTGTTACAGCGGGCGCGGTGTGCCGGGAAGTCTGGTCGGCGGTTGAGTGGAGGTTGACCAGGGGTTTGTGGAGGCATGCGATGGTGAGACCAGGGGGAGAGGCCGCCGACAACCGCGCGGCACACCTGATCATGACCGCGCTGCCGTACGCCATGATGGGGATCGTGGCGGTGCTCAGCCTGCTGTCGGGACCGGAGTTCGGGTTCCTCTCCCTGCTGGCCCTCGGCCCCGCCTTCGCCAGCCTCGTGGGGACCGTCCGCCGCACCGTGGTCATCGGCGGCATCGCGCTGGTGCTCTCCCTCCTGCTGGCCGCGCACGACAACCTGGTCGGGTCGCGCCAGAGCTACCAGAGCCTGCTGGTCATCGCAGGCGTCACCGCGGCGAGCCTGGTGGCCACGATGGGCAGGCAACGGCGCGAGCGGGAACTGGCCAACGTGCGGTCGGTGGCCGAGGTGGCCCAGCGGGTGCTGCTGCGCCCGCTGCCGCGGCGGGTGGGACACCTGCGGGTCGCGCTCTCCTACACCTCGGCCGCCGCCGACGCCCGCATCGGCGGCGACCTGTACGAGGTGGCGGCGGGCCCAAAGGGCGTCAGGGTGATCCTCGGTGACGTGCAGGGCAAGGGCCTGGAGGCGGTGGAGACCGCGGCCATCGTCCTGACCGCCTTCCGCGAGGCCGCCCACGACGAGCCCGACCTGCTGGGCGTCAGCACCCGCCTGGAGAAGGCGCTCAACCGGCGGCTCGAAGGGGAGGACTTCGTCACCGCCGTCCTGCTGGAGGCCACCCCCGACGGCACGATGACGCTGCTCAACTACGGGCATCCCGCGCCACTGATCCTGCACCCCGGCGGGCAGGTCAGCTTCGCCGAGCCGGACGAGACGGCGCCGCCGCTCGGCATGGGGGTGCTCGACGTCGAGGGTCCGCTCCCGTACCGGGTCCGGTTCCGCCCGGGAGACCAGATGCTGCTCTACACCGACGGAGTGATCGAGGCGCGCGACCCTGAGGGCGGGTTCTACCCGCTGGCCGAGCGTGCCTTCCTGCTGAAGGACGACAACCCGGAGGCGGCGCTCGAGGCGCTGCGCCTCGACCTGGTCGCGCACGTCGCCGGACCGCTGCACGACGACGCGGCCATGCTGCTGCTGCGCCCGTCCGGCAGGGAATTCAAGAGCTGGGGCAGAGCCGCCGCCCCGCTCATGGGGTGATCGCCATGCGGGACCCGGACGTCGGAAAGACGATCAACCATCCGCGTGCCTACGACCTGCTCTCCTCCATCGCCTTCCTCGGGCGCCGGAGGGAGGTGTTCACGCGGATCGCGGCGCTGTCCGGCGTCCGCCCCGGCGACAGGGTGCTGGACGTCGGCTGCGGCACGGGCTACCTGACCCGCGTGCTCGCCCCGCTCGTGGATCCCGGCGGGCAGGTGACCGGTGTCGACCCCGCACCGAAGACGATCGCGTACGCCAGGGCGCGGGCGCCCGGCGCCTGCTCCTACCTAATGGGCCGGGCCCAGGCGCTGGAGCTGCCCGACGCCTCCTTCGACGTCGTCGTCTCCAGCCTCGCCGTGCACCACGTTCCCGCCGCCTCCCGGGGCGCCGCCGTCCAGGAGATGGCCCGCGTGCTGCGGCCCGGCGGGCGGCTGCTGATCGTGGAGTTCAGCCCGCCGACCACCGGCCTGGTCGCCACGCTCGCGCGGCCGGTCACCCGGCACGCCCTCCAGCCGAGCCCCGAGGACGTGCTCGACGAGCTGATCCCGCCGGCCGGAGGCAGCGTCATGGTCAGGGGCACCCTGCCGCCGATGCTGTATTACGTGAGCGCCGTGGTAAAATGATCACGATGGTGAGGCCGCTTCCCGCATGACGGGGGCGGCCATTCTGCTTTTGACGTACTTTCCCGTACCGAAGGAAGTGGAATGACCGGCACCTCACTGCCTCACCAGATCGCCCGCACCAGACGCTTCACCCTCGGCGCCCCCTCCGCCTTCACCGTGTCGCCCGACGGCGGCACCGTCTACTTCCTGCGCACCAGGGCGGGCGACGACCCCGTCTCCTGCCTGTGGGCGCTGGACGTCGCGACCGGGAGGGAACGGCTGCTCGCCGACCCGCTCACCCTGCTCGCGGGAGAGGAGGAGCGGCTGACCGCCGAGGAGCGGATCCGCCGCGAGCGCGCCCGCCAACTGTCGTCGGGAATCGTCGGCTACGCCGCCGACCGCGCCTGCGAGCTGCTGGCCTTCGCGCTGTCGGGACGGCTGTGGACGGTCAGGACCCGCGACGGCGAGGTCCGCGAGCTGCCCGCCGCCGGGCCGGTGGCCGACCCGCGTCCCGACCCGACGGGCCGAAACGTCGCCTACGTCAGCGGGGGCGAGCTGCGGGTGGTGGCGGCCGACGGCTCGGCCGATCGCGCGATCGCGGTGCCGGAAGGTCCCGAGGTGACCTACGGGCTGGCCGATCACATCGCGGCCGAGTCCATCGGCAGGCGCCGCGGCCACTGGTGGGCGCCGGACGGCCGGTCCCTCCTGGTGGCGCGGGTGGACACCACACCCGTCCAGCGGTGGTACGTGTCCGACCCGGCCGACCCGACCCGGCCGCCCGTCGCCATCCGCTACCCCTCCGTGGGAACCGCCAACGCCGACGTCAGCCTGTGGATCACCGACCTGGACGGCGACGGCGTCGCCGTCCGGTGGGACAGCCAGGCGTTCGAGTACCTGACGGCCGCGGGCTGGGACGCCTTCGGGCCCTACGCCGCCGTGCAGAGCCGCGACCAGCGGCACGTCCAGGTGCTCGGCGTCGACGCCGCGACGGGCGCCGTCGAGGTGCTGGCCGAGCAGCGGGACGCCGCGTGGGTCACCCTGGTCGGCGGGCTGCCCGCGCGCACCGCCTCCGGCACGCTGCTGACCTGCGCCGATCTCGGTGACACGCGCACGCTGCTGCGGGAGGGCCACCCTGTCACGCCGGACGGGCTGCAGCTTCACGAGGTCCTTGCCGTGGACGGCGAGACCGTCCTGTTCACCGCGTCGGACGAGCCCACCGAGACGCACCTGTGGGCCCACGACCCGGACCACGGCCTGCGGAGGATCAGCGAGGAGTCGGGCGTGCACGGCGGCGCCACGCGGGGCGGCGCCACGGTCCTCGTCTCCCACACGACCAAGGGCGACCGCGTCACGGTGCGGCGCGAGGAGGACGAGGTCGAGATCGCCTCGCGTGCCGAGCGCCCGGTGCTCGAACCCAGGATGGAACTGCTCAGCCTCGGCCCGCAGGCCCTCAGGGCCGCCCTGTTCCTGCCGTCGTGGCACCGCGAGGAGGACGGCCCGCTGCCGGTGCTGATGGACCCGTACGGCGGGCCGGCCATGCGCAAGGTGACCGCGTCGCTGTCGTGGCTGGTGTACGTGTCGCAGTGGTTCGCCGAGCAGGGCTTCGCCGTCCTGGCGGTGGACGGCAGGGGCACGCCGGGCCGGGGTCCCGCGTGGGAGCGGGCCATCCACCTCGACCTGGCGGGGCCCGTGCTGGAGGACCAGGTGGAGGGGCTGCACGAGGCGGCGCGGTTGCGGCCCTGCCTCGACCTGACCAGGGTGGGCATCCGCGGCTGGTCGTTCGGCGGGTTCCTGGCGGCCATGGCGGTGCTGCGCCGTCCCGACGTCTTCCACGCGGCGGTGGCGGGGGCGCCGGTGACCGACCAGCGCCTGTACGACACCCACTTCCGCGAGCGCCATCTCGGCCACCCCGACGAGCATCCCGAGGCCTACGACCGCAGCTCGCCCATCAGGGAGGCGGCGTCGCTGAGCCGTCCGCTCCTGCTGGTGCACGGGCTGGCCGACGACAACGTGGTGGCGGCGCACACGCTGCGGATGTCGGCGGCGCTGCTGGCGGCGGGCCGGCCGCACGAGGTGCTTCCGCTTTCCGGCGTGAGCCATCAGGCGCTGTCCGAGAATGTCCTGCTCCACCAGCTGGAGTTCCTGCGGCGCGCGCTCGGTCTGGAAGTGCTTCCCTGAATCTAGGCTTTTTGTGGTAGCGATATCGGCCTCCCGCATGATCGAGAAGCGTGTCCGGACGTATCGGGAATGGGGTAAGTTACCGACTCACTGATCGCCCGCATGCCGACAAGGCTGGAGGTCGAGGTCGTGAACGCGGACAGTCCCGCGTGGGAAACACGTAGCGCCGTACGGGTGATCGCACCCGTACAACCGCGCAAACTGGCCAAGGTGCCCTTCGTCGAACTGGCGGACGGCCGGCTGCAGGGCGTGGTGTCGAGCGGTTCCGACATCGCGAGGGTGTACGTCTCGTCGATCGCCGCGACGACCCATGAGTTCAACTGCAGCACGAACAACAACCGCCCGTGCGGCGGCATGTACGGAGGGCCGTGCAAGCACCTGCAAGCGCTCGTCGACGAGGCGATCGTGCAGTACGGCCTCGACCGGGTCGCCAGGTACCTGCGCGTCGAGGTCGGCGAGGGCGAGCGCCTGATCCGCAAGCTGCACGGCCAGCACGCGCCGGCTCCCGCCGCCATGGTCTTCAGCCGCTTCCTGCGCCACCTGGCCTATCTGGAAGTGCCGGAGTCCACCATGCCCGTCCCCGAGATGCATTGGTTCCGTTGATGCGACTGGACGCTCCCCCCGCGGGAGTCGAAGAGGCCCTCGAGGTCGTGACCGGGTTCGACGAGGCCCTGACGCACGGGTTCGCGCGGTCCGGAGGAGAGCGGCTGAGGGCCCTGGCGGGCGCGCTGGCCACGACGCCGGTCGGTCAGCGCGTGGCCGAGGCCACCGAGAAGATCGCCGCGGGCTCCATCGGCGAGGAGCACCTGACGGTGCTGGCGGCCGGCCGGTCCGCGCTGCTCGGCGCGGTCCACGACGCGCTCCTCGGCCAGCTCGACACCGCGCTCGGCCGGCAGCGGGCCGAGCACGTCGCCGGCGAGGGCGGCTCGAAGGCCGCCGAGAGCTGCCGGTCGTGGCTGAGCGAGCTGGCGATCACCGGCTGGCGCGGGGTCGACCACGACCTGGTCTCCGCCTCCTCGCAGGTGGTCGAGGGACTGCTGGCCGACCCCGGCTCCCGGCGCCTGGCCGTCCTGCTCGACGGGCTGGCCGCCGAGCTGAGCGCGTCGGCTCCCGTGGCGACGATGGAGCACCTGCCCGCGCGGCGCTGGGCCGACCTGTGGTCGAGGGCGCTGCTGCTGTCGCAGGGCGGCTGGCCCGAGGCCGCCGCCGAGGAGGTGTCGGGACGGCTGCTGATCCTCGGCGTCGAGGTGCAGGAGCACGGCACCGCCGTCCAGGTGCAGGTCCACGGGGTCCTGGAGACCACGGGGCAGAACCTGCTGGTCCGCACCGGCGTGGTCGTCGCCAAGGTCGACACGATCGTCGGGCTCGCGCTGTGGCCGCTGCTCGGCGGCTACCCGCTGCTGCTGAAGGCACTGGCCGAGCAGCGTGCCGTCGAGGTCAGGGGCCTGACCCTGCTGAGCGGGGGCGACCTGCTGTGGCAGGAGGACAAGGTCGCGCTGCAGGATCCGGCCGACCCCTTCGTGACGGCCAGGGTGCTGCTGCCCGAGGCGGTCGCGCCCGGCGTGGCGCCGCTGGAGCGGCACCCGGTGCGTATCGCCGAGCCCGTGCTGATCGAGGGCAAGCTCGCCGACTACGACATCGAAGGACTGACGGCCGCGGGACCGATCACCCCTGAACTCGCCGCGGGCGCCACGGCCTGCGTCGGCCTCATGCGGTGGGACGGCGGGCGCTGGGTCCTGCAGCCGCTGGCGGTGCAGAAGGGCAAGAAGGCGCCGCACAACGCCGAGCTGGCGCTCAGCCCCAAGGCCACCAAGGCGGGCGAGGCCGTGAACGTGCTGCGGGAACGAGCGGGACGGCTGCTGCGGAAATGAGCGACGAGAACAGAAGGCAGGTGCTCTACTGGCGCCTCCTCGCGCGGCTGTTCGAGCCCGACGAGCAGCCCTCGCTCGAGTCGGCCGGCGTCGCCATCGTCGACGACCTCGGACTGCCCGCGGCGCTGCTCGATCCGTCGATCTCGATCGACAACCTGACGCAGCGCTTCCCCGACCTGCGCGACCAGCTCGACAACCTTCACGACCTCGACTCCGTCCGTAAGGCCGCCCTGGTCAGCAAGCTGCTGCTCAACGTCTTCAACACCGGCTCGGGCACGGTCACCGCGACCCAGCTCGACACGTGGAAGAAGGACGCGGCCTGCTTCCAGCAGGTGATCGGCGACGAGTCCGGGCAGCTGGGCCAGATCGAGGCCGATCTGGTGAAGCGCATGCACCTGAGGGAAGTGCTGGCCGACCCCAACCTGGCCAGGCAGCTGACCCCGAGCATGTCGCTCATCGAGCAGCTGCTGCGCGACAAGGCCAACCTGTCGGGCATCGCGCTGGCCAACGCCAAGGCGCTGATCCGCAGGTTCGTCGACGAGGTGGCCGAGGTGCTGCGCACCCAGGTCGAGAAGACCAGCGCGGGCACGATCGACCGGTCGGTGCCGCCCAAGCGCGTCTTCCGCAATCTCGACCTCGAGCGGACCATCTGGAAGAACCTCACCAACTGGAGCCCCGAGGACGAGCGGCTGTACGTCGACCGCCTGTTCTACCGCCACACGGCCAAGCGGACGACGCCCGCGAAGATGATCGTGGTCGTCGACCAGTCGGGCTCGATGGTCGACGCGATGGTCAACTGCACCATCCTGGCCTCGATCTTCGCGGGCCTGCCGAAGGTCGACGTGCACCTGGTCGCCTACGACACCCGTGCCCTCGACCTGACGCCGTGGGTGAACGACCCCTTCGAGGTGCTGCTGCGCACGACGCTGGGCGGCGGTACCGACGGGACGGTCGCCATGGCCCTGGCCAGGCCGAAGATCACCGATCCGCGCAACACCGTCATGGTGTGGATCTCGGACTTCTACGACAACCGGTCGCTGATCACCGACTTCGAGTCGATCCACCGCTCGGGGGTGAAGTTCATCCCCGTCGGCTCGGTGAACAGCTCGGGTCACGCGAGCGTGGACCCCTGGTTCCGCCAGAAGCTCAAGGACCTGGGCACTCCGGTAATTTCCGGACATATCCGCAAACTTGTGTTCGAGCTCAAGAGCTTTCTCTCCTAGGAGACCCTGTTGCTGCGCGCACCCGCTGAAACCAAGTACGCCGACGAGCTCGACTACCTGGAGTCGATCGACAAAGGCCCCAAGCCGTTCTCGTGGCGGCTCAGCCCCCGCATGGTGCGGATCTTCGTGCTCGGCTCCGAGCGCTCCGACGGGATCGAGCGCGAGATCCCGCAGAAGTGGTTCGGCGACCGCAGCTTCGTCGAACGCGCCATCGTCACCCTGGCCTCCGACCGCGGCCTGCTGCTGATCGGCGACCCCGGCACGGGCAAGAGCTGGCTGGCCGAGCTGCTCGCCGCCGCCGTCTGCCGCAACTCCACCCTGGTCGTGCAGGGGACGGCGGGCACCACCGAGGACCACATCAAGTACTCGTGGAACGTCTCCATGGTCATCGCCAAGGGCCAGTCCCGCGAGTCGATGATCCCCTCGCCGATCATGACGGCGATGGAGCAGGGCGTGATCGGCCGCTTCGAGGAGCTGACCAGGTCCACCAGCGACGTCCAGGACGCGCTCATCTCGATCCTGTCGGAGAAGTACGTCTCCATCCCCGAGCTCCCCGACGGCGACGACAACATCGTCTTCGCCCAGCCCGGCTTCTCGATCATCGCCACGGCCAACAGCCGCGACCGGGGCGTCAACGACCTGTCCTCCGCGCTGAAGCGCCGCTTCAACTTCGTCCGCATCCCCGTCGTCACCAACAAGAAGAGCGAGGCGGAGATCGTCCGCTTCCGCACGACGGAGCTGCTGCGCAGGCACCAGATCGAGCTCGACGTGCCGCCCACGCTGCTGGACATCCTGCTGCAGAGCTTCTCCGACCTGCGGGCCGCGGCCGCCTCGGCCACCAGCGACGACGAGAAGCTGGAGTCGGCGCTGTCCACGGCCGAGCAGATCGGCGTGCTCGAGGACGCCATCCTGCACAGCACCTTCTTCGGCGACACCAGGCTGCGGGCCCAGACCCTGGCCGGCTCGCTGGTCACGTCGCTGGCCCGGCGCAGCCCCGAGGACCTCGCCATCCTCAACAAGTACTGGCACGGGGTCGTCGAGCCGCGCAGCAAGAAGGAGGGCGGCGACTGGGCGGAGTTCCTCGAAGGCGGCCGCCAGGCGATCGCCACGCTCTCATGAGCGGTCCCTTCGACCCGCTGCGCGAGCAGCTCGCCGCGGCGGCCCAGGAGTTCGCGGGCGTCGGCATCCTGCCCGGGATGGTCGACGACGTCGAGCGGGCGCTGGCCGAGGAGCTGGAGATCTTCCCGGTCTGCCACCACTCGCCGGCCTCCGCGCTGGCGATGGTGCGCAGGCTGAGGGAGAAGCAGCCCAAGGTCATCTACCTGGAGCTGTGCGAGGACCTGCGGCCCGTCCTCGACGAACTGGTCAACTGCCGCCTGCCCGTGGCGTTGCAGGCCTTCGCCACCGACATCGACGGCTTCCCCGCCGAATGGGCGCCGCTGAGCGTGATCGCGCCCATCACCGAGTCGTCGGCGGAGTACCAGGCCATCGCCTACGCGCTCCAGACTCCCGGCGTGGAGATCGTCCTGGTCGACCGCTCGGTCGACCACGTCTTCCAGTGGGCGCCGCGCGAGCGCGACGGCGACCCGGCCGCGGAGAAGACGGTCGAACCGGTGGTCGACACGGTCGGCGTCGAGATCGGCGACCTGCGGCCCCGCTTCGCCGAACTGGAGGAGCACCTGCTCCACCACGGCAAGGTGCGGCACTGGTCGGAGTGGTGGGACCAGTACGTCGAGCAGCCGCTCTCCGGCGCCGACTACGACACCTACCGCCAGGTCATGGTGCTGATCGGCAGCCTGTTCCGGCGCCTGCGCCCCGACGGCAACGAGGTCGACGAGGACCGCGAGCGCTACATGTGGACCCGCATGCGCGAGCACCTGGCCGCCACCGGCGCCGACCCTGCGACCTGCCTGTACGTGTGCGGCGCCTTCCACGCCGCCAGCCCCGTGATGGGCGAGCACCTCGACATCACCCCCCGTACGGCCACGCAGTGGCTCTACGGCCTCATCCCCTCCAGCCACTCGCAGATCGAGCGGCAGTTCGCCCTGGCGCCCGGCTCGGTGTCGATCGCCTCGGCGACGTGGGAGAAGGCGGTCAAGCGCACCGGCGTCACGCCGTTCAGGCTCGGCGGCAAGCCCAGGAAGGGCAAGGCCACGCCGGCCACGCCCAGGCCCGTCAGCGACCGGCTGTCGGACTTCCTGCGGCAGCCGCCCTCGCTCGACAGCTTCGACGAGGCCGAGCTGCTCGACTGGTGCGTCGAGATCGTCCGGCTGGCCCGCCGCAACGGCTACCAGTCCAGCACCGCCGACGCCATCGCCGTGTACGAGACGTCGATCCTGCTGGCGGGCCTGCGCAACAGGAAGCGGCCGACGCCGTACGACTTCCAGGACGCCGCGGTCACCTGCATCGAGAAGGACGTCGTGCCGGGCCGGCGCGACGTGCGCCGCCTGTGCGAGATCATGCTCGGCGGCGACAGGATCGGCCAGGTCGGCTACGACTCGCTGCCGCCGCTGGCCCGCGACGTGCTCGACCGCCTCGCCCCGCTCGGGCTCGACCTGCAGAAGCGCACGCTGTCCAGGGCGCTGATGAACCTCGACACCGACCCCGAGCTGGTGCCGTGCTCCGACCTGCTGTGGATGCTGCGCTACCTGCTGCCCGAGGGCGCGGTGAAGCCCATCATGGGCTCGCGGGTGCTCGGCGAGCGGTCCATCCAGGAGAGCTGGGACCTGTGGCTGGGCAAGTACCAGCGGGAGCTGATCGAGCTCGGCTACGAGGGCGTGACCATCGAGCAGGTGCTGGAGCAGCGGCTGCGCGCGGCGGCGTGGGACCAGAAGGCGACCGCCGCCACGGTGCTCGCCGCGGTCGAGGACTCACTCCTGTTCCTGGGCAGCCGCAGGTTCACCGAGGAGCTGGGCGCGCGGGCGGTGGAGCTGCTGGCCGCCGAGCGGACCGTGGACGACGCACCCGAGGTGCTGCGGCGGATCCGGCGGCTGCTGGCCTACTACCGGTCGGCGGGCCACGGACTGCCGGCCTGGTGCGAGGCGTTCGTCACCGCGGGCTACGCCCACTACTGCACGCTGCTGCCCACGGCCTTCGTCGACGAGGAGTCGGGGGTCAGGCAGGTCGGCGCGATGCTGGGCTTCCTGTTCTCCATGGAGAGCCTCGCGCTGTCCCTGGGCTGCGACAGGGCGCAGCTGGAGCTGGCGGTGCAGCAGTCGCACCCGGAGGCGCCGCCGAAGGTGGCGCTGCTGTGGACGGCCAAGTTCCAGCTCGGCCTGCTGTCCATGGCGGACCTGCGGGCGCTCACCGCCGACCTGCTGGACAACCCGCTCATCGTGCCGTCGGTGCCGCTCTACGTCTCCGGCTTCGTGCAGGCGCTGGAGTCGGCTCCCGCGCTGACGTCCTTCGTGGTCGAGGTGCTGTCCGGCGCGTTCGGGCGGCTGCCCGACGACGTGCTGATCCCGTGGCTGCCGAAGCTGATCGCCGCGCTGCGCAAGGAGGCGCCCGAGCTCGTGCCCGTGCTGGTGCGCGAGGCGGGCCGTACCTTCCCCGGCACGCTGGCCGCCGTCGACGCGTGGGTGGCGCCCTGGTCGGCCCAGGCCGCTCCGGCGGTGCCCGCGGCCGTCGCGGCAGGACCCGTCGGGGAGCTGCTGGCCGCGCACCCCGCCGCCACGGACGCCCTCGCCGCGCTGCTCGGCTGCTCGGGCGAGTGGCAGCAGTCCGGCGGGCCGCCGGTCGCCGAGGGGAACCCCGAGGTGGCGACGCTCCTGGCCGCCCACCCGCAGACCGCCGCCGCCCTCGCCGCCCTGCTTTAGGGGGCTTGCCGCCCCGCTCTCCACGGGCGGGGCGGCTGCGGCGGTGGTGTCATCGGGCGGTGAGGCCGCGCACCCCCGGCGACAGCAGCGCGGCCAGCGCGACGGCGACGATCAGCGCCGCGCAGCCCAGCAGCGCGGGCGCGGGCCCGGTCGCGACGGCGACCGGGCCGGCCACCAGCAGCCCGATCGGCCCGAACATCAGCGAGCCGAGCGCGTCGTAGGAGCTGACCCGCGACAGCGACGCGGGCGGGATCTCCCGCTGCATCGTGGTCTGCCACAGCACCCCGAAGACGTCCATGCAGACACCCATCAGTACCGCGCCCAGCACCACCGTCCACAGCGGCGCACCCGACCCCAGCAGCAGGTACGGCAGCGCCGTGGGGATCATCAGCAGCGTCCCGAGCAGGATGGGCCGCCGGGGACGCAGCCGCATCGCGACCACGACCCCGCCGATCATGCCGACCGCCTCACCCGCCAGCACGGCCGACCACGCCGGAGGGCCACCGAGGCTCTGCTTGGCCAGCAGCGGGCCGAGCACGCCGTGCGCCCCCTGCATCGCCATCACCATCACGGAGAACTGCGCCACGACCACCCACAGCCACTGGCGGGAGATGAACTCGCGCCAGCCGTCGCGCAGGTCGGCCAGCACCGAGTGACCGGGGGTCAGCATCCGCTCCGCGGGCGGCAGGCTGATCCCCGCCACGCAGGTCGCCCCCAGGGCGAACATCACGGCGCTGGCGACCAGCGCCCACCCGCTGCCCACCAGCGTCACCACGGCCCCGCTGAGCACCAGCCCGATCACGCGCCCGGCGTTCGTGCCGAGTCCGAGCAGGGCGTTGGCGGTCTGCAGCCGCTCGGACGGCACCACGTCGGGCACGATCCCCGTCAGCGCCGGATACATCATCGCCATGGCGACGCCGCTGACCGCCGCGGCGATCACCAGCGCCGGCACGGGCGTCCAGCGGGTCAGCAACATCAGGGCCAGGGCGGCGAAGGCCGCCGCGCTGGTCGCGTCGGCGGCGAGCATCACCCTGTTCCGCGGCAACCGGTCCGCGATCACCCCGCCGACCAGCATGAACACCACCATCGGGACGGCCTCGGCGGCCAGCACGACCGACAGCGTGGTGGCGTCGGCGCCGGGCAGGCCGAGCACGCCGAAGGCGAGCGCGACGGGCGCGAAGGCGCTGCCGAGGACCGAGACGAACCTGGCGGCCAGCAGTAACGCGAAGCGGCGCTCACGCAGCAGGCCGAGATCCTTCACCGTCGCCCCCTGTCCCCGGCCGCGAACAGCCTGCGCAGTCCCTCGTCGATGTGTTCGAGTGAGATGCCACCGTAGCCGAGGACGACCCCCCGCTGCGCGGGGCCCGCGTAGTAGGTCGTCAGGTCCTCGGCCGCGACCTCGGGCGCCGCGGCCGGATCGACCTCGCCCTTCGCACACAGGTGCAGCCCCGCCGCCGAGGGCACCAGGTCGAGCCGGTCGTCCAGGAAGCCGGCGATGCGCGCCCGCCGGGCGGCGTACTCCTTGGTGGCCTTGCGCACGTGCCTGGCCAGCAGGCCCTCGTCGATGAACCGGGCGAGCGCCGCCTGCGTGGTGGTCTCGCTGTGCCAGTCGGTCAGCTGCTTGGCGGCGCGCAGCGCGGGCTGGAGCGACGCCGGGGCGACGAGGAAGCCGAGGCGGAGCATCGGGGCCAGCGTCTTGGAGAACGAGCCGACGTAGACGACCCTGCCGCTGCGGTCCAGGCTCTGCAGCGGTTCGAGCGGCCGGTCCTCGAAGCGGAACTCGCTGTCGTAGTCGTCCTCGATCACCAGCGCGTCGCGCCGCGCCGCCCACGCCAGCAGCGCCGTACGGCGGGCCAGCGACATCGGCGTCCCGAGCGGGAACTGGTGCGACGGCGTGACGTAGACCAGCCTGGCGGCGGTGGGAACGGCCGTCACGTCCACCCCTTCGGCGTCCACGGGAACGCTCACGACGCGGGCGCCCAGGGAGCGGAACAGGCGCCGGGCGGGCGGGTAGCCGGGCTCCTCCACCGCCACGCAGTCGCCGGGCTCGATCATCACCCTGCCGATCAGGTCGAGCGCCTGCTGGGCGCCCTGCGTGACGATCACGTCGTCCGGCGCCGCCCTGACCGACCGTGAGATCCCGAAATAGCGGGCTATCGCGGTACGAAGGCCTTCGTGGCCCTCGGGCGGCAGGTACCCGGCCGCCCTGACCCGCAGCTCCCTGGCGACCAGCCGCCGCCACGTCTCCAGGGGGAACAGCCGGAGGTCCGGCACGCCGACGGTGAAGTCGAAGGCGGGCGCGGACCGTCCCGCCAGGGGCGCGATCGACCGCCACACCGCGCGCGGCCGCACGCCGCTTCCCTGCGGAGCCCTGCGCCCCGTCTCGACCCTGGCGGGGGCGCAGACGAACGTGCCCGCCCCCGCCCTGCCCACGAGGAAGCCGTCGGCCATCAGCCGCTCGTAGGCCACGGCCACCGTGTTGCGGGCCACGTCGAGGCCGCGTGCCAGCTCCCGCGTCGGCGGCAGCCGCTCGCCCTGCCTCAGCCGCCCGTCGAGAATGGCGTCGCGCACCTGCCGGTAGATCTGCGCGGCCAGATCGCCCCTGCCGGAGAGGCTGACGTGGAAGTCCATCTTGGCCCCATCAGTTAGCTCGAAATTGGAGCTTACAGACGGCCAAGTCGTGCCCGTAGCCTCGCCTGGTGACCAACCCCCGCCGCCTCCTCACCCTCGCCCAGCTGTCCAACGCCATCGGCGACGGCGCCTACGTCGTCACCTCCACCCTCTACTTCAGCCGGATCGCCGGCCTGTCGCCCGCCGAGATCGGCCTCGGCCTGACCATCGGCTGGGCCGTCGGCACGGTGGCGGGCGTCCCGCTCGGACACCTGGCCGACCGGCGGGGGCCGCGCGGCGTGGCGGTGCTCCTGGCCGTGGCGACGGCGGCGGGCGTCGGCTCGTTCCTGCTGGTGCGCTCGTTCCCGCTGTTCCTGTTGGCCGTCTGCCTCTACGCGGCGGCGCAGACGGGGCTGTCGGCGGCGCAGCAGGCGCTGCTCGCGGGTCTGGTGCCGCCCGCCGAGCGCACCCACGTGCGGGCCGTCCTGCAGTCGACGCTGAACGCCGGGCTGGCCGTGGGTGCCGGGCTCGGCGGCCTCGCGCTCCACTTCGACACCACGGCGGCCTACCTGACCGTCTTCGCCGTCGACGCGGCGAGCTACCTGGTCGCGGCGGCGGTGCTCACCCGGATGCCCGCCGTACCGGCGGTGCCCCGGGTGAAGGGAGAGCCGCGCCTCGCGGTCCTGCGCGACCGGCCCTACGCGGTGGTCACCCTGCTCAACACGGTCATGCTGCTCTACCGGCCGCTGATCAGCCTGGTGCTGCCGCTGTGGATCGTCCAGCGGACCGACGCGCCCGCGTGGACCGTCTCCGCCGTGCTGGTGCTCAACACCGCGTGCGTCGTGCTGTTCCAGGTCCGCGTCGCGCGCAGGGTGCGCGACCTGGTCTCGGCCTCCCGCTCGGTACGGCTGGCCGGCCTGGTCCTGTTCGTGTCGTGCCTGGTGTTCTCGCAGGGCGACACGGTCGTGCTGCTGCTGGCCGCGGCGCTGCTGCAGGTGCTCGGCGAGATGCTGCTGGCCGCCGGCGCCTGGGAGATCGGCTTCGGCCTCGCGCCCGCCCACAGGCAGGGCCAGTACCAGGGGTTCTTCGGCTCCGGCACCGCCGTCGCCAGGATGGCGGGGCCGGTCCTGCTCACCACGCTCGTCATCGGCTGGGGCACGCCCGGCTGGCTGGTGCTCGGCGGGCTGTTCGCGGCGGCCGGCGCCGCGATGGCGCCGGCCGTCCGCTGGGGACTACTTGAAGCCGCGAAGGCGCAGGCTGTTGGTGACGACGAAGACGCTGGAGAACGCCATCGCGGCACCGGCGATCATCGGGTTGAGCATCCCGAGCGCCGCCAGCGGGAGCGCGGCCACGTTGTAGGCGAAGGCCCAGAACAGGTTGCCCTTGATGGTGGCGAGCGTCCGGCGTGAGAGCCTGATGGCGTCGGCGGCCACCCGCAGGTCGCCCCTCACCAGGGTGAGGTCGGAGGCCTCGATCGCCGCGTCCGTGCCGGTGCCCATCGCCAGACCGAGGTCGGCCTGGGCCAGCGCGGCCGCGTCGTTGACGCCGTCGCCCACCATGGCCACCGACCGCCCCTCGGCCTGCAGCCGCTTGACGACGTCGACCTTGTCGGCAGGCAGGACGTCGGCGATGACCTCGTCGATGCCGACCTCGGCGGCGACGGTCCTGGCGACCGCCTCGTTGTCGCCGGTGAGCAGCACCGGGGTCAGGCCCAGCGCGCGCAGCTGCGCGATCGCCTCGGCGGAGGTCGGTTTGACGACGTCGGCCACCACGAGGACCGCGCGCGCCTTGCCGTCCCAGCCGACCGCCACCGCGGTACGGCCCGCCTCCTGCTCCCGCTCCACCGCCTCGGACAGCTCGGCCGGCAGGTGCTGCGCCCACTCGGCCAGCAGCCTCGGCCGGCCGACCAGCACGGCGTGGCCGTCGACGATGCCCTGGACGCCCAGCCCCTCGATGTTGGCGAAGTCCTCCACCGTGGCCTGCGACCGGGCCGCCCTGGCCACGGCCTGCGCGATCGGGTGCTCCGAGGCGTGCTCCAGCGCGCCCGCCAGGCGCAGCACCTCCTCGCGGTCCTCGCCCTCGGCCACGTGGACCGCGGTCAGCGTCATCCTGCCCTCGGTGACCGTGCCGGTCTTGTCCAGGACGACCGTGTCGATCTTCCTGGTCGACTCCAGCACCTCCGGCCCCTTGATCAGGATGCCGAGCTGCGCGCCCCTGCCCGTGCCGACCAGCAGCGCCGTCGGCGTGGCCAGACCCAGCGCGCACGGGCAGGCGATGATCAGCACCGCGACCGCGGCGGTGAAGGCCGCGCCCGCGCCGCCACCGGTGCCCAGCCAGAAGCCGAGCGTGCCGACCGCCAGCGCGATCACGATGGGGACGAAGATGCCCGAGATCCGGTCGGCCAGCCGCTGGACCTCCGCCTTGCCGGTCTGCGCGTCCTCGACCAGCTTGGCCATCTGGGCCAGCTGGGTGTCGGCGCCGACCCTCTCGGCCCTGACGACCAGCCGGCCGCCCGCGTTGACGGTCGCGCCGACGACCCGGTCACCGGGACGCACCTCCACCGGGACGGACTCGCCGGTCAGCATCGAGGCGTCGACCGCGCTCGAGCCCTCCTCGATCACGCCGTCCGTGGCGACCTTCTCGCCCGGCCGCACGACGAACCGGTCGCCGACCTTGAGCTGGTCGGCGGGGATCCTGCGCCCGTCGACCAGCTCGACGTCCTTGGCGCCCAGCTCCAGCAGCGCCCGCAGCGCGGCGCCCGCCTTGCGCTTGGACCTGCCCTCGAAGTAGCGGCCCGCCAGGATGAACGCCGTCACCCCCGCCGCGGCCTCGAGGTAGATGTTGCCCGAGCCGTCGCTGCGCGCGATCGTGAACTCGAACGGGTGGGTCATGCCGGGGATGCCGGCCGTCCCGAAGAACAGCGCCCACAGCGACCAGGCGAAGGCGGCCAGCGTGCCGATGGACACCAGCGTGTCCATGGTCGCCGCGCCGTGCCGCAGGTTGGTCCACGCGGCCTTGTGGAACGGCCAGCCCGCGTAGACCACCACCGGCGCGGCCAGCGTCAGCGACAGCCACTGCCAGTTGGTGAACTGCAGCGGCGGCACCATCGCCATCGCGATCACCGGGACGCTGAGCACGAGCGCGGTGACCAGCCGGTTGCGCAGCGGCCTGAGCTCGTCCTCCTCCGCCTCCTCCTGGGGCCGCTCCTCGGCCCGCGGGCGGGGCAGCTCGGCGGTGTAGCCCGCCTTCTCCACCTCCGCGACCAGCAGCTGTGGGTCCAGCCCGTCGGGGAAGGTGACCTTCGCCTTCTCGGTGGCGTAGTTGACCGTGGCGGTCACGCCGTCCATCTTGTTGAGCTTGCGCTCGATCCTGTTGGCGCAGGAGGCGCAGGTCATGCCGCCGATCGAGAGTTCGACGGCTGTCTCGGTGGCCATCACCTTCTCCTTTCGGCTGCGTCTAGTGGCCGTGCCCGTGGGGCGCGGCGGTGGGGGTGGTGGGTGTTCCGCTCGGGGCGGCCGCGTCGGCCTTCACGGTGAACGCGGCGGTGCGGACCTTGTCCTGGTGCTTGAAGTCGAGGAACAGACGATAGTCGCCCCTGCTGGGCACCTCGGTGTAGAAGGTGAGGCTGTTCTCCTCCGGGTGCACGTGGAGGTAGGCGAGATCGCCCGCGCGCAGCGCCACCAGGTGGCCGAGCGCGCCCAGGTAGGGCTGCACGTCGGTGACCGGCTTGCCGTCCTTGGCGACCGCCAGCGTCAGCTTGGTGGTCTGTCCCGGCACCACGTCTCCGGTGAGCGTCACGGTGTAGCCGTCGACCTCGGCGGTACGGCTGACCGCGGGCAGCTGCTTCGGCGCGAAGTCGCCGCCGGCGAACAGGTCGACGCCGAGCGTCATCGCGCTCCCGCCTGTGGGCAGGATGTCGGCGTAGGCGCGGTAGACGCCCGCCTCGGGCAGGTTCAGCCTGACCGTCCACACGCCGTCGGCGCCCTCCTCGGGGTGGAGGTGCTGGAAGCTGTTCAGGTCGCGGGAGACGACGATGAAGTGGACCTTCTTCTCGTGCTGGACCTCGAAGCCGGTCACCGGCCTGCCGTCGGGGCCCGTGACGGTGAAGCTGAAGTCGGCAGGCTTGCCCGGCTCCAGCGTGGTGGTCGCGGGCGTGAGGGTGTAGCCGTTCTCGGACACTTGGAGCCCCCCGGGGATGTCCTCGGGCGCCGTGTCCTTCCCGGCGCTCTCGGTGTGACCAGCTTCTTCTGTGTGGCCTGCCGCTTCGTCGTGGCCCGCGGCCTCGGTGGTGCCGGCGGTCTCGGCGTGGCCTTCCGACGCGGCGTGGCCGGTGGTCCCGGTGCTCGCCCCGGTGTGGCCTGCGGCCTCGGCGTGGGCGCTCGCCTGGGGCGGCGTGCCCACCTGGCCGACCGCGCTGCCCACGCCCAGGGCCGCGCCGAAGACGACGGCGAGGCCCAGAGCGTAGGCGCCCAGCTTGGCGGGAGTGTTCATCACTGATGGGCCACTTCGTATCCGGCCGCCTCGACGGCGGCGACGATCTGGTCCTTGTCGAGGGGGGCGGCGCTCTCCACGGTCAGCAGGCCCGTCGACAGGTCCACCTCGACACCGGTCACGCCCTGGACCTCGCCGACCTCCTCCTTCACGGAGCTCACGCAGTGGCCGCAGGTCATTCCCTTGACGGTGTAGGTGGCGGTGCTCATCTGATATCTCCCTGTCGATGTGCTTCGTGTGGTGAACTCGGTTACGAACGGACGAGCCGGGCGATGGCGTCGGAGGCTTCCTTGACCTTCGCCTGCGCCTCCGGGCCGCCCTTCAGGGTGGCCTCGGCGACACAATGGGCGAGGTGCTCCTCCAGGAGGGAGAGGGCGAAGGACTGGAGCGCGCTCGTGGTGGCCGACACCTGGGTGAGGATGTCGATGCAGTACTTGTCGTCCTCGACCATCCGCTGCAGGCCCCTGGCCTGGCCTTCGATCCGGCGCAGGCGCCGGAGGTGGTCTTCCTTGTTGCCGGTGTATCCAGCCATGGTTCTCGCCTCCCCTGTTCTCCCAGCATAACACCGTACCCCCCTAGGGTATTCCAGTGAGGCTGGATTTCTGGCGTTGAGGTGGACGTGCGCGGCTTCGGTTTCGGTTCGTGTGGGGCTCGTGTGCTCGGTGAGGCGCGTCTCTGGCTCCTTCTCGGGTACCCCCAATGGGTATATAGGAGATGTCCATAATGGGACGCGCCGCGGATCCGCGGCGCCGTTGGCGCCGTCGTATCGGAAGATTGGGTAGAACTGGATAGGTCCGCACCCGGGGGAGCAGAGCCAAGCCTTGCTAGGCTGCTGTGCAACCGTTGCAACCGGGCGTTGTCTCACCCCGGCAAGGTGAGACCGTCGAAGAAGTGGGGTCACACCGTGAAGAAGCTGCTCGTTCTGGCGCTGCTCGCCCTCGGGGGGCTGCTCATCTGGCGTAAGGTGCAGGCCGACCGGGCCGAGCTCGATCTCTGGACCGAGGCGACCGGCAGCGAGAACTGACGATCGTGGCGACGAGGGTATGACCGAGTCCGGCCCCATCACGCTGGTCTGTCTCGACCTCGCCGGCACCACGATCGGCGACATCGCCACGGTCGAACGAGCATTCGCCGAGGCGATCGCCACCCAGGGCATCGTCCCAGGGACCGGTGCGTACGCACGGGCCATGGTCCACGTGCACCGGTCCCGCGGTTGCCCCAAGATCGATGTTTTCCGCGGGATCTTCCCTGGCAACGAGGCCCAGGCGCAGGCCGCCAACCTGACGTTCGAGCGCTCCTACGAGGGCGCCATCGAGCGGGCAGGTCTCCTTCCCGTGCCCGGAGTCGTGGAGGCGCTCGACAAGATCCGCGGCTCGGGCCTCCGGACCGCGCTGATCACCGGCTTCAGCCGGACCACCCTGAGCAGGGTGCTGAGCGTGCTCGGCTGGCACGACAAGATCGACCTCGCCATCAGCCCCGAAGACGCGGGCCGCGGCAGACCCTGGCCCGACATGGTGCTCCACGCGGTGCTCCGGCTGGGCGTCGAGGACGTGCGCCACGTCGCCGTCGCCGGCGACTCCGAGAACGACATGCTGGCCGGACGGCGCGCCGGCGCCTCGGTGGTCGCCGGGCTCATGACGGGCGTCCACAGCCGCGACCGCCTGCTCAAAGGCGGTGCGACCCACATCCTCCACTCGCTGGCGGAGTTCCCCGAACTACTCCTCGGCGGCGAGTACGACCCGCCCGCGGTGGCCGTCGCGCAGACCTGACGTTAGTCACTCTCCGTAATCGGGTATGTCGCGTCACGTGATCATGCATGATCACGACGGATACACCTGTGAGAGGTACCCATGCGTCTTGCGCACGCACTTGTCGTGCTGGCCGCCAGCAGCGCCAGCCTGTTCGCCGTCCCGGCCCACGCCGCCCCGCTGCCCACCTACGGGTGCTTCGACATCCAGAAGAGGGACGGGGCCGCCGCCGTCATGGCGGTGTACTGCGAGTCCATGAACGGAGCACCCACCTTCGGCGAGATCACGACCGCGTTCAGGATCGTCCCGAACGACAGCCAGGAGAACGTCACCTACGTGTGCAGGATCCCGGCGGGCCGAAGGGTTTCGGGGTACGCGGGCGGCTACCCGGGGGCGATCCTCGGGTTCTCCTGCAAGGAGCGGGAGAGCCTCCCGGCCGACCAGCGGACCACCCAGCTCGAGCAGCCGCAGCCGCTACCGCTGCAGCCGGCTCTGGTGCTCGACCCGATCAGGGTGTTCCTCCGGTAGCCCTTTCGCCTCGCGGCGGACGGCCGGGGCCACTGACCCCCGGCCGTCTCGCCCCGCATCCGTTCGGCCCGGACCAGGGCGACCACACGGGTCCGGCGGCCGTCCTCTACGCGACCTCGGCCGCAGGCGCCGTCCAGGTGTTGCACGAGCCAGGATCCCCGGTGGCGAAACCACGCCCGACCCACAGGCGAACGTTGGCGGTCTTGCCGTACAGGCTCCGATGCCCGGGGGCGTCACCCTGCACGATCGACAGGAGATACTTCCAGTCGCGCGAGGACCTTCCCTCAAGGGGCCAGACGCTCTTGACGAACGCGCCCGACAAGCAGGCGGCCTGCAGGTTGTAGCGGCGCACCCGCTCGGCGCGCTCGGTCTGGCTGTCGTAGAAGGCCTGGCCGTCCACGCTGTAGACGATGTCGACGAGCCGCTGCACGTGGTGGGCGTAGATCGTGGCCGTGTTGTGCAGCAGCCACAGGTCGGACGGATCGTCGAGCCAGGACCGGCCGAGCTTGAAGACAACCGCGCGGGCGTCGTGGCAGTAGACACTGTCGGAGTCCCACTTGGGGTTGATGTCGCAGTAGCCGCTGCTGACGAACTTGAGGCGGGCACCCTCGAACCGCACGCCGTTCTCCGACAGGTACTGCTCCCAGGTGGCCTCGAGGCACTGCATGACCCCGCCGATGTACCGCTTGGCCGCCGCACGGTCGTCGCGCGCGACCGGCTGCTCCTCGCACGGCGACTTGGGCAGCTTGCCCATCCTGTACAGCCCGTTCTCGGTGAGAACCTTCTGCTTGACGGGATACGCCTCCGCAGTCGCGGTCCCGCTCAGCCCCAGGGCCGCGACGCAGGACAAAGCGGCGATCAGACGAAGCTTCATGATCGGGAGACTAGAACACATGAGCTACGGCGGTCGATCCACGCCCCTCGCCTGTGCGCTCTGACCGGCTTCCACCAGATGATCAGCCTCTCTCCCGGGACATGCGGCGCCCCCGGCCGGCGCCGCCGAGCCCCCGGCAGACCGTCGGCCCACGCAAGGATTTCGGAGCGGTCAGCGGACCGCCGCCCCCAGCCGGGCCAGGAACGACGCGCGGCAACCGAGTGGCGAGAAAGCCCATGGTGTTGGTACGGTGTACAGCCGGGGCAAGTTTGACCATGCAGGCGTTTTCGCAGGTCAACAGGCCCTTTTGAGGGGCCTTAGCTCAGTTGGCAGAGCGCCTGCTTTGCAAGCAGGATGTCAGGAGTTCGAATCTCCTAGGCTCCACCCACACAAAAGCCCAGGTCATTCGCCTGGGCTTTTGATCTTTATAGGGGCCGTTTTCGCGGTCGTGCCCGTTGCGTGCCCGATCGGCCCTTGAGGGCCCCGCGGGCGAGGTCGTCGAGCTTGCGCGCGACCTCGCGTTGGCGTTCGTCGGTGGAGTGCTGGTAGATCATCGCGGCGCGTGTGCTGGAGTGGCCCATGCGGGTCATCAGCTCGCGGATCGAGGCGCCAGCGTTGGCGGCGAGGTTGTTCCCGGTGTGTCGGAGGTCGTGAAAGTGGATCTTCGGTAGGCCCGCATCTTCGAGTGCGGTGGGCCAGACCCGGCGGTTGAAGTTGCTGTTCCGAATTGGGCCGTTGTCGGGTCCGACGAACACCAGTCCTTCGTCACCCTCCTGGGCGAAGTCCTTCAGGTGGGCGCGAAGCTCAGCGATGATCAGCTCGGGGATTGCGACTGTTCGTTTGCCCGCTGCGGACTTGGGGTCGGTGAACACCAGCCCCTTGCCGGTGATCTGGATCAGCTGGCGTTCCACGCGGATGGTGCCGGCGTCAAGGTCGAGGTCTCTTCGTCGCAGGCCGGCCAGTTCGCCCCATCGCAGGCTTGCGAAAGTACCGAGCAGCACCAGGGCGCGGTATCGCTGCTCGATGACCTCGACGAGTTGGTAGACCTGAGGGACCGAGAGGACCCGGCGCTCGGCCGACTTCTCCTGTCCAGCGCCCTTGATGCGGCATGGGTTGCGTTTGATGAGCTGGTCATCGACGGCGGTGGTGAAGATGGCCTTGAGGAGCCGGTACGCCTTCGCCACGGTGACCTCGCTGACTCCGTCGTCGAGCAGCTTCTTTCGCCAGCGCCTGACGTGTGGCTCTTTGATCTCGTTCATCGCCTTCTCTCCGAAGGTCGGAACGAGATGGGTGCGCCGCAGGTAGCCGTACAGCTCGATCGTGCGAGGGCGCAGGTTCGGCCGCTCGTCGATCCAGTCCTGCGCGTACTTGCCGAACTTGATCTTTCCTGCGTCCGGGTCGATCCAGTCACCGTCGAGGATTTCGGCCTCGATCTTGGTGAGCCAGACCTCCGCGTCGGTCTTGGTCGCGAAGGTCTCGGGCGCCGGGCGGTCGACCCCGTCAGGACCGGCGTAGCGCGCTTGATACCGGCCGGAGGGAAGTTGCCGAACGCGCCCGAAGCGCCGCTTGGTGGGCTTCCTCTTCCGCGACGCTCCAGGAGCGGTCATGCTGCCCTCCCACGCTGTGTGGTGATCGGATGGACGACGCCCGCAGCGATGAATGCTTCGAGGGCGGATTCGGGGATGCGGACCTTGCGCCCTACATGGACGAAGGTGATGCGGCGTTCTTCGATCAGGCGGCGAGGGAAACGGACACTGGTGTTGAGCCGTTCGGCCGCCTCTTCGACGGTGAGCAATCTGCCCTGGGTGAGATCTCGGTGAGCGGTCACGCGGCCACCTCGTCTCTCATCACCGAGAGGTCTGGGGGTGGTTCGCCTGTCGCTCTGGCTTCGAGGGCCAGGAGGCTGGCGCGGAACTGCTGGCGCCGTGCGATGCCACGGAGGAGTTGCGCTGCTCTGGGAGCGCGAGAGGGGTCGCTGCTGGAGACCGGGTGCCAGATGTAGCGGTGTCGGTCGTTGGCCGCCGGGTCGTCGAGGCCGAGGAGTTCCAGGGCCCAGGCGCGGCGGTCCTGCTTGTGTTCGCGGAGGGTCTTGTTGGACCACTTCCGGGAGACCAAGACGCGCCGGCCTGCGTAGCCGAGGTGTTCGGGACGGTGTGCCTTGCCACGGCAGTGGCCGGGAGTCATCCCCCGCTTGGCGTCTTTGGGCTGGACGCCGTAGCGGAGCCAGTTGGGGCAGGTGGGTGAGCATGGTTCGTAGCGCAGGGTGTCGAGCATGCGGGTGATGTGGTCGCGGCGGGGCTGGTCGTCCTCGTCGCCGGGGTCGAGCGGGTCGCCGAGAGATTTGGTGAGGTACTTGGTCAGGTAGCCGAGGGCCTTGTTGGCGGCAGGGCTTCCGGCGAGGACGCCTTGCACGTCGGCCTGGTCGCCGAAGCGCAGGACGTGCAGGGGCTCGTCCAGGTCGTCGAGGGCCTTGTCCCAGGTGGGGAGGATCTCCCCCGTGGCCGGGTCGAGGTAGCCGTCTTCGTCGCTCCAGATCGGAAGGTTCTCGCCGTCGTACTTCACTTCGTCGGCCGGTGGCCACCAGACCTGGTGATAGGTGGCTGCGGCGATCTGCTTCATCTCGGCGCGGGGCAGGGTGCCGCGGATGGCCATGTGCAGATGTGGGGCAAGGCGCTTTTGTGGTTCGACGCTGGCGAAGTACTGGACGTCGTAGCCGGCCACGCGGCGGAGGTTCTGGACGAAGCGGTCGACGAGCTTGGAGAAGTGCAGCGCGTCGCGGGCGGCTCGTCGGTAGTCGTAGCTGGTGGGGTCTGCGGGTACGCCCTGGCGGATCTTGCCGTAGGACGGGAGGGTCAGCGTGACGAACATCGAGGGCCGGTAGACCTGGCCCTGGGGGCTGGTGAAGGTGCGGCCGAGGGTGGTCGGTCGTCGGGTGCGCTTGGGCAGGTCGGGGGCGTCCTGCCGGCGTCGGGTCGATCGGGTTCGCTTGGCGATCTGGCGACGGGCGAGGAGGCTGCCGCGCATGCCCGCCTCGTTGATCTCCGCGTCGATGGCCACGATCGCGGCGTCCCAGTCCTCCGCCTCCACCTCCGCCGCCTGGTCGCGCTTGGCTTGGACGTCGGCGCGGAACTCGACCAGCCAGCGTTGTTCGTCGGTGGCGGCGGCCGGGTCGGCGGTCGGTTCGTGGTCGAGGTGCCAGCCCTCCCGGCATTGGGCCTTGCGGAGCTGCTGGTTGCGCTTGGCGCACGGCGGGCACTTGGCTTCCTGCGTGGTGCCGCAGGGGAGGTCGAAGGGCTCGATCTCGCCGGTGACAATGTCCTGGCGGCGGAGTTCGATGGGGCGGATGCATACGCCGTTGGACTTGGCGATCTCGACGGCGACGTCCATGACGAGGGGCATGGTGTCGCGGACGAGGCGGGGCAGGGTGCGGTCGGCTCCGTTGGTCACATGGCCTCCCCGAAGAGGGATGCCATGTGGCGGATGTCCTGGTCGGAGACGTAGGCGGCATGAGCCCGGATCGGGTCGGGCGACGTCTCCAGCCGTACGTACGACACGCCCGCACCCACGTGGGGAACCGGGGAGATGTGGTCTGCCAGCGCTCCCCTGTCTCGGGCGCCGTCACCGAGCACCATGTCGACCTGTTCGGACTCGTCGAGCCGCAGGGCGATCTTGTCAGGGAACAGATTGCGGATGGTGATCACGTCCTTGCGAGGGTCCTGGAGAGCTGCTAGGACGCCCACACCGACCGCGCGTCCTTGCGTGGTGAGGGTGGCCAGGGCGGCGGAGATGCGCTGCCGTAGAGCCCGATCCGACTGATAGGCGGTCAGGAACGCGATCTCGTCGACCACGACCAGTACGAAAGGGTCTTGCACGGTGGGGACGTGGTCGCGCTGCACTCCCGCGAAGCGGCCGGCCCGCTCCTGCATGACCTTGACCGCCTCGTCGAGCAGGTCGGCGCAGTCGGCCGGGTCGGCGGCGTAGCGGTCGCCGAAGATGGCCTGTCCGAAGGACAGCTCCATGAGTTTGGGGTCCAGGGCCCAGATCTCAGCCAGCCCGGACAGGATGGCGGGGATGAGCCCGCGAATGGCTGACCAGAGGATCGAGCCCTTGCCCGCTCCTGTGGCGCCAGCAACCAGGATGTGTGTGCCGTGCAGCTTGAGAAGCCACGGCTTGCCGTCCTCGGTCTGTCCGATCTCGACCGGTCCGACCGTGGCTGTCTCTGGCATTGGTATGGCGGGCAGGGGCTCGGCGAGGGGATCGCGGCGGGGGAAGGTGAGCAGGAGTCGACCGGCTCGTTCGACGCTGACTCGGCATGAGGGGGCGCCGAAGCCATGCGCCAGGGCCTCGATGCGGTCAGCCCAGTCCTTCGCCGCCTGCCCGTCCAGCATCTTCACCGTGACGACGTCAGCCCACGAGGTGCAGGTGACGCGGAGCAGCCGGGGCAGGTAGTCGCGGCCCTTGATGTGACGGCCGAGTCCGGAGACGACCATGACCGGTTGCCAGTGGCGCCGGTAGACCCAGACGAGCCGCCACCAGGCCAGAAGGCGGTACCCGATCCAGGGGAGGACGACCTTGGGGTAGGTGATCGCCCAGGGAGCGACCAGAACGATCGGGACGGCGACGACGACCAGTGCCAGGCGCCAGCCGTACAGGCCGAAGATCGTGCTGGGTGTGACGGCCGCGGCCGAGGCGATGGGGTGCCGCCAGAGGGATCGGACGAGGCTGATGACCAGGCGAGCCACGAAGATCACGATGGTGACGATCGCGGGGGTCTGGACGACGGCGGGGCGGAAGACGACGGCGGTGTCGGGGGTGGTGGAGACCAGGCCGGAGACAGGATCGCCGGGCAGTTTCTTCAACATTAGGCTGGGGGCCTTCCTTGATGTGAGAACCCAGGGGAGAACCGGGGCCGCCGGAAGTTGGCGCTTCTGGCGGCCCGCTTGCAGATCACGCCTGCTTGGCGTGGAAGCTCTCGCACGCGGCGAGGTAAGCGGCGGCGCTGCTGGCCAGACCCCTGGCGAACGAGAGGCCGGCGTCCGTCACCTCGTTGGAGTTGCTGGGGCAGAACGACACGTTGAGGGAGCCCATGTAGAGGGCCAAGATCGGGGATCGGTTGTCGTAGGTGTGGCAGGTGGCCCATGCCCTCTCGCCGCTCTTGAAGGAGTGGCTGCTGACGGCGCTGCTCATTTCGGCGTCTCCATGGGGGTGGGTAGGGAGCGGAACATGCGCTCGACTGCGGCTGCGAAAGCGGCGGCCTCCTTTGCCAACTCGCGGGCGAACGTGACGTCGGCAGGGGTGACCTTGTTGCTGCACGACGTGGTCACCAGGACCGAGATAGCGTCGAAGTCGAGAGCCAGGACCGGGGTCCGGCGCGGGTAGGGGTGTGACTTGGCGCTGGACGGGCCGCTCGTCTTGAGGGTGATCACCGAGACCGGGCGGGGGCGCTTCATGCCTGGTCCTTGGCGGGCTTGGCGTGGGTGCGGGGAGCGCGCATCCCGGTCGCGCGGATCGAGTAGGCGAGCCGGCCGGTGCTCTGGGCGACGTACGGCGTGACCGTCATCCCGTCGAACTCCACGGGGACGATCGGGAGCCCGGACGGCGCGGCGGGGGCGACGGGCTCAGTCGGCGACAGGATCTTCACGGCCACGGTCTTCTGGGAGATCTTCGCGGCGGGGTCGGCGTCCATGACGGCGACCTGCCAGACGAGTTCTCCGGTGATCTTGTCCTTGGCGTAGACGGTGCGGCCGTTGGTCGAGGCGTCGAAGTCCTTGACCTGTTCGACCTCACCGACCAGGTAGCAGCCATGGGGGAAGACCTGGTCGAAGCCGATGGGGATGGGGCCTTGGATGGCCATCGTGCTCTACCTCCTGTGTACCCCTCTAGACAGCTGCGGCCGGTCCGCTATCGAGAGATGTCTAGGGGGCTATGCATTGAAGGTAGATCGCCGTCTGGGAACTGTCTAGGGGGGTGGACGATTCTGCTTAGGCGAACAGCCAGTGGGCCGCGGTGGCGTCATCGAAGATCTTGCCGCGCTTCCACCGGGCAGCGTCCAGGTCGGATCGTTCGGCCTCGCGGACCTGGCGGATGAGTTCTTCAGGGCCGTGGTGTTCGAGAAGGTCAAGGCACTGTCGCCAGGTGGACAGGTGGAAGCGGTCGACAAGCCGCGATGCCCCGTCGCTGAGAACGGCTGCGGCGCGGATCTGGTCGACGGGCGCGGAGCCGGTCAGTGCCTGCTCGGCTGCATGCGGGTTGGTGGCGGCGACCCAGAAGCCCCCGTCGATGTTGCGATGTGCGCGCATGGCGCTCATATAGGCGCTGAGTGCGTCAGCATGCTCCGAAGTCCCGCCGAGCGCTGCGTTCAACGGCGCGCGGTACTGCCTGCCGACCATGGATTCCCGCTCATCGCAGATCACCATCGGCTCGGCGCCGATGACGTCGAGGACGAGAACCGAGTCGGCCAGGATCAACCAGTTCAGGGTGTCCCCGGTACGGCGCAGCATCACCACGGTCGCCGAAGGGGTGCCAGGATGGTCGAGGTCGCACGTATCGTGCTGCGCGGCGGTTTCCTTGATCCCGCTGGCCAGGATCTCGGTCAGCGGACCCGTGTTCTGCGTGATCCCCGCGACCAGGGTGGAGCCGAGCGTGTGGGAGAACCAGGCCACGCCGTGCGAGCACCCGGACTCCAGATCGGCCGGGGTGCCGGCCCCGTCCAGAAGGACTATGGCGTTCGGCGTGGCGCCGATGAAGTCCTCATTGGGACGGTCAGGGTAGGCGGATTCGGTCGCGAGGGTCAGGCGCACGTCAGTCGTCCTCGTGTCGGTAGAGGGGGCTGGCCAGGGCGGTGCGGACGGGCTCGTCGGTCTCGGGGTCGTACTCGACGCTGACGACGGTGGAAAACCGCTTGTCGCCGACCTGGCCCCAGAAGGTCGCGATCTCGGACGTCAGCAGGTCGACGACGCCGAGCGAGCCGTTGGTCCTGATGCCGGCGATCGCGAGGAAGGTCCCGTTGCCGTCGGGGCGGGGCAGCCGGCCGAAGTACGCCGAGTCGGTGGGCTGCTCGGGGTCGAGCTGGGTGCCGGTGCGGTAGGCGGCGCCGGTTCTCGTGTCCCGGAGCAGCCAGCCGAGTTCGTCGCGCTCCCAGCGAATGACGGGGTCGGTGTCGTAGGCCGCGTGCATCGCCTCGGACATGCGGGGGCCACAGACGACGATCAGGTTCGGCCGGTTGAGGTCGATGACGCCGTCAATGGTGACCTTGTCGGTCTCGACCGCCAGCCCGAAGGACTTGGCCAGTTCCTCCAGGCGCTGACCCGAGCGCATGTCGTCGAGGGCCAGGACGGGACGCTTCTTCTCCGGGTCGAGCCGGAGCGGAGTGACCACGGTGACCGTACCGGTGCCCAGGAACGCGCCCTCGGGGGCGGGGCCTGTGTGCTTGATCTGATGAATCCGCCCCCGGGACAGCCCGGCTTGCTGCGCGATCTGAGCATAGGAGATGCCCTGCGCATGCAGTTCCTGGATCACGCGGCGCCGTAGCCGCGCCAACTCGGTGACCTCCTGCTGCGCCGCGCTCAGTCGCTCGGTGGCCTGGCGGATCAGCAGGTACGGGTCGTCGATCGCGGCGATCCGCTCAAGGTCACTCGGTGGCACGGTGGTTCCCTTTCCGTGGTGCTCCGCCGAGTCTAGGGCCCTAGACGAAATGCCGTCTATCCCCCTGGACAAGACGGATTTGAGCGTTTCGCCGGTAATTCGACTTACTGCGCGGATTGCTGACCGTCGTTTGGGGACGCCACGCGTCAACGCGCTCGCCCGGTCAAGAGGGATATCCACAGCCTGTGGGCTTCCACCCAGATGACTCGCCCAGTCTCGGCCGGGCGCTCGCCTCGGACCGCCCTGTGGAGGTAGTAGAGACCGCCCGACCTGCGCAGTTCGTAGACGACCTTGCGACAGTCACAGGTCCACTCGACGACGCGGACCCGTCCGTCCTTGCGAGGTTCTTCCCAGTCAATCTTCTCGTGGTCCGGCCATAGCGGCGCCGGATGTGGAGCGAAGCACATCAGGACCGCGCGAAGGCGAAGGGTGATGCCTCCAGGACGGCCCAGACTGTACGGCCGTGGTCGTCGCCGGCCACACCCCACTTCACGGACAGGCCCGAGACTAGTGCCAGTCCCCGCCCTCCCATCTCTGTCGGGGACAGCGGGAGCAGCCGCGGAGTGCGAGGGCCACCCTCATCCTGTACGGACAGACCGAGGGTGGAGTCGACGATTTCGAGGGAGACGACGAAGCGGCCACCGGGGCGGCCGCTGTTGGTGTGCCGTACGGCATTGGTCGCCAGCTCGCTCACGACGAGGATCGCGTCATCCAGGTTCGGCCAGGTCGGGAGGAAGGCGGCGACGAAGCGGCGAGCTTCGAGCACTGAGATGGCGGAGCCGAGGAACATGCGCGATACGCGCCAGGAAGGCATGGACGTCTCCGATGTCTAGGGGGCTATACATCCATGCGATCAGCGTATGAGCAGCAGTGGAACAGACTCAAGGCATTCGACGCATAAATACGTCAGATGGGGAAGCGGGTTTCGAGTTCCTCGTAGTCGGTACTGATCTGCCGCAAGAGTTCTCGCAGCGCATCGCCGTACAGCGCCACAGCGGCGAACAGGTCGAAGGCGTCAGAGTGGGCCTCGATCGCTGCTGGAACGGTCAGAGGGAGGTCGCCGGTGAAGCTGTCGATGCTGCCGGCGTCGCCGTCCAGGAGCGTGAACCCATGCAGGGGAAGGGCCGGCGTCTCTATTGTCCATGGCACGATGCCGAGGCTGACGTGCGGCAGCGTGGAAACCTGCGCCAGGCGATCGAGCTGCCCCCGCATCATGGCGGGCGACCCGAGCCAGGTCCGCACCGCCCCCTCGGTGAGCACGAACGAGAACTGTCGCCCGGACTCGAACAGCAGGCTCTGTGCCTCCACCCGAAGGGCCGCAGCCTTGGCTGCATCCCCCATGTCAACATCACGCTCAAGGGAAAGCGCCAGACGGGCATACTCCGACGTCTGCAGCAGCGAGGGGATCACGGCCGACTGGAACACCCGGACATGCCGAGCTGACCGCAGTCGGGCAGCATTCGCCGCCTCACGACCAGCCAGGCCACCTTTCAGCCGGGATACCTGGTCACGTAGGCGTTCCAGGAGCTCATCCAGCTGGCGACGCGCGCCTTCATCCAGCGCCAACGCCTCAGCCAGGCGCTCTACCGTCTCCGGAACGGGAAGCAGTTGCCCAGTCTCGATCCGAGAGATCGTCGGTTGAGCCACCCCCGCCAGCACCGCAAGATCCTTACCGGTCAGCCCGGCGCTCTTGCGGAGTTGCCGAAACATCGCACCCAATGCGCGCAGTCGATCGCGACGATCCTCCACACCCAGCGTTCTACCACTGTCTCTGTGACGCGCGGAGTGGAGAGTCCGATCACTGCCGGAGTGTTCTCATTGGGATCAAGGGCGGCGCTCCGCGCCGCCTCGCGGCCCGTCGCCCGCTCGGCGGTCGGGCATGCGGCCTGGGGGGCCGGTCCCGGCCGCCGGCGGCTCGGACCGCGCACGCAAGCGTTCCCATGACTTCACCGCAGGTGTGATTAGCTCACTGCCGAGCGTGGCCGCACATCGCTTCGAAGCGCTAACGGTAGGCGTGAACGCAATGAACGTTCCCGCATGCGACTGTGCCGCCTTCGAGATAGCAACGGATGGGCTGAGCGACAACTTTCGAATGGCTAGCGGCGGCTAGCGGAGACGTCGATTTCGACGACTTCAGCAGGAGCAGCCCGGGAGTTCTCTCAGAAGGCTAAAGAAGCGGGTGTGCCACCCAATTAGCTTGACCATTTCGATGGACTTTGACGCTGATGGTGCAAATCCATCGAGATCTTGCGGGGATGAGCATTCGGAGTGCAATCATCTTCCGCGTCAACAACTGCTCGACACCTTGCGATGGACACAACACACCTCTTCGAGGCGGCGGGCCCTATCCGAGCAGAGGTAGTCATTTTCTTCTACTGATCGGGGCCGATGGGAACTCCGCCGACCCCGATCAGATATCGCGCACAGGCACTGGTGCGTCGCTGCCGGCCGCGAGCATTTTGTCGTCCTGGCGGACGCTATCGGCCGTGCTGGCCGTCACCCGGTCGGGGCTGTGCCAGCCGACGAACCAGTGCCCACGCACCACGAGGCGCTACATGCCCGTTTCGTAGGTCATGTTCGTTTGGCCCGTTTTCACCTGGCCGGCGATGTGGAGGTTCCCACTGGAGTCCAGGATCGCGATGATCTTCTTCTGCGACCCGTGGTGGGTCGTGAAGTAAATCTTGTCCGCCTCTTGAGAGCTGGAAAGGTTTGTGTTCACCGAAAGCTCGATGCTCACCGGTGAGCTTATGAGCACGTCCTTCTTCGGAGAGGTCGGGTAGATCTGGTTCTGGCGCAGCTTGATTCGGCCGTGAGTGTCACCTTCATCCCAGTCGGTGGCCACCCCGAGGTCGATATCCGGCATGTCGACTCCCTTCGCTTCTCTCCGTTTGAAACGACCCTTTTGGATCGTGCCATAGCGAAGGATATGTGGTTCTTAAGGGATTTTCTAGAGTTCTTCCAGGCACTTCCTAAATATGGAAATTTGGCCACCTAATATAAATCTGAGGCGTTAAATTCCCTTATCTGCTATTTGTCCGAATATGATGAGTGGGGCAAGGCATCGAGTGCGAAGTCGAGATGCCTCCGGCGGGGGCACTCCGGCTCCGGGATGATCATTGGTCGTATCCTGAAGGCCGTAGCTAGTGCGGTGACCATGAACGTTCGCCGGGTCGGGTGATCACGCGGCCCGGTGCGCTGGTCGTCCCCAACGTCGTTGTTTCTCGCTGCGGATGCGGGCGCGTTCACGACGTTGGGCGTCCAGCACGTCAGGGTGGCGAGCATTGGCATTGCGCCAGCGCAGATAGGCCTGGAGCTTGCGGGTCTGCACCGTGTGGTTGGGATGGTGGGAGTTGCTGATCACGAAGGTGCGCACCGGGCCGAACTGAGCCTCGATGGGGTTGGCCCAGGAGGCGTAGGTCGGGGTCAGGCACAGCTCCACCCGGTTGGCTGCGGCCCAGGCGCGGATGGCGGGGGTGGTGTTGGCCGACAGGTTGTCCAAGATGACGTAGATCGGGGCGCCATCTGGGCGGGCTTTGCGGATGCTCTTGAGCGCGGCCAGCGTGTTGGCGCCGCTCTTGCGCGTCCGGACCACGCCCCACAACTGGTCATCGCCCAGGCTGTAGCAGCCGTGGAAGTAGCGCACGCCATGTTCGCGCCGGTAGGTGGCCGGCCACCGCTCGGGGCGGGCCTCGGGTGCCCAGCCGGAGCCGGGCTGCGGCCGGATCGACAGCGGCCCGAACTGGTCGAAGGCGAAACACCTGTTGGGGAAGCGGCTGGTCACCTCCTCGATGCCCAACCTCACCCACCCACATGCCATAGCCGGAATGATTTCTCGGCTCGACGATCCCCACTACGCCCGCTGGGCCGCCCAGATCCGCCGGACCGGCGGCTGCCGCCAGCCGATCCACCTGCGGGGCAAGGTCCAGCACATCGACCAGATGACCAGCGAGCTCCTCCACTCCTACAGCACGCACCTGGAGCCGAATGGCGTCCTCCGTGTCCCGTGCAAGACCCGGCGAGCGACCCGTTGCCCGGCCTGTGCCGAGGTCTACCGGGCCGACACCTACCAGTTGATCCGCGCGGGCCTGGTGGGCGGCAAGGGCGTCCCCGAGACGGTCACCAGCCACCCGTGCCTGTTCGTCACCCTCACTGCCCACAGTCAGCAATCCCCTCGTCGGTGAACTACCGGCGCCCGTTGTGTCGGTCGCTCCTGCGAGCATCGCGTCATGATCGCGACTCCTGACGACTACGCCTGGCTCGCCGAAGCGGCGGACAATTGGTGCTTCACCTACGTCCGCGGCCTGACGCCCGAGCAAGTGGTGATCCGGCGCGGCGGCCGCCCGGAGGGCTTCACGCCCATGACGTACGACGAATTGGGCGATGCCGCCTTCTCTAATTTCTCCGGACCCGGAGCGTTCATCGGCGTGACGACCATCGGCGACTGGGCGTTCGTCATCGAGCCCGACTGGAACGGCATCGCCGAGGGGGTGATCATGCCGCTGTCAGCGGGCACCCGCCTCGTCTCCCACTACCTCATGACAATCAAAGCCCTCGACTACTTCTACTGGATCGAGGACGGCGAGCTCCGGTTCTGCTTCGTCGCCCAGGAGGGCTACATGGAGAAGGTGCCGGACGAGCTCGTAGAGACCATGGGACAGATCGATTCCGTCCATTCCTCCTTCCCCAACCTTCACGACGGGCCGGCGTTCCTCCTGGCCGAGCGCCTCACCGGGATCACGCTGACGCCGCAGCTACTGGAGGAGTCCACCTATCTGTGCGGCGTCGTCCCCGAACCCCGGTCTTGGAGGATGCCCAGCCCGTGGTGAGCCGGATCCAGCGGGTACAGCCCTGGCCGGTCAAGATCATTAAAGCTCGCGGGCTGCGGATGAGAACTTTCTCTACGTCTTCAAGCCGCCGCCCGATGGGCGGCGGGCGGCCGGGCGGTCCGGGCGGGCGTGCGGCCTCTCCGGGCCGGTCCCGCCCGGCCACCCCGCCGCACCACCAGCCGCGCGGATCGATAGAGGAAAAGTTGCTCAACGAGCTGCACAATGTGCTGACGTGGTCGCAGGGGCCAGCTTGGCATGTCTGCCGCACTTGTACGGGTGCATGGGAGCACAAGATGCGCATCGCAGGGCAGACATAGGGACCAGTTGCATCACTACGCTTTGGGGCGTGGCCATCATTCTTCCGTTCGACAATCTGGACGACACAGAGTTCGAGCAGGTCTGTTTTGATCTGCTACATGAACTGGGGTTCATAAACCTCGACTGGCGCAAGGGCACTGGTCTCGCTTCCAGCCCTGGCGACTCTGGCCGAGATATCGTCGCTCAGCCACCTCGCGAGGAGTTGGATGGCCACCAGTACTACGAGACATGGTTCGTTGACTGCAAGCACTACAAGCGAGGCATACCACCGGAGAAAGTAACAGGCCTGCTGGCCTGGACGGGCGCTGAACGCGCAGACGTAGCACTGATCAACGCCAGCAACTACCTATCCAATCCCTGCAAGGATTTCCTGAAGCAACACGAGAGAAACAACAGACCGCCCTACCGCATTAAGTACTGGGAGCGCCCAAATCTAGAACGTCTATTAGAAGGTCGAGACGAGTTCATCCTTCGCTACCTGCAGTCATCCATGCGTACCGAATCCGAAATCATCCAGGCCGAGCAGGAGTTCTTCGATCGAATTTGGTACGACCGGTCGATGTCGAGCCAAGACTATCGAACGGCAAGAGGTGAAGACCTGTCAGAAGATATCAGACAAGGGATGCTTCGAAACCGTCGCAGGGTCGAAGAGACTTACGGCAGGGAGAGCCTCGGGCCATACAGTGATTTTGAATGGGGGATGATCAACGGAAAGCTCTCGGCTCTACGGTGGGTGATGGGCGATGATTGGGATTTTCTCGATACATAGCAATATCGTGTGCCCTGGTATCGGAATTGCAGATCGCGAAGGTCCAGCTAAGAGCCCTTTCCCTCAGTCTGGCCTCGGCCTCCCGGATACGGCGCATATCGCCCACAAGCCACTCAGACATTCATCCTGTACCGGATAATAGTCTCGCCACTTGCATTCCGAGAGGGGAGTAAATCTGAGTGCGATCCGTTTTCTTCCGTCAGTTCTAGGTTCTTGGCTGCTGGGTCCAGGCCGTGACGATCGCTGACTTCGGTTCTCGCTGTTGCGGGCTTGGGCGATCGACTGCCGCGCGGCTTCCGTTCCTCGGGCCTGGCGGCCCTGCGGTACGGGTCCGCTTGCCACCGGGCATGCGAGTTCTCGCCGCTGCTGTACAGAACAGAAGAACAGCAAAGCAACCTCACGAGTCCGTCCGACGCCAGGCACCTTCAACCTGGCCAAACCGGAGACGCGTTCGCCATAGTGCCCATTCCTACGGATCAGGAGGTTCGGGTTTCGAGCACATCCAGCTGTGCACTACGTACGCAAGTCGCCGACCGAAGTCTATAGTGAGCACTATGTCTAGCGCCCGAATAGGCGATCAGCGCCGACTCGCGGATACGGACGGGCCGGCCGTACTTGACAACAGCCCCGTTTCGATCCGCGAGATCGTCGGCTGAGTCACGCCAGCTCGTGATGCCGGATCCTTGCCGGTGAGGCCGGCATCCTTGCGCAGTCGTCGGAGCAACTCACCCAGCGCCCGCAGGCGGTCCCGACGATCGTCCACACCCAGCGTTCTACCACCAGCAAGACGACCAGTTCAGATGCTGATCCAGATCACTGCCGAGTTGTTCTCATGGGGTATCAAGCGGCGGCGCTCTGCGCCGCCACGCGGCCCGAGCTCGCAGGCCGCACGCTGCGCGTGCGGCCTGGCGGGCCGTTCTCGCGCACGGCCCGCAATTCGGGCCGCACTCATGGCGGATGCCCCTTACGCGCCAGAGGCTACCCGGCTTGCGCTCCCACCTGTAGCTGTCGCACACTGGGATCCGGCCGGAAGGCGGCCTGTCCGACACCTCCGCCCCAACTTGGGTGTCGCCACGGATAAAGAAGCCCTCGCTCCACCTTTCAATCGACCTTCGAACGCGCCAAGCAGGCGCACTGATTAGTTGTCGAGCGCTGAGGGGCGGAAGTGCTTGGGAACGGTCGTGCAATGCCTGCTAAGGGACGAATCGCAAACAGGGTCCGTACTCGACGCCTTTTCACAGGCGAGCCCGCATGTTACGCGCGCGAGCAACTCCTTAAGCGTCACTCTCTACTGCCTTCTGCAATCGGCACACAGGCTCAACTTGAGTCGAAGGTGATGATGCATCTAGGCGTGGGCCGCCAGTACTGGGCCCACCCTCTAGGGATCGCTAGCGTACTGATCGACTCACGAGGGCTGATCCTCACTCTGGACACGCATACAACCCTGGCTGGAAAGCGTTTCGAGATGAACGAACACGCTCTTCAGCTCCTACTGCCATGTGCAGAAGTCGGAATTCAAGTCAACGGTGCACTAAATCTGCGCGTAAAATACGCACGAGGGAACGACCTCTACTTGACGCTAGCCGGGCGCGGCGGTCAAGTAATACTCCGTGGGGCACATCCAACCGATTGGCGTCGTGTAATCGATCGACATCATGAGTCGTGTGTTCAAGCCGACCTAATACCGCTCTGGGATCTCCCCGGCCAATCGGATTACGAGAAGAAAGACGAGCTAGCCTATCCCCGCGTCACAGGGCACAGCGAGAGACTAGCCTGGCTAGGGTCTGGACTCCTTCGGAGAGTCGCACTGTTTCACAACCTCAGCACTGCCTATTCCACTAGTTCATGGATTTCGGACGACTGGATCTTTGAGCTGGACGCTTGCTTTCAGGTAGGAAACAACTACGCCCCCATACTCAACAGTCTGACAGACGGGATATGGGGTCTTGGCCTCAAGATAGAAGACTTCACCTGTCAGTGCGATCTTCCCTGGGAAGAATCCAAATACGCTATTAAAGCCTGCTACTACTACCTCTCCCACCCCGACCTGGATAAATGTGGGAGACTGCAACTTAGATTTCGCACACTTGGGCCAGGGCATACCGGTGCCGATCGGGATGATTTCATAGAGGTTGGAGCAGATCCTGTATGGCTCGATAAGGTGCTTCCTCCCACCAAGGGGACAGGAGCGTCTCAATGAGCTGGGAAAATCTTACGCTCATGGTCATCGCCGGTGCAGGCCTAGTCACTCTGCTTTTGTCTCAGGTTCGCGACATCCTGATCAAGGTCGGCGAAGTACTTGACGCCTGGAAGGCGCTACGGTCCAAGGCAAGGCCCAAGAATAGGACACCTTAAGCCACCATGCCTTCCTCGGGGGTGCTCCGGCTCCGGGGGTGGCGGCAGCTCGAGGAGCGAGGTCTGTGTGAGGGGCTGTCGCATGCCCAGGTCAGCGGCTCCACGAGGCATGATCCATGCGAAGCCCAAGCTGACAGTGCAGGTTCGTCACCCATTCCATGAAAGGCGCCTCGGGCGGAAGTAGCTTCCGACAGTCACAGGCGAGGGGGGTCCCGTAAAGCAGTGACATGTTCCCTCAGGAGCATTCGCGGCACCGTCCTGTCGGTGGCGGTGATTAGAGTCATCTCGCGATGGACGAGGGGAGAAGAGTTGCCGAATATTCCCAGGAGTCGCAGGCCAGGCCGTGCCGCCGTCAATGCTCTTCGCACGCTACTGGAAGAGCATGATCATGTCGTTCAGGAGATCGACGGCCAGAACGACTTCGGTGAAGACCTGCACGTCACCTTCACCGAGAGTGGACGCGTCACGGGCGACATGATCAAGATTCAGGTCAAAGGAGGGAACTCCTGGCGCAGGATAGAGGGTTACGGCGTTCCGGTCGGTCACCACGCCGACACCTGGGCCGATGGCAATGTGCCCGTGTTCTGTGTCGTCCACGACCCGGAGGCTGGTGCCCTGTACTGGGCCAATGCCACGGAACAACTGCTTCAAGCCCGTCGGAAACGAGCGACACTTACAACTATCAGGATCGACTCCACCGATCGGCTGGATGATGCTTCCCTCGCCGCTTTCGTCCTGCAGGCTCGACAGTACGCGAACCGCTACCAGGGTAATCAGGCGCTGCGTATACGGCTGGGCGAGATGGCGGGTGTTGAGTTCGGGGCGTCCGACCTCGTAATGCACTTTGTCAACCGCTGGGGCGAGGACCTGATCTTCTGGCAGCGTCGAGGCGAGGGGTACGCGAGGTTGCTCCATTGTGACCTCGATTGGGAGCCGCGCTGTATCTGGCCGGAGGTTTTGCGGTTCACTAGCTCTTTCCGATCAATTGGGGCTGCGCCTACGGTCGCGGACGTGATCCTCAACATGGCGGAGGCCTTCTGGCTGGCTGCCTGCTTCGAAGCAACCGATTGGGCTCGTGAGCCCCTACCCGGGCACGAGCCGGCCGAAGCTGGGACCGGGATTCGGGGCGAGTACGGCTTTTCGGCGCGCGTCGGATGGCCGAGCGATAAATTGACCCCCCGGAGAGAACTCGTTACGGCCAAGGAGCTCGTGGCGGGTGACCGGATCTACTGGCTGAGCCAACGCTGGAAGGAACGGGGACGGCTCGTCTCCGAAGTCTGGGACTCTACTGAGGTGCCCGGCGCCGTCTGCGTCCGCTTCGATCAATTGATGCTGGGGGACACCTTCTGGCCAGACGAGCGCTTCGCTCGGCTGAATCGGGAACGTTAGACCCGATCAGCGGTCCTCGTCCTGCCTTAGTCCTATGGGCGAACCCGTTCGGCATCGCCGAACTCTGGTCCGAAGGCTGTGACTCCCTGAAGCCTGGGTGGATGGGGAACGTACTGAACGGCTGTGATCCGAGCTGTCCAGGTAGCGGTTTGGCAAACGGCCACTCGCTGGTCGGCATGCCGGCCAGTCGCTCCCGTTTGCAAGCAGGATGTCAGGAGTTCGAATCTCCTAGGCGCCACTCACAGAAAAGCCCAGGTCAATCAGAAAATCGTGGCACGACCCTGCATGATGGCGCTTGCAGTGTCAGGGTCGTGCAGTAGATATCTCCTCATGAAGAACGTGCACGAGGTGGCTGCTGCCCTGCCTTCCGTCGAGATTCTGCGCGACCACTGCCGCGCACTGGCCATGGTGGATGCGATACGGATCCCGGAGTGGGAGTACCGCGAGTACTCTTTCGATGCTCACTGGGCGCCCGGGGAAGAGATGGCCTCATGGCGTAGTGGTGCCGGCGATGACTACTCCATCGTGTTCTGCCCTGCCGGCGTTTACATCCGCGGATTTGATCACGAGTCGCCCGTCTCGCCGTTCGCCAGCGATGACCTTCGCCCCTGGCCGGGTGTGGTCGACGACGTTCCCGAGGTGTTCAGGCCGCAACTCGAGGAGGTGGCGTTCACGCTCGAGGACGTCCCCCTCATCACCTGCTGCCTGTGGCGGAGCACATCAGACGACGGCTGGCGCACGGGGCGGGTCACCTACGAGAGGGACGGCTCGGACCAGATGTTCGACCTGCTGATTGATCGTTCACCGGAGGCTTACGTGGCATGGGCGGCCACTGACGAGGAGGCGCCGCCCGTGCCGGTGGAGCCGGTCGCACATATCTTCGCGCTCCGGCCGCTGACAGAAGAGGTCGTCAGAGCGCTTAACCCGGAAATCGGCCTGCGCAACGTCCGGGCCGACCTCCAGGAGATCGGCTATCCGTCTGCGTAGCATGAGTACGGTTGCGCCGTGAGGGCGGCGCCGTTATCTGGCACCGCCCTTCCCCGACCAGCAAAGCCTCTGGCCGGGCGCTCCGGCTCCAGGATGGCTGAGCTGGAGGCCTGATCGTCCCGTGCGCCACCACCGACCCGGGACAGCCGAGCAGACAAGGGCCACAGGGGCAAGGTCGTTCGTCCCGTGGGACGTTCCGCTGTGAGGCTATTCGCCAGAAAGCGAAGGCGGCGAGGGGGCTTCAGGACTCGGTTTCCCCAGGTCCTCCCACGTCACCACCTCGTCGGCGGGTGGAGGAGTGATGTGGGTCTTGGTGCCCCAGCCGGTCACGCGAGTATCGAAGACATAGGAGTACGTGGTTTCACCCCTGTCTCGGGACGTTCTTCTCCATGTACCCACGGCCCTGCGCACCAACTGGTCCTCGCCGAGCCAGAGCTTCCAGGCGACCTTGATTTCCGCGTCCCTTCCACGAGGCTTGCCATCGAGCCCGAAGGGGAATGCGAGAGAAGCCTTGTGGAGCTCACCGAAGGTGATGGTGCCTTGGTGGAGCGTGGTCCGCGTGCCGTCGTAGACGCCTGCGGGGCGCTTGACTTTGGTGGTGGCCAGCACTGCCTTCAGCGCCACGGGGTTGGCGATCTCGATCCAACCGGCCTTCAACGCGGGGCGGATCGCCTTGTTCTCATCGAGGAGCCAGCCCTTGACCCGCGCCAACGTCTTGTCCTTGCGATAACTGCGGCCCGTAAAGGTGATGATCCGTTCAGGATTCCACCTGACCTCAGAGTCGAACGTGATGTCGGTGGAGATGATCTTTTCCTTACCGAATTGGGCGACACCCTTCTCCCAGAACTTCACCCTCTCGCCCTCGACTGTTGTGGTGTGAACGTTCGACATCTTCACACCTCGGTTCTCGACGAGCTGGCGCTTGAGCGCGCCGACAGGGTCCAGCGGCGCGATCCGGGCATGCGCCGAGGGGCCGGAACCGGCGACCACGGGCGACAGGGCCAGTGTGATGGCCGTCGTAGCGATCCATCGCCTCATCAGTAGGTGTCCTCCTGCTCATACCCTGGCTCTCGGCCACGAGCTGCCGTGATCTTGGCACACCGAAATCTCGCGCGAATCACGTTGGGCGGGCGAGGCTGTCGCCGGGCCATTCAGGGAGGTCAACCACGGTCAATCGGAGGTGCTCCCGGAGCCGAGCCTGCCCGGTCGAAGTCCATATCCAGCGTGATCATGACGATTCACAAGCAGGATGTCAGTGCCCGTTGCGTGACGATGGCTTCTTGAGCGTTCCTCTGGAGAGGTGGTCGCGCTTGTCGTTCGATCTCCGGGTCATCGACGGCGACTTCGGTTCGCTGTTCCTTCTTCGACGTGAACGCGATGTCCGCGGATCCGGCGGCGCATGCTCGTCTGGAGCTGAGAGACGACAGAGGGCCCGGATCGTGGTGATCCGGGCCCTCCGTCGTTCGGTGTCGCGTGTCAGCCGGTGACCGGGATGTCGGTCTTCACCGGCGTCGGGGTGGGCGCGGGCTTGGGCTGGTCCTGCGTCTCCGGGACGGTCTCGTCCCACTCGAGCCAGTCGCTGGTCACCGTCTCGCGATCTCCCTTACCCGGGTGGGTGGGGGCCGGCGTGTTGCTCGGCGTCGGCGTCGAGGTGGAAGTCCGCGAGGGAGTGGGGCTCACCGTGGGGGTCACCGTGGGGGTCACCGTGGACGTCGCGGTGGGTGTGGAAGTCGGAGTCGTGGTCGGAGTGACCGTCGGGGTGGGCGTCTGGGAGGGGGTCACCGTCGGGGTGGGCGTCTGGGACGGCGTCACCGTCGGGGTAGGCGTCTGGGACGGCGTGGGCGTTCCGGAGGGGGTTCCCGTCGGGGTAGGGGTCTGGGTGGGCGTGGGCCCACACTTGACCCAGAACACCTTGTGCTTGGGCGCGCCGTGCTTCCCAGCGAATGTCCAGAACAGCTTGTAGTGCCCGTTCGGCAGGGTCATGTCGACGGTACGGCCATGCCCGTCCTCGTCGAGCACGAGGGTGCCGCTCTTCACAGTGGTCCGGTCACCCGTGGGCGGCCAGGACTTGATCTCCCAGCTCACCTGCTCGGCCGCGTCGAAGTTGAAACCGACCAGGTAGAACACGCAGACGCGCGGCTCGTTGCGCTGGTCGTTCTCCGGCGTCGTCCACTTGTGGATCTTGACGTCGCCGTTGTCGCCGGGCGGCTTTCCCTGGACCGCTCCCGCTGAGGCCGTATGGGAGACGGCGAGCACTGCAAGCGCCGCCACTGCGAGCATGAGCGCCGCTGCAATCCAGCGACGCACTGAAGAGAGTCTGGGGGGTGTCACGACCGCACCTCGGGATGTATGAGAGAGCTTGAGCCTCATAGGACTCATCTGTGTAAAAATGTCACACCCACTGGCCCGGCGTGTTCAACCGTTCCAAACCGTTATCTAGCTCGCCAGATGGTTACGCGTTCGTGTCGTATGTGTCATAGCACTTCAGGAGCCGATCGTGCCGCTCGCTGCCCCCCGCCGACTCATTGGCGCCGCCCTCGTCGCCATGAGCGTCGTCGCCTCGTCCCACGCCAGCGTTGCCGCATCGCCCGTCGCCGCAGGCGCCTCGGTCACGGCGGCCGCACTTCCCGCGGCCACCACGTTCACGGAGCTGAGCGGCCTCCCGCAGGACACCGACACGTACGGCAAGCTGAGCGGCCTTGTGGTCCATCCCGCACGCACGGTGGCCGTCTATGCCCAGCCCGGCGGCACACCCGCGGCCACCCTTCCGGCGAAGCAGCTCGGCAGCCAGACCTGGGTCCCAGTGGTGGAGGCGCGCAAGGGCTGGTACCGCGTGCTCCTGCCCAGCAAGCCCAACCACGTGACCGGCTGGATCAAGGCCACAGGCCTGAAGAAGGCGCGCAGCCGCTACCGCGCCGTCGTGAAGCTGGGCACCAGGCAGCTGACCGTGATGAACGCGAACAAGAAGCTCGGCACCTGGACGGTGGCTGTCGGCGGCCCTGAGACGCCCACCCCGGTGGGCAGGACCTTCATGCTGGCCCTGATGTCGCCGAAGAAGAAAACCTACAGCCCGCTGGTCCTGCCGCTCGGCACGCACTCGGCGACGCTCGACACCTTCGGCGGCGGTCCCGGTACGGTCGCCTTCCACGGCTGGCCGGACCGGAAGGTGTTCGGCAAGGCGGTCACGCACGGCTGCGTCCGGGTGCCTGCTTCCGCGCTCAAGGTGCTGGCAGGACTGCCCTTGGGGACTCCGGTTCTGATCGCTCCCTGAGGATGAGGTCGGCGGCCGCCGGGGTCCTCCCGTGCACCTGCGCGAGCTCGTGCATGTGGCGGAAAGAGACGACGGCGGCGTCAGCGACGGTCAGCACGCTCGTGGCCGTGAGCGTCGGTCCGGCGTCAGACGGTCAGCACGCTCGCGGCCGTGAGCGTCGGCGATCGTCTGGCCGGCGTCGCGCGTGGAGTGCTGGTGGATGAGCGTGGCCCGGCCGCTGTCATGTCCCATGCTCGCCTGGCGATCGGCGGGACTCGCGCCGGACGGCTGAGCCACGCCGGCCCGCGAGGTCAGATTCTTCTCGTTAAGGGCAGGTCACGGGCGGGAGCCGCGCGGAAGTCTTCCCGCCTGACTTGCCGTTGGGCAGTCTCCGGAGCTCAGAGCTTGGTCCAAGCCCGGTGTCGCGTACGACCGACCACGTTGATGATCGAGGTCACGAAGCCGATCCCGATGCCGGTCCACATGTGCCATGACGGCCATGGCTTGCTGAGATCCGATAACGCCAAGCTCAGTCCCGATGCCACCCACCCAAGGTCGAAGATCGTCAGAAACAGGCAGGATCTGTACCAGAGAGATCGCCGATATTCGTCCACGCGGCAATGTCCCACGCATGGATCACGGTCAACAAGGGCCCTCCTGCGTGGGCGCTCGGTCCCGGGATGATCGCGAGGCAGCCCCGCCTGGGTCACTGTCCGATGCCCCACAACACCTGGGCGAGTTCGGTCAGGTCGGTGATCTCGCGGAGGTCCAAAGGGGTCTTCTCGAACACCTCGAAGTCGTGCAGGAAGGTGTAGACGAGCATCTCCTCGGCGAAGCCGGCCGAGACCGGCCAGTTCGCGTGGCGCAGCGCCGTGGCCAGCAGTTCGCGATCGGCGCGGAAGGTGTCCAGGTGCAGTCGCACCAGGCCGTAACGAAAGTCGGCCGCGTACACGTCGTTGAAGTCGAGCAGCCCGGTGAGCGCCGTGCGCTCGGGGGCGACGAACAGGTTCTCGCCGTGCAGGTCGCCATGGACGAACTCCGGCGTCACGCCGCCGAGCAGGTCATCGACGTTGGGCAGGAAATCGTCGACCGCGTCGAGCAGCCGGGGGGACAGGTATCCCCAGGCGCGATGGTCGGCGACCGTCTGCATCCTGCGTTCGCGCAGCACGTCACCGAAGGCCGCCGAATCCGGGCGCAGGCTGTCGGCGCCGGTGAGCGGGACCTCCCGGAGCCGCCCCAGCAGCGTGCCGACCTGCGCGGCCAGCTCCAGCTCGGTCGCGCGGTCCGCCTCTGCGACCACCTGCCGCCAAGAGTGTCCGGTGACCTCGGACAACACGAGGAACGGCCACCGCCAGCCGGGGGAGTCCCGCAGCAGCTCGCCACGCCCGAGCAACTGGGGAACGGGCAGCCCGCGCCCGGCGAGCACCTCGTAGGCCTCGGATTCGCAACACAGGCTGGCCGGGCCACACCAGTATTCGCCGTACAGCTTCACCACAATGCCGTTGTCGCCGACCAGCACCGGGTTCGTGCTTTCGCCCGGGATCCGGAAGGTGCTCGGTTGGGGGAAGCCGAGCGATTTCAGGCCGTGCCTCGCCCAGGGGGCCCAGAACGCGAGGTCGTTCCGCCGGGCGGCGTACGACTCAGCCGACTGGATTTCGCGCAGGTCGGGGAGCATGGCCATCAAATTAGGGGCTCCGGCGGCCGGTGAGGAACCCGTTTTGTGCTCCGGCGGACCGGCGTCACATCCTGCGTGGTGCTGCCCTTCAGGTGTTACCGGCCCGAGGGCAAGGGGGTGAGAAAACGATGCGTCTGTCATTCGTCGGCGCGAACAAAACCGCACTATGGGTCGCCGGCGAGCCAAGCCGGGGACTGGGCCGGCGTGAAGTGGTGGCCCACCAGATCGCCGAATGTCACCGCACGGGAAACGGTCGGCTGCCGGGTTAACCGGCGGGCGCAGGATCCGATATCCCGGCCGGACCACGAACCGGCGGGCGCAGGATCCGATATCCCGGCCGGACCACGAATGACCGTATGGGGTGCTGGACGTGGGCAGACGCGCGCTCGTGCTCCTTTCTCGGGGCGACAATCCGCGGGCGCTCCCTGTCCGCCGCGAGATTCACGGTTCCCGTACGAATGGTCGGTGAGCCATGGTGGGCCCATCCCGGAATGGCGCGGGGCTATGGTCGGGGTCATGTGGATCGACAAGGTGACCGAGATACTCCTCGACGCCGCCGAGATCGCGATCAGCCCCCGGTTCCGGGCGCTGGCCGATGGCGAGGTGGCCGAGAAGTCGCCCGGCGAGGTGGTCACCGTGGCCGACCGTGAGGCTGAGGAGCTGATCAGCCGTGGGCTGCGCGGCGTGGTGGATGCCCCGGTCGTCGGTGAGGAGGCGACCGCCGGTGATCCTCGGCTGCTCGAGGCGCTGCGGGAGGCGCCGGCGGCCTGGCTGGTCGATCCGCTGGACGGAACCTCGAACTTCGTCGCCGGTCGTCCCGAGTACGCGGTGATGGCGGCGCTGGTGCGCGACGGGGAGACGGTCGCCGCGTGGATCGTACGGCCGGCCGACGGCCGCGTCTATGTCGCCGAGCGAGGGTCAGGGGCCTGGCGGGACGGGGTTCGGGTGCGCAGGGAACCCGCTCCCGCCGATCCGGCCGCACTACGCGGGGCGGCACTCACCAGGTTCCTCGATCCGCCGGCGAGAGCACGGGTGGAGGCGGCAGCGCCTCGGTTCGCCGCTCTGGGACCGGGCACAGGCTGCGCGGGCGTGGACTATCCCCGGCTGCTGGACGGCGAGCAGGATTTCGTCCTGTTCCACCGGACCCTGCCGTGGGACCACGCCCCTGGTGTCCTGCTGCTGACCGAGGCGGGCGGTTTCGCGCGCCGTCCCGATGGCAGTCCTTATCGGCCGGCCGATCCGCGCCCCGGCTTGCTCAACGCCGCGGACGTGGACTGCTGGAACCTCGTGCGGCCCCTCCTGCTGGTCTGATCTGCCGGGATTGTCAGGTCGGCGCAATGCGTCACCTCTGTGCGTTGACGACCGACCCGCATGGCTCGCGAGGGTGGTCAGGCGACCTTGGACGAGGAGGCCGTCCAGGTGTTGCACACCTGCGGGGACGTCGCACGGAAGCCCTTGTCGAGCCAGGCGGCGATGTTGTGTCCCTTGCCGTGGGTGACGTCGCCGCTCTTCCGCATGATCTCCCGCAGGACTTCCCAGTCCTCTTCGTCGCGATCCTTCAGGGAGTCCCAGACGCTGCCGATGAACATCCCGCTCAAGCATTCCGCCTGCAGCTCGACGCGGCGGCTCTGCTCGTTCAGTTCCTTCTTGTTCCGGTACGGATGACGGTCGTAGGCGCGGTCGATCCCGGTGAGGTACTGCACATGGTGCCCGTACTCGTGCGCGACCAGACGGAACAGGTACAGGTCGGATGGGTCTTCGAGCAGGGAATCGTCCAGCAGCACGAGGAAGCGCTGCTCGGCGTAGCAGTAGGTGGCCGAGGCGTTGCCCCAGGCGTCTCCGCAGTACTTGCGTGGTTTGGTGATGAATCCGATCCTGGGCCTGGTGAAGGGCAGGCCCGCCCGCTTGAAGTGCGCGCCCCACGACCGGTTGAGACAGTTCAGCACCGCGATCAGGTACCGCTTGGCGGCGGCGGCGTCGTTCGGCCGGACATCGCGCTCCGCGCACCGGCTCGCCTGGAGTTCGCCCGTACGGTACAGCTCGTTCGCGGTCAGCGCGCGATCCTTGATGGGGTAGGCGGACGCCGCGGGTGCGGTGCCGGATAACAGCAGGCAGGCGAGCACGGTCGCGGCGAGGAGGGGAGCAGGACGCATGATCGGCATCCTAGAGGGAGACGGAACCCCGCTCGGTGGCCGCCGAACAGGCCCTCACGCGGGCAACCGTCTCCCGCGTCCGCGCGAGATCCGACCGGCCGCCTGACGCAGAGCCGCCCCGGCGGAACCCCGCCGCCCCGCCCGCGCACGCGGCCGGGCCGGTGAGGCGGGGGCTTTCGACGCAACTTGCCGTATGGCTACTATCGGGCCACCTCTTTTGGTGATTTTCGTCATGGCCGCACCGATCGGTGAGGAGAGTGTCCTGCACGTGGCTGGATGGGGCAGGGTCGGGCGACGACGAACGGGAATCGGCGACGGGACCGGGTTATCGGGGCCGACCGGCAGCGGGCCGCGGCGACTGGCCGGTGCCCGCCGGCTGCCGTTGCGTACCGTGCTGCTCATCGTGGTGTTCGTGCCGAGCGTGACCTTCGCTCCGCTGCTGGCGTCGGGCATGTTCCAGCTGTCCAGCCAGTGGCGGGCGGAAAAGGCACAGATGGATCTGGCCACCACGACTGTCGGCAGACCCGCGGCCAACCTGTTCCTCAGCCTCGACCAGGAGCGGCGGCTCACCGCGGAGGCGCAGGCCGACCCCCGTGGCGCCGCCCGCGACAAGCTGGCCAAGCAGCGCGCGGTGACCGACCGGGCCGTGAGCGCCTTCCGTCCGCTGACCTCCCTGGACACCGTCAAGGGACCGGACGGGCTCTCCGAGGCCATCGCCCGGACCGTACGCGACCTCGGTCTTCTCGACCAGCAGCGCCGGGCGGTCGACGACGGCTGGTCCAGCCCGCAGAAGGCGTTCGACTACTACAGCGGCGTCCTCGAGTCGGACCTGAGCGTCCTGACCGTTCTCAGCCACACCGACCACGGGGAGGTGAACAGCAAGGCGGAGACGCTGATCGACCTTTTCTGGGTCGTCGACATGCTCGGCCGCGAGGACGCCGTCCTGGCCCGTGGCTGGGAGAGCGGGCGCCTGACCAGGGAGGAGTACGCCCTGGTCACCGACGCCATCGGCACCAGGAAGCACCTGCTGCGGTCCCGGGTGATCCCCCATCTCCTCGACAACGAGAGCCGGTACGCGACGCTGACGACCAGCAAGGCGTGGGAGACCATGACCGCTCTGGAGGGGCGGCTGGTCGCTTCCGGGGTCGGCGCCGAGAGCGACAAGGTGACGCTCCGCGAGGTCGGTCCCGCGTGGCGCTCGTCGGTGGACACGGTCAGCGCGCAGCTGCTGCAACTCCTCAGCCTCCGGCTCGACAACGTCAGCGCGGTCGGCTACGGCCACGCCGACCAGCTCTTCGTGATCTTCATCAGCATCACCAGCGTGGGCCTGCTCGCCCTGGGCCTGGTGATCGTCACCAGCTGGCGCCTCACCGCCATTCTCCGCCGGCGCATCCTCCACCTGCGCGAGGACGCCCACCACCTCCAGGAGCGGCTGCCCGACGTGGTCGCCCGGCTGGAGCGCGGCGAGGACGTCGACGTGGACGCGGAAGTACGCACGGTCGAGCCCACCCCCGACGAGCTCGGCGAGCTCGGGCAGGCCCTCAACCTGGCCAGCCGCAGCGCGGTGTTCACCGCCGTACGGCAGGCCGAACAACACCGCGGCTTCCAGCGCATGCTCCAGCGCATCGCCCGCCGTACCCAGATCCTCATCGGTCTTCAGCTGAAGAAGCTGGACGAACTGGAACGCAAGCACGAGGATCCCGAGGTGCTGGAGGGCCTGTTCGACCTGGACCACCTCACCGCCCGGCTGCGCCGCTACGAGGAGAACCTGGTGATCCTCGGCGGCGGCCAGCCGCAGCGCCGCTGGCGCAAGCCGGTACGGCTGCTCGACGTGCTGCGCGCCGCGCAGGGCGAGGTCCAGGACTACCGGCGGATCTCGATCGACGTCGAGGGCGAACCCTGGGTGGCCGAGCGCGCGGTGGGACCGCTGGTCCACGTCCTGGCGGAACTGATGGAGAACGCCACCACCTTCTCCAAGCCGCTGACCCCCGTCGAGGTGCGGGCCGCACCGGTCAGCCGGGGCATCGCCGTGGAGATCGAGGACCGCGGCCTGGGCATGGAACCCGAGCAGTACACCGCCGCCAACGCCCTGATGAAGTCGCCGCCGCAGCTCGATGTGATGACCCACGCCGACGACGTGCGTCTCGGCCTGTACGTGGTCGCCCGGCTCTCCGCGGGGCTGGGTCTCCAGGTGGAGCTGCGGCCGTCGGCCTTCGGCGGCACCCGTGTCATCGTGCTGCTCCCGGAACCGCTGGTGGTGGACCGCCCTCGTGCGGTCCCCGGGCCGGTCGCGCTTCCCGAGGAGGTCGCGCAGGACCCCACCGGTCCGCAGCCGTACCCGCGGGAAGGTGCGGCCGGTCCCCGCCCGCCCCACGAGGACGCGCAGTTGCCGACTCGCTCCAGAGGGCGCGCGATGGCCTCCGTGACGACGCCCGCCGGCGCATCACCGGATCGGGACGACGCGCAGCCGCCGGCCGACCGCAGGCCGCTGCCCCAACGGGTGCGCCAGGCCAACCTGGTCACCGAGCTCAGGCTCCCGGCGGACCGGGATGAACAGCCCGACCAGGAGAGCTGGGCCCTCCGCGACCAGCCCCGCCGATCCAGTGCCACGATCGGGGCGTTCCAGAGGCAGTCCCGCAGGCGCCGGACCGGTGAGGACGCCGCCCAGCCCGGGCCGAACGGAACCCCCGACCCCAGTTCCCCTACGACGGAAGATCGAAGATGACGCAGCGCACCACCGCCACCGACACGGACCTGGACTGGCTCCTGGACGGCCTGGTCGATCAGGTCGCGGGCACCCGGCACGCCATCGTGCTGTCCGACGACGGCCTGGTGATCAGCCGGTCCCGGACCATCGAACGCTCGGACGCCGAACGCCTCGCCGCGATCGCCACCGGCCAGCAGAGCCTGGCTCGTGGTGTCGGACAGCTTTTCAGCGGCGGACCGGTTCACCAGGTCATCATCGAGATGGCCGACCTGTGGCTGTTCGTCACAGCGGCGGGCCGCGGCACCCATCTGGCCGTGGTCGCCTCCCAGGAGGTCGACGCCGAACTGATGACCGTCGCGATGCACACCCTGGTCCAGCAGGTCGGCCAGAAGCTGGGGACCGGCACGCGTACCCCGCGGCCCGACGATGCGGGGAGACACGGATGAAGCACTGGACGGAGGGTTTCGACGACGATCACGCCGACGAGACCCTTGTCCGTCCCTACACGATCACCGGCGGGCGGACCCGCTCCGAGCGTGACGATCTCGCGCTGATCACCCTGGTGACGACGATGTCCGAGGTCTCTCCGGAGACCGGTCGCGGCCTGCGGAGGATGCAGCCGGAGCACCGCACCGTTCTCGCGCTGTGCAAGCGGCCCCTGGCGGTGGCCGAAGTCGCCTCCGCGCTGAACCTCCCGGTGTCGGTGACCAAGATCCTCATCGGTGACCTGATCGAGGCCGGTCAGCTGCGGGCCCGGCCACCGCTGGCCTTCGCCCAGGCGAGCGGGCTTCCCGACATGGCAATCCTCGAGGCGGTGAGGGATGGGCTACGCAAGCTCTGACCACGGGGGCGCTGCTCCCCTGGCGGTGAAGATCCTGATCGCCGGTGGTTTCGGCGTCGGGAAGACGACCCTGGTCGGCGCGGTGAGCGAGGTTCCTCCCCTCCGAACGGAGGAGTACCTGACCCACGCCAGCGTCGGCGTCGACGATCTGGAAGGGGTGGGCGACAAGGCCACCACCACCGTCGCGCTGGACTTCGGGCGCATCACCATCAGCGGCGAGCTCGTGCTCTACCTGTTCGGCACCCCCGGCCAGGAACGCTTCTGGTTCATGTGGAACGACCTGGTCAACGGAGCGATGGGCGCGGTCGTCCTGGTCGACACCCGCCGGCTGGACGTGAGCTTCGCGTCGATCGACTTCTTCGAGAGCCGCGGCATCCCCTTCGTCGTCGGTGTCAACTGCTTCCATGGCGTCAGGGACCGGACCCCGGAGGAGATCCGCAAGGCGCTCGATCTCGATCCGCAGGTGCCGCTGGTGCTCTGTGACGCCCGCGACCGTACGGCGGGCCGCGACGTGCTGCTGGCGCTCATCGACCACCTGATGGCCGGTCAGTCCCGTACGGCACCGCACCCCGTGGCCTGACCGGCGCCCGCTCGGGGCTCACGTTGTACGGTGCGGAGGAGAAGGGCGGACGCCATATGGGAGACGAGCAGATCACGACCATCGGCCGATGTCATGGATGCAAGCGCACCTTCGGCTTCATCCCCGCGACTGTCACGACCGCCACGATCGACCCCGAGACCGGGCTTCCTCCGGACATGACGGTGTTGGGCACCCACCGCGAGCCGACACCGGAAGCCCTGGCCAGATCCGTCAAGGCCCCCATCTGCCCCGACTGCGTGACCAGGGCGAAGCAGTTCAGGGATTCGATGCGGCCGACGCCGTTCGACACATGGCCACCAGGCAACCCGGATCGTGACTGATCCGCGGTCCTGACGGCCGCGACCGAGCCGCGCCTACTACAGCGGGCTGTACCGTCCATCCGGCGGCTGGCGTTATTCTTCCGGACGGCGGGCGCTTCTAGCGTGGGACTCATGAGCGATCTGTACCGAATTGACCCCGCGATCCGCCCGTCGCACCGCCCTCGGACGCGGCGCCGTCTGCTCCGTGCCCTGCTCTGGGTGCTGGTGGTGGTCGGTGTGACGGTGAACCTGGTGTCCAACATCGCCATGGCCGGCGATGTGACGCTGGTCGGGCTGGCGGGTGGCGTGGCCGGCGTGGCGGGCATCGCGGGCCTGATCGCCCTCGCCGTCGCCGGACGCCGTTCGTGACCTCTGTCGTCAGCCTGCACCGGGTGACCAAGGCGTACGGCGAGGTGGCGGCGCTCGCCGAGGTCTCCCTCGCCTTTCCCGTGGCGGGTTCGTGGCGGTGACGGGGCCGTCGGGCTCGCGCAAGAGCACGCCCTGGTGTTGATAGTGTGCCTGGCCATGGAGCTTCCTGCCCGAAAGATCCTTCGTTAGGTGGTACTGACGTATCTGTGGCGGTGCATCCGCTACCACCTGGTGCTGCTGCCCTCCGCCATGGCGACGGTGATCGCCCTGCCGCTCCTGGTGATCGCCGTGCTGGCTCCGGGCGGTCTGGTGGCGGTTCCGCGCATGATGGCGATCCTGCGCAGGTGGGCCGAGTGGAACCGGGGGCGGGCGGCGGCGCTCCTCGGCGTCCCCGTGTCCCCGAGGGAAGCACGCCTGCCGAAGGGCGTCGGCGCCCAGCTGCGGGAGCTGCTCCGGAGTCCGGAGAGCCGACGCGACCTGCGGTGGGCCGTACGGCACGTCGCGACGGGCATTCCTGCCGGACTGGCCGCCCTGACCGTCGTCGGCCTCGTCGTGAACGCCGTCCTGGAGGCGCCGCTGTGGTGGCTGTTCCCCGCCGACGACCCGCTGCGGCTGATGGTGGCGTTCCCGGTGACGGGATGGTCGCAGGCGCTCGGCCTGGGCCTGGCGCAGATCGTCGTGGGAGCGGCGCTCACCTGGCGGATCGTGCCGAAGCTGGCCCGCATGCACGCCGACGCCTGCCTCGCCGCGCTGGCGCCGTCCTCGGAGGACCGGCTCGCCGCGCGGGTCGACGAGCTGACCGAGAGCAGGTCGGGCGTGCTCGACGCGCACGCCGCCGAGCTGCGCCGGATCGAGCGCGACCTGCACGACGGCACCCAGGCCAGGCTGGTGGCCATCGCGATGCGACTGGGCGTGGCCAGGGAGGCGCTCGGCGACGACAGCGGGACGGTCGGCAGGCTGCTCAAGGAGGCCCATGAGGGTACCGAGGCGGCGATGGCCGAGTTGCGCCAGGTGATCCGCACGATGTATCCGCCCATCCTCGCCGACCGGGGGCTGGCCGGCGCCCTGAACGCCGTGGCGGCCCAGGCGGGCCTGCCCGTCGAGGCGGACCTGGACCACCTCGGGCCGGTCCCCGCCGCGGTCGAGACCGCCGCCTACTTCATCGTGTCCGAGGCGATCACCAACGCCACCAAGCACAGCGGTGCCACCCGGGCGACCGTACGGCTGGCCCGGAGAGACGACACCCTCCACGTCGAGGTCGCCGACGACGGGCGGGGCGGCGTCGACGAGAGGCGTGGCACCGGCATCGCCGGCATCCGTAAGAGAGTCGCCGCCTTCGACGGGGCCGTGGGCGTCGACAGCCCGCCGGGCGGCCCCACCACCATCACCGTGGAGCTGCCGTGCGCGTCGTGATCGCCGAGGACAACGTCCTGCTGTCGGCCGGGTTGGAGCTGCTCCTGGGCAGCAAGGGCATCGAGGTGTCCGCGGTGGTGCCGGACGCGTCCGGCCTGGCCGACGCCGTCGCCACGCACCGGCCCGATCTGGTCATCGTGGACGTACGGCTCCCGCCGTCCTTCCGGGACGAGGGCATCAAGGCCGCCGTCGCGCTCCGCCAGGCCGACCCCGCCCTGCCGGTCCTGGTCCTTTCCCAGTACGTCGAGCGGCTCTACGCCCGCGAGTTGCTCGCCGACGGCTCCGGAGGAGTGGGATACCTGCTCAAGGACAGGGTCAGCCGGGTGAGCCAGTTCATCGAGGATCTCCGGCGGGTGGCGGCGGGCGGCACGGTCATGGACGCCGAGGTCATCTCCCAGCTCATGATCGGCCGCAGGAGCGGCCTCGACATGCTCACCGGCCGCGAGCGGGAGGTGCTGGCGCTGATGGCCCAGGGCCTCAGCAACACCGAGATCGGCCAGCGGCTGACGGTCACCGACAACGCGGTGCACAAGCACATCGGCAACATCTTCGCCAAGCTCGGCCTGCCGCCTTCAGACGGCGGCCATCGCAGGGTTCTCGCCGTGCTGACCTTCCTCGACAACGAGCGACCGCCTTCTCCGGCCTGACCGGCGCCCGTGGTACAAACCGCGTGAAACGCAACATCCACGACCGGGGGAGCGGGCCACCGGGGTCCGGCTGTCTCCCGCTGACGACGTCAGGCCCTCGCTGACCGGCGTGCTTCCTCTCTGACCGCGAAGAGCCCGTCGAGTTCGGCCTGCTGCCCGTCGCTGAACGCGCGTCTCGGGAGGAACCCCGTGAACTGCCTGTTGACGAAGAACAGCCAGAACTCGGGAGTGGTCTCGATCCGGCTGAACAGGGACCACCGCGTCGCGGTGGTGGACTGGTCGGTTCGCGTCTCGTAACCGTCGCCGGTCACCCGCAGCGTCGTGGGGACGCAGAGGTAGGTGAGCTGCCGCTTCGCCATCCGGCGGATCACCACGCTCAGCACGAGGGGGAAGGCGACGGCGCCCGCGAGCATGCCGGCCCCCATCCCGACGGCGCCGACGGCGAGGCACGCCAGCCCCGACGCGGCCAGGACCAGCGGCACTGCCAGGGAGACGAGCTTGAGCTGCCGCATCACGCCCTGCTGGAGCGCTCGTGACACGTCGTCGGGTGTGGGTTGGTAGCTGATGGTGAAGTCCATGGTGCAGACCATCATTCGGGGTCGTGCGGGGACTCGCAAGATCGCCGTGTCTGATTGTCTATGGGCATGACACGCTCGAGGATGACGCGCTGGTTCGCCGCACACCCGTCGGCGGCCAGGTCGCTGCTGGGGCTGTTGGCCGCCGCGGCCCTGGTGGGCGCCGTCGTTCTCGTCCTGGGGCCGTTGTCGTGGCTGATCGCGGGCGACGCCGTGAGCGCGTTGACGGGCAAGGAGCAGGCGGATGCGATCAACGCGGTCCGCCAAACGGTGCTGGCGGCGCTCGGTGGCGCCTCCGCCCTGATCGCCCTCGGTTTCACGGTGCGTACCTACTATCTTTCGCGGCGCGGACAGGTGACGGACCGGTTCGGCAAGGCGGTCGGCCAGCTCGCCTCCGACAAGCTCGAGGAGCGGCTGGGCGGTGTTCACGCGTTGGAACACGTGATGTCCGAATCGGCGGTCGATCACACGGCGGTCATCGGTGTCCTGTGTTCCTTCGTCCGGGCGCGCACGATGCGCGAGAGGAACGCGGAAGGGGAATACGTCGCCGAGGACGACGATCCGGAACTCGCCTGGATCGAGTTGCCCGCTGACGTCGACGCCGCGATGACCGCCCTGGCCCGCAGGCCCAGGAGGGACGAGCCGAACCGGCCCGATCTGCGGGCGGCGAAGCTCGTCGGCCTGTCCGCGCGGAGCATGGACTTCTCCGCTCCACCCCGGTTGACCAGGATGTTCCTCACGTCGGCGGATCTGCGGCGGGCGGACCTCCGGGGCGCGGACCTGCGCGGCACGATCGCCTCCGCCGCGGACCTGCGACACGCTCTGCTGCACCGGGCCGACCTGCGGCGCGCCTCGTTCAGCGGCGCCGATTTCCGCGGGGCCCATCTGAACGGCGCGCTCCTGGCGGGCGCGATGTTCGAGGGCAGCGACCTTCGCGACGTGACCGGACTCACCGCCGGGCAGCTGTCGGAGGCCTATGTCGACACGGAAACCCGCTTCTCGCCTGAGCTCGCCGACGATCCGTGGGTTCAGGCGCGGCTGGCCGACTGCGTCGAGTGGACCGAGGCGCATGACGACCCGTGGGCCTGTCCGCCGCCCACGCGATGGCCGTCCGCGGCGGACACCTGAAAGACCGCCCCTGGCCGCGGAGCCGCCCCGGCGGAACCCGGGGGCGGCCCCTCGGCAGAACCCGGGACGGTCCCACGGCAGAACTCCGGGACGGCCCTGCCCACGGCGCCGGGTGGGGCCGTCCGCCCGGTCAGCTCCGCTGGTGGACGACCTCCCCGCCCACCACGACGAGGTCCGCCCGGACCCCCGGGATCTCCGCCACCGGGATCGCGAACAGGTCGTCCGAGAGAACCGTGAAGTCGGCCAGCTTGCCCGGGGTGAGCGAGCCCCTGTCGTGGTCGCAGAAGTTGGCGTAGGCCGACCCCAGCGTGTACCCGCGGATGGCCGTCTCCAGGCTGACCGCCTCCTCCGGCATCCACGCGGGTCCACCCGCGAGCCCCTGCCGGGTGACGGCCGTGTAGATGCCGACCATGGGGTCCATCTCGGCCACGTTCCAGTCGCTGGAGAAGGCCAGGACGGCGCCCGCCTCGTGCAGGGAGCGCATCGGCCACGCCTTGGCCCAGCGGGCCGGCCCCACCGCCTCCGCCCAGTCGCGTCCCGGCCCGGCGATGTCGGGGGAGCAGTGCCGGGGCTGCATGCAGGCCACGACGCCGAGCTCGGCGAAGCGCGGCACGTCGGCCGGGTCGAGGCATTCCACGTGGACCACCTGGTGGCGGGCGTCGCGCGGGCCGTTCACGCGGCGGGCGTGCTCGACGGCGTCGAGGACCGTGCGGATGCCCCGGTCGCCCGTGGCGTGGACGAACGCCTGGAAGCCCGCCGCGTCGAGCGAGGCCAGCAGGTCCGCGAACTCGCCCGGCGGGTAGAACGTCTCGCCCCGGTGGTCGCCGTGCCCGCAGTACGGCTCCAGCAGCGCGGCGGTGCGCGGCTCCACGACGTCGTCGATGTAGAGCTTGAGCGGTCCGACGCGCAGCCGGTCGTCGTCGTAGGCGGCGGCCGCCCGCGCGAAGTCGGCCAGGTCGGCGGCGGACGTCCCCCGCGGGTGGAACAGCGCCGCGATCAGGCGGGAGCGCAGCCTGCCCTCGGCGCGGGCGCGCTCGAACAGCCGCAGGTCGTCCAGGGAGTTCTGCGGCTCGACGATGGTCGTGATGCCGTGTCCGGTCGCCATGTCGAGGCTGGCGAGCAGCCGGGCGTACTGCCGGTCGGGGCCGGCCCACGGCACCCCGAGCGCGGCCAGCGCCCGATGGCCCTCCCGGGACAGCCCGCGCACGGCGAACTCGGTGACGAAGCCGGTCGGCGTGCCTGTGGCGTCCACCTGGGCCACGCCGAACGGCAGCTCGGTGTGGTCGCGGTCGATGCCGAGGCGGCGCAGGGCGGCGGTGTTGGCCCACAGCGTGTGCACGTCGTAGCCGAACACGATCGTGGGGACGGCGCCGGTGAGGGCGTCCAGGTCGGCGGCGCGGGGCGGGCCGGGGACGGCCGTGTAGTCGAAGCCCTCGCACTCGATCCAGGTGGCCTCGGGGTGCTCGGCCCGCCACGCGCCGATCCTGCGGCCGATCTCGGCCAGGTCAGCGGCCCCCGCGAGCTGCACGCACGCGTCGTCGGAGCCGAGCCGTACGTGGTTGTGCGCGTCCACGAAGCCGGGCAGCACCAGGCGGCCTCCGGCGTCGACGGTCTCCGCCGCCGCGGGCGCGTCGGCGTCCGCGCCGACCCACACGATCCGGCCGTCCCGTACGGCCAGCGCCTGCGCGCGGGGCAAGGCGTCGTCGACGGTGTGGATCCTGGCGTTCCGCACGGTCAGATCGGCGGTCATCGTTGTCCGTCCTCCTCGACGGGTAGTCATGCGAGGTCAGCCCCCGGAGACGGTGGCGCCCCCGGTGGGTGGTGCGGCGAGGTCGCAGGGGGTCGGTGGCGCCCCGGTGGGTGGTGCGGTGAGGTGGCAGGGGTCGGTGGCGCCCTGGTGGGTGGTGCGGTGAGGTGGCAGGGGGTCAGTCCTCGGGCACGGTGACGACCCAGTGGGTGGCGTGGCGAGGTCGCAGGTAGAGCAGGTAGTAGGCGGCGAACAGCGCGACGACGCCGCCCGCGACGACCAGGTCGGTGACGCTCTGCTCGAGCAGCGCGTAGCCCAGGGCCGCGATCACGACCAGCGGCGGAAGCGGCCACAGGGGCATGCGCCAGGCCCGCTCCTCCCGGTGCCGTGCCGTACGGGAGCGCAGCGCGGCCGCGGCGAGCAGCAGTGAGACGACCGTCACGATCACCGAGGTGAGGCCGAGCAACTGCTCGATGTCGAGCAGCGCGGCCATCGCCACGCCGGGCAGCCCGATGGCGAGCGTCGCCACGTACGGCGAGCCCCAGCGCGGGTGGATGCGGGTGAGCGCGGCGCCGACGGGAGCGGGCCAGGCGCGGTCGCGGGCGGAGGCGAACACGACGCGGCCGTTCTGGAGCACCATGACCAGGACGGCGTTGCAGATGGCGATGGCGATGCCCAGGTTGACCGCGGTGGCCACGCCGTCGCCGGCCCAGGTGCGCACGTAGTCGGAGAAGGAGCCGTTGACCAGGTCGTCGAGGGAGCCGACGCCCAGCACGGTGGCGATCACCGGCACGATGATGACGACGGCCGCCAGGCCGAGCGACCAGAACACCGCGCGGGCGATGTCGCGGCGCGGTTCCTTGATCTCCTCGGCCAGGTAGGTCGCGGTGCCGAAGCCGTTGACGACGAACATCGCCACGGTGAGCCCGGCCATCAGCACGGCGATCCCGAACGGAGAAGCGCCGCCCTGCCCGTCGGGCACGACGGGGGACAGGAGGACCTCCGGGCCCCGCTGGGCGTGCGTGAAGCCGAGGGCGGCGACCACGCAGGCGGCGACCACCTCGATGGCCAGGAAGACGCCGGTGATGAGGGCGTTCGACCGGATGTCGAGCACCGCGAAGGCGGTGGCGGCGAGCATCACGACGGCGCCGGCGCCGGCCCGGTCCACCGCGAGCAGGTCGCTCAGGTAGTCGGCCGTGCCCAGCGCGATGATCGGCGGGATCACGATCAGCAGGGTGATGGACAGGCCGAAGGTGAGCCAGCCGCACAGCCGGCCGAGCATCGCCGTCACCATGGCGTACTCGCCGCCGGAGCTGGGTCTGAGCGTGCCGAGTTCGGCGTAGCAGCAGCCGACGGCGATCGAGACGGTCACCCCGGCCAGCAGGGTGAGCACCGCGCCGCTGCCCTGCCCGGCGAGAACCTCGGGAACGATGATGAACAGCGAGGACGCGGGCGTGATGCACGACAGCGTGAGCATGACGGCGCCGAACAGGCCGAGCATGCGGGCGAGAGAGGGAGGGGCGGGAGCAGCGGCGGGGGCCGTTGGCGGCTGGATCATGGGCGCTCCTGGGCCGATCTTTGAATGCCGTTCAAACTGTTTGAATGGCATTCAAAATGCACTGCCGTAGATTGGTCCGTCAAGGACTCGTCAACGACCGTTATCGCAAGGTGAGCTATGGCGCGGGGGCATCGCCGGCTGGACCGGCCACGGGAACAGGTGCTGGAGGCGGCGATGGCCGCCATCGCCGAGCACGGCCTGGCCGACCTCACGATGGCCGGGCTGGCCCGGCGGCTGGGCACCAGCGGAGGCCACATCCTCTACTACTTCGGCAGCAAGGATCAGGTGCTGGTGGAGACGCTGCGCTGGAGCGAGGAACGGCTCGCCCCCCGGCGCGCGGAGATCGTCGAGCGCGCCGCTCCGGCCGGTGATCGGCTGGCCGGCTACATCGACCTCTACCTGCCCAGCGGCACCGCCGATCCGCGCTGGCTGCTCTGGGTCGACGTGTGGAGCCGCACGCTCGCCGTTCCCGAGCTGCGGGAGACACAGGCCGAGCTGGACCGGCGCTGGCACGAGGATCTGGTGCGGGTGGTGGACGACGGCGTGCGCGCGGGCGAGTTCGTCGCCACAGACGCGGAGGCCTTCTCGGTACGGCTGCGCGCGATGCTCGACGGGTTCAGCACCCAGATCGTCATCGGCGTGCCGGGCGTGGACCGCGCCGCCTTCGCCGCGCACGCCTTGGACCACTGCCGCCGGACGCTCGAAGCCCGCTGATCATCCGGCGGCGGACCAGCCGCTCCACCGCTCCACCGCGATCGTGACCACGGGCCCCTCGGGCGGCCGGGACCGGTAGGGCGCGTAGCGTTCGGCCAGCCGGGCGATCCAGCGCGCGCTCTCGGCCGGGTCGCCCACGATCGCCGCCCTGCCGTCCGCGCGCGCCCACCACAGCCGCGACCAGTCCTCCTCGTAGTGGTCCACCAGCAGGCTGACCCGCTCGTTGACGGCGATGTTCCGCAGCCTGCGCAGGTCCGTGGACCGCTTCGGCTTGTGATCGACCGCGAACGCGATCAGGTCGTCGTGGGCGGCGAACACGATCGGCACCAGGTGCGGCACCCCGCCGGTGTCGGCCGTGGCGAGCGTGGCGGTCCGCGCCGTCATGAATCTGTCCCTGGCCGAGAGCGCGTCCATGGAGGCATTCAACCAGCGCGGGCCGGCCCGAAGCCGTCCATCCAGATGGAGGCCGGGGCGATGTATGGGCGGAGCAGTTCGGTGAGCTCGGCGTCCCCGCGCCCGTCCAGCTCGTCCTCGGCGATCTTCCTGGCCGCGCCGGCGAGCAGGTCGGCGACCTGGATCCGGGGATCGGTGCGGGAGTCGACGAGCCTGACATCGGCCAGCCGGCCATGCGCGGAACCTCGGCGGACGACCGGATGTGCCCTGAGCTGGGCGATGCGCTCGTCCGTCAGCATGGTCTGCCGGTCGTGCACGATGGACAGGACGCCGTCGCCCTCGGCCCAGCGGTCGACCGCCTGGACGATGGCCGGGACCAGCGGGTCGAGCACGGGCATCTGCGGCGGATCGCCGAGCAGCCGCGCCCTGAAGGCCTCCACGAGGGGTCGCGCCGCGGCGAGCCGGTCCATGACGGCCCCTGTCGGGCCGCCGACGCCGGCCGTCCGCAGGGACTCGACCAGGTGGAAGACCTCCTCGACGGACACGCCGGGACCCCGGCCGTTTCTGGTGCGCAGCAGGTCGTTGCAGGCCGCCAGGAACGCGGTCCAGCGCGCGTGGCCGAGCGCGCCCTGGCCCTCGCGGTAGAAGGCGGCGGCCAGGTCGGCGGGATCGTCGCCGTCGGCGGGAAGCAGTTCGATCACGGTGCGGACGACGAAGAACGCCTTGTCGATGAGGTAGACGTGGGCGTTGCCGAGGAGCGGCCCCGAGGGCCCGAGCAGCCACGCGCGGGCCTGGCGATGCTTGCTCCGGAGCAGGATGAACGCCTTGTACTCCGTCGTCGGTGACGGCGCCCGGTCCCGCACCGCTCGCATGCACGCGGCCGCCGACTCGACGTCGAGTCCCAGGCCCGCGTGCGCGAACACCTTCGTGTTGCCCCCGACGAGCTTCTCGCCTTCCGACCCCGACTCGTCGCAGGCGATCTCACGGTGTGGCCCCTGCGGCGCGCCGGTGGACGGGCGCGGTCGCGGCCGGCCGCCGGCAGGAGACCCAGCCGACAACCCAGCGGGCAACCGGTCCGTCCGCCCAGGATCGGGTCTGATCACGCATCGGACATTACGCAGCCGCCGTGACCGGACGAAAGGTGTTTTCCGGCCGGGCGGAGAGTCATAGCGGCAAAGGTCGAGGAAGCGCCGTGTGTCTCCGTTGACCCTTAGGAGGGGCCTGAATAAATTCCGACCCGTTCTGCGGCCGAGGGGGAGCGGCCGATCGGTGGCGGGGGTGGCCGGCCGATACCCGGGAGGGCCTGAGGAGCGCGCCGGACCGACCGGACCGACCGGGTCGCCGGAGGAGGGTGCAACGAGGGTGGGGGGAGTTCGGGTGCGGAGTGCGGTGCGTTGCTTCGGTGAACGGCTGGTGCCCTTCGACGAGCCGGTCGAGGAGAGTCGCGCGGTGGTCGAGCCGTCGCCTGGCGAACTGCTCGCCGCCGCTCGCGGAGCCGTCGCCGAGGGGAGACCGCTGCTCGTCGCGGCGCGGACCGACGCCTACGCGGGATTCCTGCGCACGCTCTGGCTCGAGCACCCGGAGCTGGCGGTCGCGCTGGTGATGACGAACGGCCGCGTTCTCGCGCCCGAGCGGCCCGTTCCCGGCTACCACGAGCTGGTCGTCGACGAAAGGGGCGGGACGTGGCGGCGGGAGAGCGTGCCGGTGGAACTGCCGGCCGAAGGGCGGATCCCCCTCGATTCCGGCGATGTGGTGCTGGTCAGCGGCGGCGGTAAGGGGTTCGGCCATGAGTGCGCGAAGGCGCTCGCCGGCGCCACGGGCGCCAGGCTCGCTCTCCTCGGCAGGTCCGAGCCGGACGACGATCCCCTGCTGGCCGCCGCTCTCGCCGACCTCCCGGGGGAGCACGCCTACGAACCCGCCGACCTCGGCGACTCCGCGGCGGTGGCGCGTGCCGTACGGGCGTTGGAAGGGCGGCTCGGGCGGGTGACGGCGATCGTGCACGCGGGCGGCGTGAACCGTCCCGCGCGGTTCACCGAGCTGACGGACGGAGAGATCGCGCTGCACGTCGCGCCGCGGGTCGGTGGGTTGGACGCGTTGCTGGCCGCCGTGGAGCGCCCCCGGCTGGTGGTGACGTTCGGCTCGGTGGCCGGCAGGTACGGCAAGGCGGGCGCCGCGCACGTCGCGCTCGCCACCGGGCTGATGCGGGAGCGGCTGGGCGAGTTGCGGACCGAGGCGCTCAGCGGGGAGGGCGGCCGCGACGGCGTGCCGACGCGGTTGCTCACCGTCGAGTGGGGCGACGAGGACGCGACGGGGCACTGCGCCCTGCTCCTGCGCCTGCTGGCCGTCCCGGACCTCGCGGGCACCTTCTCCGTCCGCGCGGCCTCCGGCCACGAGGAGGCCGGGCCGGCACACGAGCCGCTCGTATCCGCCAAGATGAGGACATGAACGAGCAGTGGCTGGAGATCGGCGACCGGGTGTTCGTCCGTCGGCACGAGTCCTACGACCTGAACGTCGGCCTGGTCGTCGGTGACGGCCAGTGCCTGGTCCTCGACACGCGGGAGTCCCACCCCAAGGCCGCCGACCTGATCGAGGCCATCAGGAGGATCACTCCCGACCCGTGGACGGTCGTCAACAGCCACGCCCACTTCGATCACTATTTCGGCAACGCGCTGTTCGTGCCCGCCGAGTTCTGGGCGCACGCGCGGGCGGTCGAGGAGATCAAGAGGGACGGCGAGGGCACCAGGGAGCGGGTGGCGGCCGGCCGGGATCCCGAGGCCGCCGACGTGGAGATCGTGGTGCCCGACCACACGTTCACCGACCGGGCGACGCTGGACATCGGCGGCAGGCCGGTGCACCTGCGGTACTTCGGCAGGGGACACACCGACAACGACATCGTCGTGCACGTCCCGGACGCCGGTGTGGTCTTCGCCGGCGACCTGGTGGAGGAGGGGGCACCGCCCGCCTTCGGCGACGCCTACCCGCTCGACTGGCCGGGCACGCTGGCGGCGTTGCTGGCCGAGCTGCCCGAGCAGGTCATCGTGCCAGGGCACGGCGCGGTGGTCGACCGCGCGTTCGTCTCGGCCCAGCTGAACGACCTGGCGGTCACGGCCGATCTGGCCCGCCGGGCGCACGTCGAGGGCCTGCGCGACCTGGTCTCCCAGATGCCCTACCCGGAGGCGATCGAGCGGGCGTTCCTGCAGCTCGACCGCGACGCCTGAGCCCGGCGGCCGGGGCGGGTCCGACCCGCCCCGGCCGCGTCAGTCCCGGTGCGCAGGGAACCTCGCCACGAACTTGCCGTCCCGTACGGCGAGCGTCCCGCCGTGCAGCGTCGCGATGTCCCTGGCGATCGACAGGCCGAGCCCGGCCCCTCCGCCGTCCCTTGCCCTGGCCTCGTCCAGCCTGGTGAAGCGGTCGAAGACGGCCTCCCGGTGCTCGGGCGGGATCCCCGGCCCGTCGTCGAGCACCTCCAGGACCGCCTCGCCGTCCTTCTCGTACGCCCTGACCTCGACCGCCGTCGCGGCGTGCCGTACCGCGTTGTCCACCAGGTTGGTGACCAGCCGCGAGAGGTGGCCGCGCGAGCCGCTGACGACCACGTCGGGGCTGATGTCGAGGGTGACGGCCGCCCCCGGGCGGGCGCTCCGCTCGGCGACGACCTGGCCGAGATCCACCTCCTCCCTCCGCAGCGGCTCGCCGGCGTCGAGCCTGGCCAGCAGCAGGAGGTCGCCGGACAGCCGTTGCAGCCGTTCGACGTCGGCCAGCGCCTCGGTCGACAGCTCGGTGGGCTCGGCCAGCTCCATCCGGGCGCGCAGGGTCGCGATCGGGCTGCGCAGCTCGTGCGCGGCGTCGGCGACGAACTGCTTGTGCCGCTCGACCGCCGTCTCCAGCCGGTCGAGCGTGGCGTTCACCGTGACGGCGAGCCCGGCGATCTCGTCGCCCGATTCGGGGACTGGCACGCGCTGGTGCAGGTCGCGCGCGGTGATGTCGGCGACCTTCGCCCTGATCGCCGCGACGGGCGCCAGCGCCCGGCCGACGGAGAACCACGTCATCCCCGCCACCACGGCAAGCAGGAGCGGCACCCCCGGCAGCAGCAGCCCGTTCAGCGTCTTGAGCGCCTGCTCGGCGCCGGCCAGCGAGGCCCGGCCCCAGACCTCGACAGGACCCGTCTCCGTGTCGACCGCCATCCTGGCGACGGCGAACTGGCCCGGGGTCGCCGTCTCCCACGGCCCCACCGTCTCCCACGGGTCCACCGTCCTCGTGGTCGCGCTGACCTGGACGTCCGGGTCGGCGGTCAGGACGAGCTCGGCGGGCTTGGTGACGGCGGCCAGCGGCATCGCCGCGACGACCTTCCTGGCCGCCTCGGACCTGGCGCTGGCCTCCAGGCTGCCCTTCAGCGAGATGACCAGGACGGCCGCGGCGATGCCGAGCGCGACGGCGACGACGGCGGTGGCCGCGACCGTGGCGCGCAGCCGTACGGAGAAGAGGCTTTTCACGCCGCCTCCAAGCGGTAGCCGGCGCCCCTGACGGTCTCGATCACGCCGGGGCCGATCTTGCGGCGCAGCGCGCTGACGTACACCTCGACGATGTTGGGGTCGCCGTCGTAACTGAAGTCCCATGCCTGGGCGAGCAGCTCGCTCTTGCTGACCACCTCGCCCGCCCGGCGGGCCAGGCCGTGCAGCACCGCGAACTCCTTCGGGGTCAGCGCGATCTCGACGCCGCCCCTGCGGCAGCGCATGCCCGCGGGGTCGACGGTCAGGTCGCCCACGGTGATCGACACGGGCCGCTCCTTGCCGCCCCGCCTGACCAGGGCGCGCAGCCTGGCCACCAGGACGACGTAGGAGAAGGGCTTGGCGAGGTAGTCGTCCGCGCCGGTGTCGAGCGCTTCGGCCTCGTCGTAGACGCCGTCCTTCGCGGTGAGCATCATGATCGGGGTCCAGTTGCCCGCCTCGCGCAGTTTCGCGCAGAGCGCGTACCCGTTCAGCCTGGGCAGCATGACGTCCAGCACGATCGCGTCGTAGTCGTTCTCCGAGGCCATCCACAGCCCGTCGCGGCCGTCGTAGGCGACGTCGACGGCGAAGCCCTCACCCGCCAGGCCGCCCTTGACCAGGTCGGCCAGCCTCTTCTCGTCCTCGACCAGTAGAACTCGCACAGGGCTCAGCGTGCCTGACTCGACCTAAAGCCAACCTGAAGATCATTTCGGCGGCGTTCAGGGTGCCTTCAGGTTGCGTGGGCGAAGCTGCGTTCATTCCGTTCGATCAACGAAGGAGAGGGAAGTGTTCAAGCGACGTATCGCCGCTCTCGTTGCCGTGGGTGCCGTGCTGCTGGCCGGGGGGCTGGCCGGATCGGCCAACGCCGCCTCAGGGGAACCGCCCGCCAAGCCGCCCGCCAAGGGCACCTGCGTGACGAGCGACGGCAGGACCCTCGAGTTCGTCGACGCCATCCCCGCCACCGAGATCGAGCACGCCGAGAAGGGCGAGGTCCGGCTCTCCGCTGACGTCGACGCGACCGGTGCCGTGGCGCGCGCCGCGAAGGTCGCGCCCGACGGGGAGACCGTGACGGTCACGACCCCGCCCGACGGCGCCCCGCACGTCCAGGGGTGGAGCGAGGTCACCGAGGCCGTCCCCGCGACGCCCGCCACCGAGGCCGAGCGGAAGGACGCCCCGATCCAGGCCGCCGAGATCACGGAGAGCGCGGTCGCGATCGCCCCCGCGGACGACGAGAACGCCAAGGCCGTGACCATCGCCTGCCGCGCCGAGTAACGGGGCGCGGCCCTGCCGTACCGGCGATGGGGGTCCGGTACGGCGGGGCTCAGGCGAAGGACGGGTGCGGGCCCAGCGCCCAGTACTCGAAGAGCCCGTGGCCGACCTGCCCGTCGTACTCGAAGCGCGCGACCGCGTCGACCATGCCCCACATGCGGCCGGCGTCCTCGGGCAGCGTGTAGGTCACCCCTTGGACCACGGGCTGGCTTCCCTGGTACATGCCGTGCTTCCAGTCGGGCTCCAGGCCGTACCCCGTGCCGACCATGAGATGGACGGGCAGGATCGGCGTGCACCGCACCTCGATCTTGTCGAAGGTGATCGTGGCCGACACGACGTCGCGGGTGCCTGGGGCGTAGACGGGGTGGTAGCCGGGGCGGCCGAGATACTCCTCCCGGCCGTCCGACCACACCCTGACGGCCTCCTCCAGGACCCTGCGGCCCTCGTGGTCCTCCTGCACGATGCAGAGGATCGCGTGGTCGTCGAACTGCATGGGCGCGTACAGCCAGTAGAAGGTGCCCGGGTTCTTGACCTGGATGCCGGGCGGCTCCGGCTCGCCCACCGGCCTGATGCCCCAGGAGCGGTCTCTGGTGCCCTGCCATCCGTCGACGGGGATCTCGTCGTCGCCGACCACGATGGTGCCGCTCCAGCGGCCGGTCTGTGCCAGCCGTACGGAATCGAAGATCACCCGCTCCTGCCAGCGCAGGAAGTGGCGGGGTTCGAGCGTGGCCGGGATCGTGCCCGTCCACGTGAGGTCGAAGGACAGGCCATGCTCGTTCGGCTCCAGAATCACCCTGAGCCGCTTGAGCCCTTCGATGACCTCGATCCTGAACGGGCCGACGGAGGTGTCCATGCGGTCGCCGCCCAGCTCCCGTGACGCCCGCACCACCCGGTGCAGGTCCGGACGGCGGGCACAGGCGAAGGCGTCGGTGACGCCGAGATTGGGGTACTGCCCGAGCCCGACGATGAGCATGAGCTCGTCGGTGCCGGCATGGCAGTTGAAGTAGTAGCGATCGTAGAAGTTGCGATCGGAGGTCGCCACGTGGCGCATGACCTGAGGGGCCTGGTGGACGGGGAAGTCGTCGAGCGGTGACAGGCTCATGCGCTGGTTGTAGCAAGCGCTTGGTTAGAGGTCAACGCGGCCGCGCGCAGGGGCGCGGCCGCGTCGCACCCGTCAGGTCGTCTTCGGCGCCGCCTCGTCGACCTTCTCGGCCGTGTTCTCCGCGTGGGATGACACCTTGTCGGCCGCCTTGTGTGCCCGCTCGCTGACCCAGCGAGAGGCGTCAGTGGCGGACTCCTTCATGTGGTCGGTCCACTGCTGGGCGTTGCGGCGGTAGAACACGAACCCCATGGCGCCCAGTGCCACCCCGGTCATGAGCACCATGACCGGCCACCGGCGGGACCTTGCCGGTGTCGGGTCGATTCTGCTGGCCGCCTGGCTCAGCATCGCGCTGATCCTCGGGGCGAGCTGATCCTCGACCCGATGGGCGGCATCCTCCAGTTTGGGTGCCGCCCAGTAACGGGCATCCTCGATCCGATGTGCGGTGACCGTCTTGGCCTGGTCCGCCATCGGGGCGAGCCGGTATCCGGCCCGCATGGCCTGAGCCTTCATGCGGCCCAACCACGTCGCGGGAATCTCTACCACGACGTGGCGCTTTCTCAGTGTCAGGGACACGACAACCTCCCCTGTCGTTGGGGCCCCGCAGCGTGACCTTCCCGGTACAAGGCGGCTCAATCATGACGAGCCGTGGGAGGATGCATGAGTGGCCCCAGCGGCCTTGACATGCAAACCATCACAGAATGATCCCTGTGCACAGAGGGGGGCAGCTGTCTCGTGGCTGAGAAGCTGATCGCAAACCTGCAGACCAACCGCGGTCTCATCAAGATCGAACTCTTCCCGAACAAGGCGCCGAAGACGGTTCGCAACTTCGTGGAGCTCGCCGAGGGCACCAAGGAGTGGACGCACCCCGGCACCGGCGAGAAGAGCACCGGACGCTACTACGACGGCACGATCTTCCACCGCGTCATCGACGGATTCATGATCCAGGGCGGCGACCCGCTCGGCCAGGGCATCGGCGGCCCCGGTTACGAGTTCGACGACGAGATCCACCCGGAGCTCGTCTTCAACAAGCCGTACCTGCTGGCCATGGCCAACGCGGGCGTCCGCTTCGGCAAGGGCACCAACGGCTCGCAGTTCTTCATCACCGTCGTGCCGACGCCGCACCTCAACCGCAAGCACTCGATCTTCGGCGAGGTCGTCGAGGGCCAGGACGTCGTCGACGCGATCGCCAAGACGCAGACCGGCCGTAACGACCGCCCCACCGAGGACGTGATCCTCGAGTCGGTCACGATCGACCGCGTCGAGGGCTGAGCGACGGGCTGGGCGGCCGCGCTCATCGGGAACGCGAGGCTGTCGCCCGCGACGGTCCAGCGCCGACCCTCCCGATGAGTAGGCTGGCGGTCAGTGGACGAGAAAGGCCCCTCATGACCAGCCAGCCGCCCAGCCCCCAGGAGACCGTGCCCACGTGCTACCGCCATCCTGGCCGGGAGACGTGGGTCCGCTGCCAGCGCTGCGAACGGCCCATCTGCCCTGACTGCATGCGCGACGCGGCGGTGGGCTTCCAGTGCCCCGAGTGCGTCGCCGAGGGCAACAGGACCGTACGGCAGGCACGCTCGACCTTCGGCGGCGGCGTCGTCACGACGCCCTACGTCACCTACACGATCCTGGGGCTCATCGGCCTGGTCTTCGCCGGCCAGCTCCTCACCGACAACAGGCTCGGTTCCGCCCTCATGATGAACACGGTCTACGTGGTCGGCGAGGGCGAGTACTACCGGATGATCACCAGTGCCTTCGCGCACTCCACCACGATGATCTTCCACGTGCTCTTCAACGCCTGGGCGATCTGGGCCATCGCGCCCTACCTGGAGCGAGCCTTCGGGCACGTCAGGTTCGCCGCCCTCTACCTGCTGTGCGCGCTGGGCGGCTCGGTGATGAGCCTGTGGTTCGACGACCTGCGCACGGCCACCGTGGGCGCCTCGGGCGCGGTCTTCGGGCTGTTCGCGGCGATCTTCATCGTGGGGCGCAGGCTCAAGCTCGACGTGCGCGGCATCGCGACCGTCATCGTGCTCAACCTGGTGATCACATTCGTGGTGCCGGCCGTCACGGGATTCGGCATCAGCTGGACCGCCCACGTCGGCGGCCTGGTCACCGGCGCGGTGCTGACCACCGCGCTGGTCTACGCCCCCAGGAAGCACCGCGCCCTGTATCAGGCGCTGGCCCTCCTGGGGGGCTTCGCGATCATGGTCGCGCTGACGGTCATCCGCGCGACGTCGTTGCTGTCCTGAGACTTTCCCCAGGCTGTGGAAAACCTGTGGAAAGTACTAACGCCAGCGGGTGGAAAGCACCACACCGAAGATGATGAAAGCGAACCCGACCAGCAGGTTCCAGTTGGCGAGATCCTTGAGCAGAGGCGCTTGAGGGGCCACGTAGTAGACCGCGATCCACAGGATCCCGACGATCCACGACAGGACCATGGTCGGCGCCAGCCACCGCGGGCTGACCTTGACCTCTTGCGACTTCTGCGGCGGCGTGTAGACCGCCTTCTTGCGAGTCTTCGGCTTGGGCACGGGATAACTCCTGCTGGCGGCCGGGGGCCATCCGGATAGTCCCCAGGCTCTCTGGTCTGCCCAGGATAGTCGCCACGCGCGGAACATGGCGATCCCCGGCGTCCGCCACGCCTGTGCATAACCTGAGCAGAGTGAGGGCACTGCTGCGGACCTGCGGGGAGCTGAGCATCACGGCCGGCCTGGTGATGATGTTCTTCTGCGCCTACCTGCTGTGGGGCACCAGCGCCTACACCCAGCGCCAGCAGCAGCTGCTCCAGCGACAGCTCGCTGAGGAGCAGGGCGACGCGACCGCCCACCTCGGCCGGATCAGGCTCGGCAACGCCCTGGCCCTGCTGCGCATCCCCAGGCTCGGCGACGACTACAAGTACGCCGTGGTCGAGGGCGTCGACGCCGAACACCTGAAGAAGGGCCCCGGCCACTACCCCGGATCGGCGCTGCCGGGAAAGATCGGCAATCTCGTCCTGTCGGGCCACCGCACCACCTACGCGGCGCCGTTCAACCGCATCGACGAGCTCCGGCGCGGCGACGAGATCATCGTGGACGCCCGCGAGGCCCGCTACACCTACCGGGTCATCTCACAGGACGTCGTCGAGCCCGACGAGGTGGACATCCTCGCCCCAGTGCCAGGAAAACCCGACATCACCCCCATCAGGGCGATGATCACGCTCTTGACCTGCCACCCCGAGTACTCCGCCGCCCAGCGGCTCATCGTCTACGGCGTGCTGAAGTCCACCGAGCAGAGGAAGGCCTGACATGTACGGCTGGATCTGGCGGCACCTGCCCGGCGGACCGCCGACGCGGCTTCTGGCGGCCCTCGTGCTGGTCGCCGTGGCGGGAGCCGTACTCTGGTATGTCGTCTTTCCTCTTCTCGAGCCCGCCGTGACGCTGGATGAGGTGACCGTCCGCAAATGATCCTGGTGGTGGACAACCACGACAGCTTCGTCCACACCATCGTGCAGTACCTGCGCTTCCTGGGCGCCGTGTGCGAGGTGCGGCCGCGTGACGTCGTGCGCGTGGAGGACGCCGACGGCTTCGCCGGCGTCCTGGTGAGCCCAGGGCCCGGCACGCCCGAGGCGGCGGGAGTCAGCGTGCCGCTGGTACGCCACGCCGCCGCCACCGGCAAGCCGCTGCTCGGCGTGTGCCTCGGACACCAGGCGATCGGCGTGGCCTACGGCGCGGTCGTCTCCAGGGCGCCCGAGCTCATGCACGGGCGCACGAGCGCCATCATCCACGACGGCAAGGGCGTGTTCGCGTCACTGCCCTCGCCCGTGACGATGACGCGCTACCACTCGCTCGCCGTACGGCCCGAGACGGTGCCCGACGAGCTGGAAGTGAGCGCGCGGACCGCCGACGGGACGATCATGGGCCTCCGGCACCGCACCGCGCCCATCGAAGGGGTGCAGTTCCACCCCGAGTCGGTGCTGTCCGAGCACGGGCACCAGCTACTGGGCAACTGGTTGTCGACCATCGTGTAACGCGGCGCCGCCACGGAACGACTTACGGGTGAACGTCCCCGCCGTCGCCCCCGAGCGGCGGGGACGTTTCCCCTTCCGGCCCCCGGGTGAACGCCCCGGCGTCCAGACTGCCCCCGAGCGGCGGGGACGTTCCCCATTCCGGCCCCGGGCCGCCCCCGGGCGACGGCGGCGTTCCACGCCGATCCCCAGGCGACCGCCCTGGCGTCCGGCCGCCCACGGATGTGTTCCCGGGTCCCAGTGGCGTTCCCGAGCCGCCAGCGCGGTCCTGGGGCCGTCACGACCGCCTACCGGCGTTCTCCACGCCGGGCGGCGGCGATCACGAGCGTGCAGGAAAGGAAACGGCCCCCTCGCCCCGGAAACCGGGTGAGGGGGCCGTCCTGGGTCACGGGCCGAGGTCTGGCGGCTCGCCGGTGTCGCCCGGATCCTCGGTCGCCGGGTCGGACGGGATGTCCGTCGGCTCCTCAGTCGCGGGGAACGACGGCTCCTCGGTCGGCTGCTGCTGCTCCGGCCCCGTCGAGACCACGATCGTGACCGTCGTCTTCTGGTTCTGCGAGCTGCCCGCCTCGGGGCTCTGCGTGATGACCGTGCCAGGCGGCTGCTCGCCCGGCTGCTCCACCACCTTCACCCGGAAGCCCTCGGCCTTCAGCTCGCTCTCGGCCTCCTCCTGCGTCTTGCCGACGACGCCGGGCACCGGAACCTGGGCCTTGGGCACGTACAGCTTGACCGAGCTGCCCTCCTCGACCTCCGTGCCGGACTTGGGCTTGGTGTCGAAGACCTTGTCCTGCTCCCTGGAGGAGACCACCGGCGTGATCACGCCTTCGAGACCGGCGGCCTTCAGCGCGTTCCTGGCGTCCTCCGGCGAGGAGCCGATCAGGCCGTCGGGCACGGCGATCTTCTTCGGGCCCTTGGACACCTTGAGAGCGATCGAGGCGCCCTCGTCCACCTTGGTGCCGGCGTCGGGCTCGGTGCTGATGACCACGCCCTTCGGCACCTCGGCGTCGTTCTCCTCGGTGACCGTGAACTTGAGCTTGAGCGCGGTCAGCTCGGCCTCGGCGTCCTTCTGCTTCTGCGTGGCCAGCTGCGGCACGGTGACCTGCTTGGCGGCCGTGCTGCTCCCCGAGGCGAGGAACTTGTAGCCGACGAACACGAACGCGCCGATGATCAGCAGCGGGACGAGGATCCAGGCCGCGGTCTTGGCCGCGGTGTTGCCGCCGCCACCGCCCGCGCGCCGCCTGCCGCCGCGGCTGGGCTCGCCCTCGCCGTACTCGTAGGGCGGGATGGCGCCGGTGCGCTGCGTGGCGGGGCCGGCGCCCTGCGGGGCGGCCATCGTGCGGGTGCCGGGGCCGTAGTTGGCGACCATCGTCATGGTCTGCGCCTCGACCGGCATGCCGGACATCGCGCGCTGGATGTCGGCCCGCATCTCGCCCGCGCTCTGGTAGCGCTGGGCCGGGTCCTTGGCCATCGCCTTGAGCACGATCGCGTCGGCCCACGGGGGAATCTCGGGGTCGATCTGCGACGGAGGGATGGGCTCCTCGCGCACGTGCTGGTAGGCGATCGCGACAGGGGAGTCGCCGGTGAACGGCGGCTGGCCCGTCAGCAGCTCGTACAGCACGCAGCCGGTGGAGTAGATGTCGCTGCGGGCGTCGACCCGCTCGCCCCTGGCCTGCTCGGGCGAGAGGTACTGCGCTGTCCCTATCACCTGCGCGGTCTGCGTCATCGTGGCGGCCGAGTCGGCCATCGCGCGGGCGATGCCGAAGTCCATCACCTTGACGTCGCCGGCGCGGGTGATCATCACGTTGGCCGGCTTGATGTCGCGGTGCACGATGCCGCCGCGGTGGCTGTAGTCGAGCGCCCGCAGGATCCCGTCGACCAGCTCCACCGCGCGCTCGGGCAACAACCGCCGGTCGGCCCGCAGCAGGTCGCGCAGCGTGCGCCCGTCGACGTACTCCATCACGATGTACGGCACGGGCGTGCCGTCGGTGGCGTCCTCGCCGGTGTCGTAGACGGCGACGACGGCCGGGTGGTTCAGGGAGGCCGCGGACTGGGCCTCACGGCGGAAGCGGGCCTGGAAGGTGTGGTCACGCGCGAGGTCGGCGCGGAGCGTCTTGATCGCGACGATGCGGTCCAGCCGGATGTCTCGTGCGCGATACACCTCGGCCATGCCGCCGCGCCCGACGACGCCGTCGAGCTCGTAGCGACCTCCGAGTAGCCGAGGCTGAGTCATTTCCTGCACTGTCCCTTACCGTTCATCTTGGGTACCGGCCGGCTCGCGGGCCGCCAGTGTCCATCATCGACCCCGCGACGCATCACGTCTCCTCGTTCGGCGGGATGGTTTCGCCCGGATCGGGGGAGCCAGTTGGTGTCACTGTTGGCGTCGGGGTGGGGGTGGGCGTTGGTGTGGGCGTCGGGGTCGGGGTCGGGGTCGGCTTTGGCGTCTTCGTCGTCGTCGGCCGCTGCGTGGGAGTGGCCGACGTGCTTACCGTAGCTGACCGTGAGGGTACCGGCCGAGCGGTCTTCGGCGGAACCGTGGCGGGCCGGCGTGACGGTGTCTTGGTCCTGCTCGGCTTCATGGACGGAGTGCTTTCCACAGTTTGTGTGGGTTCCGTCACGTTGGGGGTTTCGCCAAGGCCGTAATTGGCGATAGCGAACGCCCCGAGCCCGACCGCCGCGGCGCAACCCGCCGTCGCGACCAGCACCGTGGTGCGCCGCCTGCGCCGCCGCACGGGCTCGGAGATCCGCGTGTGCGCGCCCCACCGCCCCGTGTCGTCCCCGTACGGCCCGCCCACGCCGGGAGGCACCGGCGTCGGCGTGCCGCCGTACGGCTCGGCGGGCTCGATGACCGTCTCGGGCGAGCCGCCGACCGGACCCTGGCCGGTCCGCTGGTCGACGCGGAACCCGGCCGGATCGGTCAGCATGCGCAGCTCGGTGCCGAAGTCGTCGGCGCCCAGCATCGTCTGGCGCAGCGCGAGAGCCCGGTCGGCCAGCTCCCGCGCGCTCGCGGGACGCCTCGACGACTCCTTCGACAGCAGCTCCATGACCAGGCCGCGCACCGGCGCCGGGATCGAGGCGTCCAGCGGCGGGGGAGCCGCGCTGAGGTGCTGGAGCGCGATCGCCACCTGGCTGTCGGCATGGAAGGGCGTGCTGCCGGCCAGGCACTCGTAAGCCACCACGCCGAGCGAGTAGAGGTCGGTCGAGGGCGTCAGCGGCAGACCCTGCGCCTGCTCGGGGCTGACGTACTGGGCCGTGCCGAGCACGGTGCCCGTCTGCGTGACGGGCGCGGCCTCCATCGCGCGGGCGATGCCGAAGTCGGTGACCTTGATCGTGCCCTCGCGGGTGACCAGCAGGTTGCCCGGCTTGATGTCGCGGTGGATGATGCCCGCCGCGTGCGCCGCCTGCAGCGCCTTGGCGGTCTGGTGGATCACGTCGAGCGCCACCTCGGGGCCGAGCGCGCCGTTGCGCGCCAGGATGACCGACAGCGACTCTCCCGGCACCAGTTCCATCACCAGGTAGGCCAGGTCGCTCTGCTCGCCGTAGTCGAAGACCTGGGCGATGCCGGGATCGGACAGGCCCGCGGTGATCCTGGCCTCGTTGCGGAAGCGGGCGAGGAAGGACGAGTCGGCCGCCACACCGCCCCGCATGAGCTTGACGGCGACCTCGCGGCCGAGCAGTTCGTCCTTGCCGCGCCAGACCTCGCCCATGCCGCCGACGGCGATGCGCGACACCAGGAGGTAGCGCTCGCCGAGCCGGCGACTGGGGGAGGTCACTTCGCGAGCACCGCCTCCATCACGGCCTTCGCGATGGGAGCCGCGGTCTGGCCACCGGAGGCCTCGGTGCCCGCGCTGCCGGACTCGACGATGACCGCCACCGCGACCTGCGGGTCCTGGGCGGGCGCGAAGGAGATGAACCAGGCGTGCGGCGCCTTGCCCGGCGTGGTCTGCGCGGTGCCGGTCTTGCCGCCCACCTCGACGCCCGGGATCTGGGCGCGGTTGGCGGTGCCGTTGTTGACGACGCTGACCATCATCTGCCTGAGCTTGGCCGCGGTCTCGGAGCTGACCGCCTCGGACAGTTCCTCGGGCTCGGCCTCGTCGATGGTGTCGTTCTTGGCGTCGGTGATCTTCTGCACCAGGTACGGTCGCATGACCTTGCCGTCGTTGGCGATGCCGGCGGCCACCATCGCCATCTCCAGCGGCGTCATCTGGTTGCTGCGCTGGCCGATCGAGGCCTGGGCGAGCGCGGCGGCGTCCTCCTTGGGGCCGACGTTGCTCTCGGAGACCTCCATCGGGACGGACAGCGGCTCACCGACGCCGAACTTCGCGGCCTGCTCGGCCATCCGGTCGTAGCCGAGGTCCATGCCGATCTTGCCGAACGGCGTGTTGCACGAGCGCTCCAGCGCGTACACCAGCGGCACCTGGCCGCCACCGCAGGCCGCGCCGCCCGAGTTGGGCAGGTCGGCGGTGGTGTTGGGCAGGTCGAGCACCTGGGGGGCCGGCACGATGGTCTGCCCGTCGCGGCTGGAGTCGTCCTCGAGGAACGCCGCCGCCGTCACCACCTTGTAGGTGGAGCCGGGCGGGTAGGTGCGGTTGATCGCCCGGTTGACCAGCGGACCGTTGGTCTTGTCCTTGTCGAGCTTGTTGTAGGCGGCGAAGACCGTCCCCTTGTCGGTGCCCGACAGCACGTTCGGGTCGTAGGTGGGCAGCGACACCATGGCCAGGATCGCGCCGGTCTTCGGGTTGAGCGCGACGACCGCGCCCCGCTTGCCGCTGGCCGCCAGCGCCTCGTGGCCCGCCTTCTGCGCCTTCGGGTTGATCGTCACCTCGACGTTGGCGCCGCGCGTCGGCTCGCCGGTGAACAGGTCGATGCTCCTGCGCAGCAGCAGGTCGGGGTGGCTGGCGTCGAGGTAGCCGTTGGTGGCGCGCTCGATCGCCGACTCGCTCTCCGGGGAGAAGTAGCCGGTGACGTGCGCGAAGACCTTCCCGTCCGGGTACTCACGGACGAAGCGGAAGTTGCCCTTCTTTTGCTCGACCGACTGCGCGAGGATCGTGCCGCCCGCGGTGATGCGGCCGCGCTGCACCTCGTAGCGCTCGAAGAAGTTGCGCTTGTTCCTGGCGTCGTCGTTCAGGCTCTCGGCCTTGAGGGCCTGCACGTAGTTGACGTTCAGCATGAGCAGCCCGAACATGACGAGACACGCCACGGCCGCGCGCTTGAGAGGCCCGTTCATCGCTGGAACACCTGCGTCAGTCCTTCGTCCTGGATCGCCTGGGGTGGGGGGCGTCGGGCGGCATCAGACATGCGTACCAGAAGGGCGATAAGGATCCAGTTAGCCAGCAGCGCCGAACCGCCCTGCGACATGAACGGCGTGACGAGACCCGTCAGCGGGATGAGGCCGGTGACGCCGCCGACGATGATGAAGATCTGCCAGGCGAGGATGAACGACAGGCCGCCGGCCAGCAGCTTGGAGAACGGGTCGCGGGCCGCGATCGCGGTGCGCAGGCCGCGCTCCACGATGAGCGCGTAGATGAGCAGCAGCGCCATCAGCCCGGTGAGGCCGAGTTCCTCGCCCACGGCGGTGAAGATGAAGTCGGAGAAGGCGAGCGGGATCTCCTTGGGGTGGCCCTGGCCGAGCCCCGTGCCCAGGATGCCGCCCGCGCCCAAGCCGTACAGCCCCTGCATGAGCTGGTAGCTGCCGCCGAACGGGCGGTCGTAGTACGCGGGGTTGGCGGGGTCCAGCCACACGTCGAACCGGTCGCCCACGTGGCTGAAGAGCTGGCCGGCGATGTAGGCGCCGCCGACGAACAGCAGCACGCCGATCAGCACCCATGAGGTGCGCTGCGTGGCGATGTAGAGCATCACGACGAAGCCGCCGAACAGCAGCAGGGAGGAGCCCAGGTCACGCTGCAGCACCAGGACGCCGATCGCGACGGCCCAGGTGATCAGGATGGGGCCGAGGTCGCGGGCGCGTGGCAGGTCGATGAACAGCAGCCGCCGCCCGGCCAGCGCGAGGACGTCGCGCTTGGCCACCAGGTAACCGGCGAAGAAGATCACCAGCGCCAGCTTGGCGAACTCGGCGGGCTGGATGCTGAAGCCGCCGACGCCGATCCAGATGCGGGCGCCGTTGATGGTCTTGCCGAGCCCCGGGGTGAGCGGGGAGATCAGCAGGACCAGGCCCACGAGGCCCGCGGTGTAGGTGAGACGTTGCAGGGCACGGTGGTCGCGCAGCACGATCAACGTCACGGTGAAGAGCACCACGCCGACGCCGGTCATGACGATCTGGTTGGTGGCGGACGCGCCCTCCTGCCCGGCCACCTCCAGCCGGTAGATCATCACCAGGCCGAGGCCGTTGACGAGGGTGACCAGGGGCAGGATGAGGGGGTCCGCCCACGGGGCGAACTTGGCCAGGACGAGGTAGGCGACCAGCATCAGGCCACCGAGGCTGAGGCCGTACGTCAGCATGCCGGCGGGGATGGCGCCGTCGACGGCCAGGCCGACGTTGGCGTAGGCCCCCATGACGATCGCCACGGCTCCGGCCAGCATGAACAGCTGGACGGCACGCCGCTTGGCGGGCATGGGGACGGGGGTCGCGACCACTTCGCTCACCTACTGGGACCTCGTCTTGGTCGGGGTTGATGACGGGGTGACCGAGGGCTTCGGCTCGGTGGCGTTGAGACTGAACGTCAGGCTGTTGATCTTCTCGAGGCCCTCGTCCTCGTCGGCGACCTTGATGCCGTCCTTCACCAGAGCCTGTTCGGTGGAGGACAGGTCGGAGACCTTGCGACCGGTGGGCTTGACCACCTCGAAGAACTGGATGGGGCCCACCTCCTGCTGCACTCCGCGATAAACGACCACCTCGTCGCCCCTTGCTCCGACGAAGTACTGGTCCTGAACCCATTGCCAGCCGAAGAAGCCGCCGACACCGGCGGCCACCCCGGCCACACCGAGCACGGAGACCAGCACGGGCCACACGCGACGGCGCCTGACGGCTCGCCCCGACGCCTCGGCGCCGTCGTAGTCGTCATCGTCGTCGGTGATCACCGGCTGGGGTGCGGTCGCCGCGCTCACTCGCCCCGCCGGCGCCCCGGGGGAACCCGCCCGGAGCCGGTTGGAGCCGGCCGCGCCGACCACCGCCGCCTCCGTGGGCACCTGTACGCCCTCGGTGAGGTCGACCACGTCGGCGAGCACGCAGGTGATGTTGTCGGGGCCGCCGCCTCTGTTGGCCAGGTCGATGAGCTGGCGCACGACCTCCTCGGGGTCGTCGATGTTGGTGAGCGTCGCGTGCAGAGTCTCGGCGCTCACCACCCCCGACAACCCGTCGGAGCAGAGCAGGTAGCGGTCGCCGAGCTGAGCCTCACGCAGGGTGAGGTCGGGATCGACCTCGCCGCTGCCGTCGAGGGCCCGCAGCAGGATCGACCGCTGCGGGTGCGTCGCCGCCTCCTCGGGGGTGATCCGCCCGTCGTCGACCAGCTGCTGGACGAGCGTGTGGTCGTGGGTGATCTGGTAGAGCTCCCCGCGTCTGAGCAGGTAGGCGCGCGAGTCGCCGACGTGCACCAGCGCGACCTGGGTGCCGTTCCAGAGCATCGCGGTGAGAGTGGTGCCCATGCCCTTGAGGCTGGGATCCCGCCCGACCATCTCGTGGAGCTTGCGGTTCGCGTCGCGTACCGCTGCCTCGATGGCGTTGAGCAGGTCACCCCCCTGTTGGCTCTCTTCCAGAGAGGCCATTGCGGCGATGGCGACGGAGCTCGCCACCTCGCCGTGTGCGTGCCCGCCCATGCCGTCGGCGACGGCGAGCAGGCGGCCGCTAGCGTACGCCGAGTCCTCGTTCCCTTCGCGGAGGAGGCCGACGTCCGAGCGGGCGGCGTAGCGGAGTGCGATGGTCATTTGCGCAATTCAATGACTGTCTTGCCGACCCGGATCGGGACACCGAGCGGCACAGGGGTCGGGCGGGTGACTTTCGAGCGGTCGAGATACGTGCCGTTGGTTGAGCCAAGATCTTCCACGATCCACTGACCGTCCTGGGGGAAGAGTCGGGCATGCCGGCTGGAAGCGTAGTCGTCGGTCACGACCAGCGTGGCGTCGTTGGCCCTGCCGATGGTGATGGGCGTCTCCGTGAGGCTGATGGTGGTGCCCTGCAGGGGGCCGCCCGTGACGACCAGCTGGCGTGGCTCCCCCTTCTTGCTCTTGGGTTTGGCGGCGGGCTTGGGGCTCGCCGCCTTGGGCCGGGGCGCGGCCGGAGCCGTACGTGAACCGAACAGGTCCGTCCGGATCACCCCGACTGCGGCAATGACGAAGAACCACAGCACCGCCAGGAAGGCGAGCCGGATCAGCAGCAGCGTGAGCTCGGACATGGACCGTTTGTCTACCTCTAATCGCGCCGGAACACCAGGGTCGTGCGCCCCAGGGTGACACGAGTGCCGTTCTGGAGCTCGATCCTGCGTACCGGCTGGCCGTTGACGAATGTGCCGTTCGTGGAGCCGAGGTCGACGAGCACGACCTGCGGACCCTCGACGCGTAGTTCCGCGTGGTGCCGGGAGACGCCTGGATCGACAAGACGAAGATCGCAGTCGGTGCCTCTCCCGAGCAAGGTCACCGGGGTGGTCAGCTCGTACGAGCGGTCGCCCTGCGGGTCGTCCTGCGTGGAGACCAGCAGTCGCGGCCGGCCGCCGAACGCCCCCGGCCGCGAGGCCGGAAGATCGCTCTTGGGCTGGCGGATCTCGTCCTGCTCGACCGTCGCTCCCCTGATGACGCCCGAGCGGATGCGGAACAGCCCGACCGCGAGGTCGGGGGCCGTCTCGAAACGGACCCGGACCGGTCCCACGAAGGAGTAGCCCTGTTCCTTGGCGTACTCCCTGGCGAGGTTGGCCAGCTCGTGGCTGATGCTGTCGGCGTAGACCTCGAGTCGCTCGGCGTCGGTCGTCGACAGCTCCACCACGAAGTCGTTGGGCACGAGCGTCCGGCCCTGAGCCACGATGGCGGCCCGCTCGTCCATCTCCCGCTGCACCGCGCTGGCGACCTCGACCGGCTGAAGGTCAGATTTGAACGCCCGCGCAAAGGCCCCCTCAACCAAGCCTTCGAGCCTTCGCTCGAAGCGCTGAAGGACTCCCACCGGGTACCTCCCCTCCTCCGTGCATATCGTCGCGGCCGCTGGGGTGCCGGTGGCTCCTGAGTCGCTCTCTTGCACCCAGCTCTTCTCTCCGCGTCTTGATGCGATCGTATCCGGGTTCGGTACCAGCGTCTGATCCGTGCTACTGTTTCTCCGCACCCACAAGGGCGGGTGGCGGAACGGCAGACGCGCACGGTTCAGGTCCGTGTGTCCGAAAGGACGTGAGGGTTCAAATCCCTCCTCGCCCACTCAGGTCCCCGATGTCATCGGTGGACCAACATTGACGAAACAGAGCCCCGGTTCGCAAGAGCCGGGGCTCGTTTTTTGGGTCACGGCCCGCGCCCGCTTGCGAAACGGTATCCGACCTCGCTTGCGAGCCACTTTCAACTCGCTTACACGACCATTTCGTCTTTTCGAATGTTTCGCTCAGAGCTGATTCATCGGGGGGATCGGCGCGTCGCGATGCGGCCGGCGGACTTTGCCCTCTTGTGACACAACTGTGGCCTGGCTCCCCCGGCGCCCATGGGGCGCCGGGGGGATCCGGCTCACGCGGCTCTGGTGTCCAGCAGCTCGCCGAGCAGGTCGCTCAGGCTCACCATGCCGATGACCGACTGGTCGGCCGCGACGACCAGCCCCAGGTGCGCGCGCGCGTCCTGAAGGGCCGCCACGGCCTCGGGAACCTGGGTGACGCACGGCAGGCGCGGCAGCGGCCGCGCCAGCTCCCCGGCGGCGGTCTCCGGGCGCAGTACGGCGTCGCGCGCGTGCAGCACGCCCCTGACGTCGGACCGCGTGCCGACCAGCAGCCGCAGGTGGCCGCTCTTGCCCGCGACCCGCCTGATCTCGCCGGAGCCCGCGTCGGCAGGCACCATGACGACCTGGTCGATCGAGACCATGAGCCGCTCGATGCCCTCGGCCTCCAGCCGCAGCGCCCTGGTCAGCAGGTCGTGCTCGTCACGGTCGAGCAGCCCCATCCGGCCGGACTCGCCGACCAGCATGGCGAGCTGGCGAGGCGTCCTGGTGGTGGCGAGCTCGTCACGGGCGTGCACGCCGAACACGCGCAGGATCAGGTTGGTGAAACCGTTCAGCGCCCACAGCAGCGGGCGCATCAGCCACGTGAAGGCGCGGAAGGGCGCCGTCAGCAGCAGCGCGGCCCTCTCGGGGTGCGTGAGCGCCCACGACTTGGGCGCCATCTCGCCGACGACCATGTGCAGGAACGTGACCAGGGCCAGCGCGATGGTCAGCGAGATCGGCACCCGCAGCCCCTCCGGCATGCCGATCCAGGCGAAGACCGGCTCCAGATAGTGCTCGATCGCGGGCTCGGTCACCATGCCCAGGCCGAGCGTGCACAGCGTGATGCCGAGCTGCGCGCCCGCCAGCATGAGCGACAGCTGCTTGCCGGCCTCGACCGCCGACTTGGCGACGAACCTGGTCAGCTTGCCGCCGCCGGAGGCGATCTCCTCCAGGCGGTGCCTGCGCGCGGAGACGAAGGCGAACTCGGCGGCCACGAACAGCGCGTTGAAGACCAGCAGCGCCGCGCTGAGCAGGAGCAGGACGAGCGGGTTCACCGGCCCACCTCCGCGGGGTGCGGGACGGGGGCCAGCCGTACCCACTCGGGGACCCTGCGCTGCAGCGACAGCACCATGAGCTCGGCCTGCGACTCCTGGGCGTCGTCGCTGAACGGGTCGGCGTCGGCGACGAGCTCCACGGTCACCCTGTCGCCCGGCTCGGCCATCCGGCCCAGCCTGGCCAGCACCAGACCGGCCACGGTGTCGTAGTCGTCGCTCTCGGGCAGCGCGATCCCCGTGGCCCGCTCGACCTCGTCCAGCCGCAGCGTGCCGGGGACGTCCCAGACGCCGCCGGGACGCTCGATTACGCCGACGGGCTCGGGGTCGTTCTCGTCGAGGAGCTCGCCGACCAGTTCCTCGGCCAGGTCCTCGACGGTCAGGACACCGGCCAGCCCGCCGTACTCGTCGATGACGCAGGCGAGGTCGTCCTTGGCGGCGCGCATCTGCTGCAGCACGAGCGGCAGCGGCAGCGAGTCGGGCACGAGCAGCGCGGGCCGGGCGATCGCGCGGACGGGGCCGTCCTGCAGCCCCGAGGCCAGCAGCTCGCGCACGCCCGTCACGCCCACCACGTCGCCGTCGGGGCCGAGCACCGGGTAGCGCGAGTGGCCGCACTCCCTCATCGTCTCGATGAGGTCGGAGATGGTCCGGTCGCCGCGCAGCACGACCACGCGCGGCCTGGGGACCATCGCCTCCTCGGCCGTCCGGTCGCCGAACTCCAGCGCCCGCTCCAGCAGCTCCGACAGCCGCGGGGGCAGCTCACCGGCCTGGGTGGACTCGGCGATGATCCTGGAGAGCTCCTCCGGGGTCGCGCCGTGCTCCACCTCCTCCACCGGCTCCACGCCGAGGCGGCGCAGCAGGCCGGTCGCCGCCGAGTCGAACAGCTTGATGAGCGGGCCCGCGACCGCCAGGTAGGCCACGGTCGAGCGGGCGAGGAACTTGGCCACCGTCTCCGGCTTGGCGATGCCGAGGTTCTTCGGGACGAGCTCGCCCAGCACCATCTGGATCACGGTCGCCACGAAGACGCCGATGGCCACGGAGAAGGCCGCCGGCAGGTCGCCGAGCAGCGGCCGGACGAGCGTGGCGATGGCGGGTTCGGCGAGGAAACCGACGAGCAGGGCCGTGACGGTGATGCCCAGCTGCGCGCCGGAGAGCATGAACGACAGACGCGAGGTGACCTGCAGCGCCCGCTCGGCGGCCGCGTCACCGCCGCTCGCCTGCTCGCGGAGCAGGCCCCTGTCGGCGGCGACGAAGGCGAATTCCTGGGCGACGAAGTAACCGGTCGCCGCGGTGAGAAGAAAGAGGGCGAGGATGCCGAGATAGGCGCTCATTTCGAGCTCGCAGAGGGTCCCGTGCGGATGCACGGGCTAGTACTCCATGGGTCCGGAGCGGACACGATCATCCTTTCGTTCGACGTCGTCCACCAACCGTAACGATCCAGGTCGCGTCAGATGTTTCCGGAGGGACTCCGGCTCTTGTCTGAGTACTTTTCCATGGGAAAACCTTGGCGAGCACTCTGCACTGGTGAGAGCCACGAAGTACCGTCGAACCATACCGAGGGGGAGAAAACGACGTGACCGAGGACGACCGCACCAGGGCCATGCGCTCGCCAGGCGACGGCCGCCCCCTGCCCAGGCGGCAGGAAGGTCAACCCCGTTCGGGCGGCGCGCCCGCGCACCATGTCCCCGGCGCCGAGCCCACCAGGGTGAACGAGCCGCCGTCCCCGCCCCCGCCGCCCTCCTCGTCCCGCGTGTACGGCAAGGCGCGCTCGGGCACCAGCCCCGTCCGCCCCCTGGGCAAGCCGCCGAAGGAACCCAGGGAGCCGCGCGGCCCCCGCGGCCCGCTGCTGGGCGGCCGGATCAAGGGCCGGACGATCCTGATGATCCTCGCCGCCCTGATCGCCGTCCTGCTGGTGCTGGGCGTGGTCGGGTTCTTCTGGATCAACGGGCGGATCCAGGGCATCGACGGCGTCCTCGACGACTACGACGGCCGTCCCGCCGACACCCCCGGCACCAACTGGCTGCTCGTCGGCTCCGACAGCCGCGAGGGCCTGTCGGCGGCCCAGCGCAGGAAGCTCGCCACCGGACGCGCGGTCGGCCGGCGCACCGACTCGATGATGCTGCTGCACATCCCCGAGGGCGGCGACCGGCCCACCCTGGTCAGCCTGCCCCGCGACTCCGCGGTCAGCATTCCCGGCCACGGGCGCAACAAGCTCAACGCGGCCTTCGCCATCGGCGGCCCCCAGCTGCTGACCCGCACGGTCGAGAACGTCACCGGCATCAGGATCGACAACTACATGGAGGTCGGCTTCGCCGGGTTCGTCGGCATCGTCGACGCGGTGGGCGGCGTCGAGATCTGCGTCAAGAACGCGATCAACGACCCCAAGGCCGGGCTCAAGCTCAAGAAGGGCTGCCAGGAGATGGACGGCGGCACCGCCCTCGGCTACGTCCGCACCAGGAAGGGCGGGGCGCTGCCCGACTTCGAGCGGACCAAGCGGCAGCGGCAGTTCCTCGGCGCGGTGGTGAAGAAGGCGGCCAGCCCCGCGGTGCTGATCAACCCGTTCACCTCGATCCCGCTGGCCATCGGCGCCACGGACGCGGTGCGGGTCGACGGCTCGACCGGAGCGTTCGACCTGCTGTCGCTCGGGCTCGCGATGGGCGGCGACCCGATCACGACGGTGGTGCCGTTCGGCGGCAACGAGAACGTCGCGGGCGGGGCCGCGGTCAAGTGGGACACCACGCGGGCCACCCAGCTGTTCGAGGCGCTGAAGGCGGACCAGCCGGTTCCCAAGGACGCGCTGGACAAGGGCTGACCCCGGGGCCGGTGCGCCCGCCGTCGTGACCACCCCGGTGGGGAGGGCGGGTGCCTCGCCCTGAGTCAGCCTGTGGAGCCGCCCGCTGCGGCGCCGATGGCGGCGCTGGTGGCGGCGATCATGATGGCCGCGTTGATGTCGGCGATGGTCTTGGCGACCGCCTCGCCGGCCCACTCGCCGTCGGTGATCTGCTTGATCCGTTCCTTGCTCGCCCCGGGGAAGGCCTTGCGGTCGAGCCTGCACGCGTGCATGACCGCGATCAGCACCGCCGTACGGGGCTCCGGGTCCGCGCCGGCCAGCGCGTTCGCCACCCGCTCGCGAACCTCGGCCTCCACCCCGCCGTCGGCCTCCGGCCAGCGCGTCGTGGGGAAGACGCCGAGCACCTTGCCCCGCTCCTGGGACAGCACGCCGGCGTCGGCGAGCTTGGTCAGCAGGCGGGTCTTCAGCTTGGTGGTGCCGATCTTGGAGACCCACCAGGCGGGCTTGCGCTCCTTGCCGTCCTCCGCGATTCGGGTCAGCGCGGCGTCGAGGTCCGGGTCGCCGGTGCCGGTGGCGTCCTTGACGGCGACCGTCTTCTTCGACAGCTCGATCCGGTCCTGGACGGCCAGCTCGGCGAGGACGGCACCGCCCAGCGCAGCGCCCAGTTCCGCGGAGCCGATCAGCTGCCTGCCGTCCTCCTCGCTGTGGGCGAGCAACAGGACCTCTTCGGCGATGGTGACACTCATATCCTCAAATTACGCCGTAAGGGGTCCGTAAGCGTCGTCAGGCGTGGGGCGTGGTCAGGTGGACCCATGAAGAAGCTCCTCCGCCATCCGCTGACCTGGATCGCCGCGGCGGTGGTCCTCGGGGTCGCGATGTACCTGTTCCAGCCGTGGCGGCTCTTCACCACCGTCGAGGTGGACGAGCCGTTCCCGGAGGCGGCCGTCACGTCCTCGGCGCCGCCCTCGCAGGACCGGCCGTCCCCGGACCGGCCGTCCCCGGATCGGCCGAGCCCTCGGGCGGGAGGTGTCCCGGCGGTGACGGCCCCGGCAACCACCATCCTCATGTCCGGAAATTTCGTGACCCATGAGCACAAGACGTCGGGTGTCGCGAAGGTGCTCAGGCTGCCCGACGGCAGCCGCGTGCTGCGCATCGAGCGCCTGGCCACCTCCGACGGCCCCGACCTGCGCGTATGGCTGAGCGACCAGCCGGTCACCGACTCCTGGCACAACTTCGACGACGGCAGGTACGTGGAGCTCGGCCATCTCAAGGGGAACAAGGGCAACGCCAACTACGCCATCCCCGCCGACACCGACCTCGGCAGCCTGACCAGCGTGTCGATCTGGTGCAAGCGGTTCAGCGTGTCGTTCGGCGCCGCCGCTCTCACCACGGAAAACCGGTAACTTGCCGCATATGTCGATTTCTGCGGAACTGCACGCCACCGGCCGGCCCCTGCTCGACGCGCAACTCGCGCACCCCACCGTCGTGGGCATCGGCAGAGGAGACCTCGAGGAGAAGGTCTTCAAGTCGTGGCTCGAGCAGGACTGGCTGTTCCTGCACGACTACGTGCGCGTGTTCGCCCGGCTGGCGTGGCAGGCACCCGCCGCCCACCTGGGCGACCTGGTCGACCTCGCGCACACCACGTACCACGACGAGCTCTCGCTGCACCGGTCGCTGTCGGCGTCGTTCGACGCGGACCTGGACGGCGCGCGGAAGGGCCCGGCCTGCGCCGCCTACACCGCCTTCCTGCTGGAGTCGGCGGCCGACTACGCCGAGGGCCTGGCCGCGCTGTACCCGTGCATGTGGGGATACTCCACCCTCGGCCGGATCCTCGCCGAGAACAAGCCGGAGGAGCCCCGCTACCGCGCCTGGGTCGACACCTACGCCGACCCCGGGTTCGCCGCGCTGACCGAGCGGATCGCCGGGATGATCGACGAGGCCGCGCCCGACCTCGGCAGGGCGAAGGAACTGTTCACCGAGGGCATGCGGCACGAGCTGGCCTTCTGGGACGTCCCCTGACCCCGGGCCCCGCCGTCCGGGATCGTGGGGGTCAGGAACCCGCCGCTTCCGTCGGGGAGCGGGGTCGGGAGCAGCTTTTCCCTGACGCGGCCCCGGCTCGTCCGAGGGCGCTCGCCGGGGGTGCGCTCTAGTCTGGAGGCATGCCGGAACTTCCCGAAGTGGAGTCGCTGGCCGGCTTCCTGCGCGAGCAGGCGGTCGGCCGTACGATCCTGGCCGTCGACGTGGTCGCCTTCCAGGCGCTCAAGACCTTCGACCCGCCCGTCACCGCGCTCGGCGGGCTGACGGTGACCGGCGTGGCGAGGCACGGCAAGTTCCTCGACCTCGACTGCGACGGCCTCCACCTGGTCACCCACCTGTCGAGGGCGGGGTGGCTGCGCTGGCGCGCCGACCTGTCGGGCGCCAAACCCGTGCGTCCGGGCAAGGGCCCGCTCGCGGTCCGGGTACGGCTGGCGCCCGACGACGACGGCCTGGCGCCCGGCTTCGAGCTGACCGAGGCAGGCACCCAGAAACGTCTGGCCGTCTACGTCGTCAAGGACCCGATGGAGGTGCCCGGCATCGCCTCGCTCGGGCCCGACCCGCTGGTGCCCGAGTTCACCGTCCAGGCGCTGAAGGAGATCGTGGGCGGCAACCGTACCCAGATCAAGGGTCTGCTGAGAGACCAGAAGATCATCGCGGGCATCGGCAACGCCTACTCCGACGAGGTGCTGCACGCGGCCCGGATGTCACCCTTCAAGATGGCGGCCACGCTGACCGACGCGCAGATCGCCGACCTGCACGAGGCGATCGTCACCACGCTGCGGGATGCGGTGGAGCGCGCCCACGGCCTGGCGGCCAAGGACCTGAAGGCGGAGAAGAAGTCGGGGCTGCGCGTCCACAACAGGACGGGGCAGCCGTGCGAGGTGTGCGGCGACACCATCCGCGAGGTGTCGTTCGCCGACTCCTCGCTGCAGTACTGCCCGACCTGTCAGACCGAGGGCAAGATCCTTGCCGACCGGCGGATGTCGAAGCTGCTCAAGTAGACGGCGTCAGGCGACGAACGGCGGCCGGCCGCTCTCACTGACCAGAGGCTTGCCCGCCAGCTCCCACGACTGCATGCCGCCGCCGACGTTGACCGCGTCGCGGCCGATGTGGTTGAGCCACGCGGCGGCGTGCGCGGACCGACCGCCGACCCTGCACACCACGTAGACGGGGCCGGAGGGGAGCTCGTCGACGCGGGCCTGCAGCTCGCCGAGCGGAATGTGGGTGGCGTCGGGGGCGTGGCCCGCCGTCCACTCCTCGGGCTCGCGGACGTCGAGCAGGAAGGCTCCGGCGGGCACGTCGGTGACGTCGATTTCGGGAACGGTCATGTCCCCATTCTCGCGGACCCGCCCCACCACAACCTCCCGGAACTGCGAAGAAAGCGCGGGCCGGGGTTTCTCGGGGAGGCCGGTGCCGGCGTCCGGTCGCGGTTGTAGGGGGCGCGGGCGGGGTCTTCCTGGGTGGCCGGGAGGCCGGTGCGGTGGTGTGGGCGGGTGGTCGGGGCTTCTTCGGGAGGGCCGGTTCGGTGGCGTGGCTTGCGGGAGGGGCGGGCGGGAGGGGCGGGGAGGCGGGGAGGGGGTGGTTGCCAAAAAGGAACGAGATGTAATAATTCGCCTCAAACCAGTAACCGCGGGAGCTCGGGCATGGCCGGGCTGAGAGGGCGACCCCCAGGCGTCGCCGACCGCATGAACCTGTCCGGGTAATGCCGGCGTAGGGAGCGTGCGATGACGCATGTCGTCGATCCGAAGCATGCCGAAGTACCGCTGACCCTCGACCAGGCCCCGCCCAGAACCCTCGGCGTCCTCGACCAGGGCGCCTTCTGGGCCAACCTCGGGGTCAGCCTCCTGGGTTTCTCCTTCGCCCTCTTCCTCATCAACCCTCTCCTCGACGACAACCCGCTGACGATGACCGCCGCGGTCACCGCCACCGTCGTCGGGAGTCTCATCGGCACCGCCATGGTGGGCCTCGCGGCCATCCCCGGCGCCCAGACGGGACAGCCGGCGATGGTGCTGCTCAGGGGCCTGTTCGGGGCGAGGCTGTCCTACGTCCCCACGGTGCTCAACATCATCCAGATGCTCGGGTGGGGTGCCTTCGAGCTGTGGGTCATCGCCATGGGCGCCCAGGCGATCGTCGGCGACGCCGTGCCGTACGCGGTCTGGGTGATCGTGGCGGGCGTGATCACCACCGGGCTGACGATCTACCCGCTCGGTGCGATCAGGCTCATCAGGCGGATCGTCACGATCGGCGTGATCGTCTCGACCGTCTGGTTCGCGGTCGCGCTCCTGCAGCGGGCTCCCGCGCCGACCGGCGGCTCGTGGGACGCCTTCGCCCCCGCCGTCGACTTCGTGATCGCGCTGTCGGTCTCGTGGGTACCGCTGGCCGCCGACTTCGCCCGGCACTCGCGCAGCAGCTCGGCCGCCTTCACCGGCGTGGTGGGCGGTTACACGATCGCCCAGGTGGCGTGCCTGGCCATCGGCGTCTACGCGGTCGCGATCGCCGGCCATGACGCCGTGCTGAACGACCCGACGGCGGTCTTCGGCCCGTTCGTCGCCGCGCCGCTGGGCGCGCTGTTCTTCGGCATCCTGGTGCTGCGCGAGACCGACCAGTCGTTCGCGAACGTCTACTCCACGGCCATGTCGCTGCAGAACCTCATGCCGCGCGTCGACCGGCGCGTCTTCTCGGTGGCTCTCGGCGTCGTGACGATCGGCGTGGCGCTCCTCGTCGACGTCAACTCCTACAGCGCCTTCCTCAGCATCATCGGCGCCGTCTTCGTGCCGATGCTGGGCGTGCTCGTCGTCGACTACTTCCTGCTCGGCAGCGGCAGGACCTGGAACACCGGCGAGCGCGCCCCCTCCCGCTGGATCATGACGGTCCCGTGGGCGCTCGGGTTCTGCGCGTGGTGGCTGCTGGCCGCCCCGTCCACGATCCCGTGGTGGGCCGCGATCTGGGACGGCGCCCGCGCGGCGCTCGGCTTCACCCGCCAGCCGTGGATGAGCGCGGCGCTGGGCGCCTTCCTGGTCGCCGGCCTGGTCACGCTGCTGGTCGGCCTGCTCGGCGGCGCGGTACGGCGGCGCCGCTAGCCTTCGACGCGCAGCAGGCGTTCGAGCGCGGTGGGCCCGCCGGGGTAGCTCTCGCGATCGGCGACCCGGTGGCAGGGCACGATCACGCACACCGGGTTGCCGTTGAGCGCGTTGCTCACCGCGCGCAGCGCCTGCGGCCGTCCGATGCGGGCCGCCAGGTCGCCGGTGGTCGTGGCGGTGCCGTACGGCACCGCCATGGTCATCTGCAGCAGCGTGCGTGCGAACGGCGTGGCCAGCTGCAGGTCGACGGAGACGGTGAAGGCGCGCAGGCGTCTGGAGAAGTAGGCGTCGAGCTCGCGCCGCACCGGGTCGAGGCGGCGCGGGTCGGGCCCGACGAGCCCGCCGACGGCCCGCGAGATCCGCTCGAAGACGGCGTGCTCGTCGTCGAAGCTGCAGGCGACCACGCCCTTGCCGGTCACCGCGAGCACCAGCCTGCCCACGGCGCCGTCGTAGGTGCCGATGGCGACCTCTGGCGGTCGCTCGGGCCGGTAGGTGGGTGAGGTGACCCTCAACAGGGCATCGAGGTCGCCAGCCGACATAGCCCGCAGCGTATCGGACGGATCAGGCCACGGAGCGAGGCCGCCACCGGCACTATGGAAAGGTGGGTGACGAGGAGATCACCGCGGCCGTACTCTCCAGCGCCCCCAACGCGGTCGTCGTGCTCGACAGAGACCAGGCCGTGCTGGCCTGGAACCCTGCGGCGGAGCGGTTGTTCGGGTGGAGTTTCGAGGAGCTGGTCGGGCGGCGCGCGCCGATCGTTCCCGGCGAGCTGACCGCCGAGCACAACGCGGTGCTGGAGCGGGTTCGCACGGGTGGCCAGGTCTCGTTGCGCACCAGGCGCTTCCGCAAGGACGGCACGCTGCTCGACGTGCGGGTCGACACGAGCGCGCTGCTGCAGGGCAACGCGGTGATCGGCTACGTGCACGTCCACCACCCGACCGGCGACGACGTCGCCGCGCACGACCGGTCGGCGCGCAGGGCCATGCTGGTGCGCCGGCTCACCGACGTGGTCGGCGACATCAACGCCGAGCTGGAACTGCCGGCCGTGCTGGACCGGATCGCGGCCAGCCTCACCGAGCTGACGGGAGCCGACGCGGGCGGGTTCGTGCTGATCGAGAAGGAGCGGCTGCGGCTGGTCAGCGCCTACCAGCTGCCCGAGACGCTCAGGGACGCCACCGCGGACCTGCGCAGCAGCCTGGTGGGCAAGCTGCTGCGCACCGGCAGGACCGTCATGCTGGAGTCGCAGGGGCTCGACGACCTGGTGTGGGCGGAATTACCCGGCCTGCACACGATCGCGCTCGGCCTGGCCGCTGTGGGCGGGCGCCCGTACGGGGCGCTCTACGCGTTGTTCGCCGAGCGAAAACCGGGGCCGCTCGAGCTGGAGCTGCTCGAGTTGCTGGCGGGACACGCGGGCATCGCCGTCGGCAACGCGGAGGCCTACCAGGAGGTGCTGCGGCAGCGGGCGCACGAGCGCGCCGTCTTCGACGCCAGCGCCGACGGCATCGCGGTGCTGGACGGGCAGGGGCGGGTCCTGCGGTGGAACCCCGCGGCCGGCCAGCTCACCGGCGTGGCCGCCGACGAGGCGATCGGCAGGCCGCCGCCGTTCCCGCTGCCCGAGCCGGGCCGGAAGCTGACCTTCCAGCTCGAGTCGGGCCGCTGGCTCGACGTGGTCAGCGCGAAGATCGAGGAGACCGGCGAGATGGTGATCGACTTCCGCGACATCACCGCCGCCAAGGAACTGGAGGAGGCCAAGGACCTGTTCCTGGCCACCACCAGCCACGAGCTGCGCACCCCGATCACGATCGTGCGTGGCTTCGCCAGCACGCTCGACTCCCGGTGGGACAAGCTGACCGACCCCGAACGGCGCTCCGCCGTCCACACCATCGCCGAGCGGGCCAGGTCGCTCGGCCAGCTGATGGACCACCTGCTGCTGGGCGCCCGCGCGGGAGCGGAGGAGCTCAAGGTCCGCATCGAGACCTTCAGCGTCGCCGAGCGCATCCGCGCGGCCACGCTCGGGCTGCCGGTGCTGTCCGACGCGCACAGGGTGGAGGTGGTCGTCCCCGAGGGGCTGCCCGACGTCAGGGGCGACGCCCTGGCCACCGACATCGTGCTCGGCCAGCTCCTGGAGAACGCCTTCAAGTACTCACCCGACGGCGGGCTGATCCGCGTCGCGGCGTGGGCGGAGGACGGGCGGGTGGTCGTGGTCGTCGACGACGAGGGCGTCGGCATCGCCCCCGCCGACCGTGACCGAATCTTTGAGAGGTTCGTGCAGGCCGACAGCGGTGACCGGCGCAGATTCGGCGGCGTGGGGCTCGGCCTGTACATCGTGCGAAGTCTGGCCAGGGCGCAAGGGGGCGAGGTCACGGCCCATCCGCGACCCGTCGGAGGCACCCGGATGAGGCTCGTTCTCACTATCGCGCCCGACACACCGAGGCGGTAACGAGCCGGTCACGGATGCCCTGATCTATCGTCCAATGTGTACAAGCCGTGATCGAGACGCGGTTTCTGGGACCGGGTAACGGGGCATTTCGGTCGTACCGGGGGGGTTTCCCTGGGGGGAACTGGGAGCGGGGAGGTGGGTGTGTCGAGCGTCGTGATGTTGCCGTACGCACTGTCCAGCGTCGCCGTCGCACGCCAGCGCCTCTGCACTGACCTGCAAGAGTGGGGGGTCTACGCCGCCGCGATCGATGACGCGGTCCTGGTGGTGAGCGAGCTGCTGAGCAACGCGCTACGGCACGCGCGACCGCTGACCTCCGGCATGGTCAGGGTGGCGTGGCTGTGGAGTGACGATCATGTCGAGGTGGCGGTGAGTGACGGAGGTGCCGCGACCGAGCCGCGCGCGGGCCGTCCGACGCTGTCGTCGCTCGGCGGGCGCGGGCTCGGAATCGTGGAGTACGTCGCGGAGAGCTGGGGGGTGCGACACGAGGGGGAGACGACCACGGTATGGGCCGTGCTCCCTGCCCCGAACGTCGCCAACGGTCAGGTCGCCGCGTTGAAGGAAGCCGGGTAGAGCAGCCGGCGCTCGGCCGCCGTCCAGGCCGTCGAGACCAGCAGGTAGATCCCGGTGGCCAGGGGCAGGAAGGCCGCGGCGAGCACGGTGCCGAACGGCAGCAGCTTCAGGATCCTGAACTGGCCGGCCTCCATGCGGCGGGAGGTGTACCACGCGATCAGCGCGATCAGCGCGATGATCGCCACGAAGGCCAGCGCGGGCGCGCTGACCAGGCCGTACTGCGCGACCACCGTCGCGAGGTGCTGCCCGAGCAGGTCGGTGCCGACCAGCGGGTGGGTGGCGACCTGGTACATCAGCCACAGGAACGGCAGCTGCGCGAAGGCCGGCCCGATGCCGGCGAACGCCGACGTGCCTTCCTTGGCGTACAGGGCGTTGACCTCCTTGCTGAGCCGCTCGGGGTCGCGGCCGTACCGCTCCTGCAGCTTCTTCAGCTCGGGGGCGAGTCTCTGCCGCACCTTGGCGGCCCTGGCCTGGCGCACGCTGAGCGGCAGCAGCAGCAGCCGTACGGCCAGCGTGAACAGCACGATCACCAGCGCGGTGTTACCGCCGAACCCGGTGATGAACATGACGAAAGAATCGATCACCACAACTCCTCGGAGAAAGAAAAGGTTTTTCGTTCACGAGAAGTGCGGTGACGGAGCCCTCGGCCGCGGTCTGCCCGCCGCGTCAGGGTCGCGCTGGCGAAGGAACGCCGTCCTCCTGGCGTAGGTCAGCGGGAAGCTCGGCGTGCCGCCCCGCTGGGCCAGGAGCACGCCGACGGCCCAGGCCGCCAGCAGGAGGAGGAGCAGGCCGGCGATCAGCATGAGACCGGCCGGGTCCGCCAGCGCGAGGCTGAACACCTAGCGGGCCGTCCTGCCCACCAGGGCGACGGCGACGAAGACCACGAGCGCGATCACGCCGATGATCAGCGCGAGCTTCACCAGGCCCACGAGCATGGGCAGGATGAAGGCGACGAGCACCCACAGCGCCAGCGCGACGCCGACGACGAGCATGACCAATCGACCCATACGCATACCGTACGCCCGGGACCATGCTTTCGCGCGGGAATTAGCCGTACCGTGACGGTGTGAGCACTCGCATCCTCGTGGTCGACGACGACCCGACCGTCGCCGAGGTCGTGGCCCGCTATCTCGAGCGCGACGGCCACCGGGTCGAGTGCGTCGGCGACGGCGCGGAGGCCCTGCGGCGCGCGCTCGCCGAACCGCCCGACCTCATGGTGCTCGACCTGATGCTGCCCAAGGTCGACGGCCTGCACGTGTGCAGGAAGCTGCGGGAGCGCTGGCCGGTTCCGGTGATCATGCTGACCGCGCTCGGCGAGGAGATCGACCGCGTGGTGGGCCTGGAGACCGGCGCCGACGACTACGTGACCAAGCCGTTCAGCCCGCGCGAGCTGGCGCTGCGGGTGCGGTCGGTGCTGCGCAGGGCCCAGGGCGCCGCCGTCACCGGCGGTACGGGGGTGCTGCGCGACGGCGACCTGGTCGTGGACGTGGGCGCGCACGAGGTACGGCTCGGCGGCGAGCCGGTCATGCTGACCTCGCGGGAGTTCGAGCTGCTGGCCTACCTGATGCGCAACCCGCGCCAGGCCTTCAGCAGGGCCGCGCTGCTCGACCAGGTGTGGGGGTGGTCGTTCGGCGACTCGTCGACGGTGACCGTCCATGTGCGGCGGCTGCGGGAGAAGGTCGAGCCCGACCCGACCGCTCCGCGAAGGATCGTCACCGTGTGGGGCGTCGGCTACAGATACGAGCCATTGTCATGACTTTTCTGGAAATCGTGGCTGTGACGGCCGGGCTCGGGATGGTCGTGGCGGGTGCCGGTCTCGCCCTGATGCGGTGCCTGCGCACCCGGTCCATCGGCGTCATGCTGGCCGTCGTCGCGGTGGTCGCGGTCGTGGCCACGCTCGCCGGCGTCACCGCCATCACGCTCAAGATGATCATCGACGGCTCGGCCAGGGACCTGGTGCTGTCCGTGGTGGCCGTCGGCGGCCTCGTCGGACTCGGCGTGGCCTTCGCCCTGGCACGGCAGGTGGTGGGGGCGAGCCGGCGCCTCGCCGCCGCGGTGCGGGAGCCGTCCTTCGTCGTGCCCGCGGGCCTGCCGGCCGAGCTGCGGGACATCGCCCAGGCCCTGGAGGAGTCCTACGCCAGGGAGCGCGCCCTGGAAGGGGCGCGCAGGGAACTGGTGGCGTGGGTCAGCCACGACCTCCGCACGCCGCTGGCGGGCATGCGAGCCATGGCCGAGGCGCTGGAGGACGGCGTCGGCGACCCCCACCGGTACCCGACCCAGATCAGGGTGGAGGTCGAACGGCTCTCCTCGATGGTCGACGACCTGTTCGAGCTGTCGCGCATCCACGCGGGCGCGCTCCGGCTGCACCGGACCAGGATCGGGCTCGGCGACCTGGTGGCGGACACGGTCGCCGGGGTCGAGGCGCTCGCCGTGCGCAAGGGCGTGAAGGTGCGGACGGAGTGCGGGATCGTGCCCGTGAGCGCCGACGCGGCGGCGCTGGGAAGGGCGCTGCGCAACCTCGTCGAGAACGCGATCAGGCACACGCCCGCCGGAGGCGAGGTGGTGGTCGGCGCCGCGGTGGAGGAAGGGGCGGCGACGCTCACCGTCGCCGACGCGTGCGGAGGGATCCCCGAGGAGGATCTGGAGCGGGTGTTCGAGGTGGCGTTCATGGGCGAGAAGGCGCGCACCCCGACGCGGGAGGGCGGCGCGGGGCTCGGCCTGGCGATCACCCAGGGCATCGTGGCCGCGCACGACGGCCACGTGACCGTGGCGAACGAGGGGCCGGGCTGCCGCTTCGACATCCGGCTGCCGCTGTAGGCCGTGCGCAGGGCTCGGGAACGCCCCCGTGCGGTTTCCGAGGTCAGCTCGCGGCGGCAAGGTCGCGGAGGGTGTGCAGCTGGCGGCGCATCATCGCCAGGTCACCCCAGACGCTCGCCCCCCACACCCTCGGAACTCTCATGTTTTAGAGACTAACCTCTAAAAAGGTCGCCGGTGTGGGTTTCGGGGTGTTCGTCGAGAATGTTGCCTTTCGCCGGAGTTTTGGAAGGGGTGTCATGGCGCGGGTCACGGCTGTCGCGGTCTTCGCCGCCTTCGCCGCGGTCTACGTGGCGGCGACGCCGTACGGCGTGCTGGCCGCGTTACCCGCCTTCCTGCTGCAACTGCCGCGCCGCCGTACCTGGTGGCTGGTGGGGGCGCAGGCGGTGGCGTGCTTCGCGGGTGTGCTCGCGCTGGGCCTGTCGGTGGGGCTGCTCGGGTTCCTGGGCGGCTCCCTGCTGCTGACCCGGCTACGGCTGCTGGCCCCGCTGGTCGTCGTGATCGCCGCCTGGGTCGGCACGCTGGACGCGACCATCAGCGCGGCGCTCATCTCGCTGGTGATCTTCGCGCTGACCCGCCTGACCGAGCGGGTCGGCGAGATGCAGGCCGCCCGGCTCGCGCTGGCCGCCGCGGCGGTGGCCGAGGAGCGGCTGCGGATCGCCGCCGAGCTGAACACCGGGCTCGGCGCCGGGCTGGCCGCGATCGCCGACGGCTGCCGCCGGGCGCTGGCGGCCCCGCAGAACGCGGGCGAACTGCTCGGCGAGGTGGTCACGACCGCCCGCACGGCCCTGGCGGACGCGCGCTCGGCGGCGGCCGGCTACCGCGCCACCTCGCTGACGCCCGAGCTCACCACGGCCAAGGCGATGCTCTCGACCGCCGGCATCCGGTTCGAGGTGCGCGCCGCCCACCCGGAACCGCTGGGCCCCGCGGGGGCGCTGCTGGCCGCGGTCCTGCGCGAGGCGGTGACCGAGGTGATCGAGACCGGGTCGGAGTGCCTGATCGAGACGATGGCCGACGGCCAGACGGTACGCCTGCGCGTCACCGGCGACGGGGCCCGCACCGCCGACGACCGTTTCCTGGGCGAGCTGCCGTCCGGCTTCGCCGACGCGGGCGGCTCGCTCACCACCGGCCTGACGCCCCAGGGCCGGCTGGTCGTGGAGGCCGTGCTCCCGCTGCCCGCCGCCCGGCCGGACACCACCGCCGGACGGCACGCCCACCGGTTCGCGGTCGCGCTCCTGGCCACCGTCCTGACCGGGTTCAGCGTCAAGGCCCTGCTGCAGCTCCCGGCGGCCCAGCTGCCCGCGGCCGCCGTCCTCCTCGGCGTGATCGGGTACCTGCAGGTGCGCTCCACCCGCGGCCGTCACATGGTGGCGCTGGCCGTCATGGCCGTGCTCGCCTTCGCGCCGATCGCGTTCTTCGGCATGGTCTGGCTGGGCGTCGCGGGGTTCCTCGCCGGGCCGCTGCTGCTGGCCTTCCGCTGGTCGCTCGCCTGGCCCCTGGTCGCTCTCGTCATCGGGGCCGTCGCGGCCATCGGCGTACGGCTCGGCCTGCCGGTGCCGGTGACGGTCAACTACGCGGTCAGCACGCTGGTCACCGGACTGGTCGTGTACGGCCTGCTCCGCCTGGCCCAGGTGGTCAGGGAGCTGGAGGAGGCCAAGGCGGACCTGGCCCGCTCCGCGGTGGTGGAGGAGCGCCTGCGCGCCGCCCGCGACCTGCACGACCTGCTCGGCCACAGTCTGGCCGCCATCCTGCTCACCTGCGAGCTGGCCCGGCGCCTGGCCGACCCCGCCGCGCAGCTGCGGCAGATCCTGGAGATGACGGAACAGGCCGAGGCGGACCTGCGGGCGGTCTCCGGTGAGCACCGCGTCCTCTCCCTCGCCCAGGAGGCGGGCTCGGCCCGGTCGGTGCTCAAGGCGGCAGGCATCGAGGTGCACGTGGAGCTGGGGCACGACGAGCTGACCGCGGAGGCCGACACCGCGCTGAGCGCCGTCCTGCGGGAGGCGGTGACCAACGTCCTGCGGCACAGCGCGGCCCGCCAGGTCGAGATCGTGACCTCGGCGTCAGGCGACGAGGTGCTGCTCAGCGTGCGCAACGACGGGGCGCAGCGTTCCAGGACGCGGCGCGGGTCGTCGGGCATCGGCAACCTGACCACCCGGCTGGCCATGCTCTCCGGCGCCCTGACCACCTCGGTACAGGACGGCTGGTTCGAGCTCAGATCCAGCCTGCCTCGCTAGCGACGCGCACCGCGTCCGTCCGGTTGCGGGCGTTCAGCTTGGCGACGATCGTGGTGAGGTAGTTGCGCACCGTTCCCGCGCTCAGGAACAGCCGGGAGGCGATCTCCGTGGCCTGGGCGCCCCCGGCGAGCAGCCTGAGCACCTCCACCTCTCGCTCGGTGAGCGGGTTGTCGGCCAGGTCCCAGGCGGTCACGGCGAGCGAGGGGTCGAGCACCCGCTCCCCTGAGGCCACCTTGCGGATGGCCGCCACCAGTTCCTCGGGCGGCGCGGTCTTCAGCAGGAACCCGTCCACCTGGGCGGCCAGCGCCCGGCGCAGGTGGCCGGGCTTGCCGTACGCGGTCAGCATCAGGGCGCGGCACCCGGGCAGTTCGGCGCGCAGCTTCGCGGCGGCGGCCAGGCCGTCCAGGGTGCCCGGCATGTCGATGTCGAGGACCGCCACGTCGGGCCGGTGGACCCGGGCGGAGTCCAGGGCGGCGTCGCCGGACGCGACGGCGTCGACGATCTCCAGGTCGTCCTCCAGCGCGAGGAGGGTCGCCAGCGCGCTGCGGATGACGTGCTGATCTTCCGCGAGAAGCACTCGAATCACGAGAAATGTCTACCAGTGTCCGGATCATGATGTCGTCATGTCGAGGTCGTGACGGCGTCTCTGGTTGGCGAAGGCGCAGCTCAGCAGAGTGGAAGCCATGACGGACGTGGTGAGACTCGAGAACGTGAGCAAGGTCTACGGCAGGGGCCAGAGCGCGGTCGCCGCCCTGCGCGAGGTGACGGTGTCCATCCCGCGGGGCAGTTTCACCGCCGTGATGGGCCCCTCCGGCTCGGGCAAGAGCACCTTCCTGCACTGCGCGGCCGGGCTGGACGTGCCCAGCTCGGGTTCGGTACGGCTCGGCGGCACCGAGCTGTCGGGCATGGGGGAGAAGGAGCTGACGGAGCTGCGCAGGCAGCGGGTCGGTTTCGTGTTCCAGATGTTCAACCTGGTCTCCTCGCTGAACGTGATGGAGAACGTCACGCTGCCGCTGCGCCTGGCCGGGGTGAAGGAGGACCGCGCCTGGGTGGCCGAGATCCTGAAGCGTGTCGGGCTGGAGGGCCGCGCCAAGCACCGGCCCAGCGAGCTGTCCGGCGGCCAGCAGCAGCGGGTGGCGATCGCCCGCGCGCTGGCGACCCGGCCGGAGGTGGTCTTCGGCGACGAGCCGACCGGCGCGCTGGACACCATGACCGCCCGTGACGTGCTCCGCCTGCTGCGCGAAGTGGTCTCCACGATGGGCCAGACCGTCGTGATGGTCACCCACGACCCGGTGGCGGCCTCGTACGCCGACATCGTGCTCTTCCTCGCCGACGGCCGGATCGTCGACACCATGGCGGCGCCGACCGCCGACAAGGTCGCCGCCCGCATGACGCACCTGGGGGCGTGGGTCTGATGATGTCCTTCGCGCTGAAGTCGCTGCGGCACCGCAAGGCCGCCTTCGCCGGGGCGTTCCTGGCCCTGTTCTGCGCCGCCGCGCTGGTCTGCGCCTGCGGCATGCTGCTGGAGACCGGGCTGCGCGGGAAGGTGGCCACCGAGAGGTGGGCGGGCACCCCGCTGGTCGTCGCCGGTGACCAGTTCGTCCGCGAGACCGTCGACAAGGGCGACGGCGAGACCAAGGAGAAGGCCAAGCCGCTGGCCGACCGGCGGTGGATCCCCGCCGCCCTGGTGGCGCGGCTGGAGCGGGTCCCGGGCGTGGACAAGGTGATCGCCGAGGTGACCTTCCCGTTCCGCGGGGCCGTCGGGCACGGCTGGGAGTCTGCCGCGCTGACCCCGTTCACGATCGCGCGGGGCCAGGCGCCCTCGGGGCCGAAGGAGATCGTCGTCGACGCCCGGTCCGCGCTGGCGCCGGGCGAGCGGCTCGGCGCCTACACCGTCGTCGGCGTGACCGCGCAGGCGCTGCCCAGCCAGGACACCGTCTTCTTCGACACCGCCGAGGCGCGGCGGCTGGCCGGTCACGAGGGCAAGGTCAGCGCCATCGGGGTCTTCCCCGCCGTACGGCTGCCCGCCATGAAGGACGCGCTGGCCTACACCGGCGACGAGCGCGGGCCGGTCGAGTTCCTCAACGCCGAGCAGGCCCGGGTCAAGCTGGTCTCCCTGGGCGGCGCGCTGGGCGGCACCTCGCTGCTGGTGGCGATCCTCGTCGTGGTGGGCACCTTCGCCCTGTCGATCCAGCAACGCCAGCGCGAACTGGCCCTGCTGCGGGCGGTCGCGGCCACGCCCAAGCAGGTGCGCACGCTCATCGGCGGCGAGGCACTGATGGTCAGCGCGGTGGCCGGGGCGCTGGGCGCGCTGGCCGGCGTGGGGCTGGGGTTCTGGCTGCGTGCCCAGTTCGTCCGGCTCGGCGCGATGCCTGACAACCTCCACCTGGTCGTCAGCCCGTTCCCGATCGCCGCCGCCCTCCTGGCCACCGTCGCCGCGGCATGGGCGGCGGCGCGGCTGTCGGCCCGCCGTACCGCGCGGATCCGCCCGGTCGAGGCGCTCGGCGAGGCCGCCCGGCCCACCGCGCGCCTGCCGTGGATCCGCATCGCGCTCGGCCTGGTCATGCTGGCCGGCGCGGTGACGCTGACCGCGGTCCTGTCCGGCCTCAGCGTCGAGGCCGCCTCCAGCCCGGTGACCATGCTGACCGCGCTGACCTGGGTGTTCGCGCTCAGCGTCCTCGGCCCGCTGGTGGCCCGTGCCGCCGTCGCCGTCCTGGACGTCCCGCTGCGGCTGGGCCGCACGAGCGGCTACCTGGCCGCCAGGAGCCTGCGCGCCAACACCCGGCGGCTGGCCTCCGTGGTCGTGCCGATGGCCCTGATGATCGCGATGACCTGCACCATCCTGTTCGTCCAGACCACGATGCAGAACGCCGCCCAGGCGCAGGCCGAAGCGGGAACCAAAGCCCCGACCGAGATCCTGCGCACGTCGGTCCGCGTCGGGCTGGAGAAGTACAGCGCGCAGGCCGCCCAGCGGCCCACCCTGGACCTGGGCGTGGTCGCGGGCGGCCTGGACCCGGCCAAGCTGGCCGTGAGCGCCACCGCCGCCGAGCGGCTGCGGGTGCGGCCCGGCGACGAGGTGACGATGACGCTGGGCGACGGCACACCCGTCACGCTGACCGTGAGCGCCGTCTACAGCCGCGGCCTGGCCTTCGGCGACCTGCACCTGCCGTACCCCCTGCTCAAGCAGCACGTCGAGCAGCAGATCGGTGCCCAGCCGGCCAACGCCGAGGTGAACTACGTGGCGATGGGCCTGATCATCGCGTTCACCATGATCGCGATGGTGAACACCCTGGCCATGTCCACCTCCGAACGCTCCCGCGAACTGGCCCTGCTGCGCCTGGTCGGCACGACCCGACGGCAGGTGCTGCGGATGCTCAAGATCGAGACGCTGGCCGCGGTACTGATCGCGGCGGTCGCCGGAACCGCGATCGCGCTGATCACCCTGTCGGCCTTCAGCCTGGGCATGACCGGCTCGGCGGTGCCGTCCATCGCACCAGTGACCTACGCCTGCGTGATCGCGGCGGCGGCCGTCCTGGCCCTGGCGGCCACGGTCGTCCCCGCCAGGCTCGTGCTCCGCCGGCGCCCGTCGGACGCGGTGGCCTCCCGCGAGTAGCGGCGACGTCCTGGCTCACTTCCCGGCCTGGTGCTCGGGCCAGCGTCACCCGGGGCATCGGCGTCGGCGAACCAGGCGGGCACCGGTCGAGCGGTCACAGCACGTCCACGAAGACCGGGTTGGCGTAGAACCACAGGTCGTTCCAGGGGTTCTCGTTGGGACCCGTGTCGGCGGCCGGCTCAAGGCCCCCGGCCGCGCTGCGCTTGCCGTCGGTGCCGCGCAGCCGGAAGTAGAACGGCTCACGGACGTCGCGGAACCTGTAGTGGAACTCGGCGACCCGGCCTCTGCCGCGCGGCGTGAACGACTCGACGATCCGCACGTCCGGGGCGGTGAAGGTGTCAGGGTCCGCGGCGGAACCCGTGACGGCTCCCCGGATCAGGTCCAGTCTGGCCAGACGGGGCACGTCGTCATTGGCGTTGGGGCGACCCGCCAGGTCGACGGAGATGGTGACGGTGACGTCGTCGCCGCGGCGCACCGACAACCGGCCGCCGAGGGTGACCGGGGCGTTGCCTGGGGCGTGCGCGTCGACGTGCAGGCCGTCGATCAGCCCGCCCATCGACACCCAGACACGACCGGCCTTGAGTGCCTCCATGACCGCGCCGTGGCTGCGCGAGGCCGCGCCGACGACGGTCCTGCTGAACTGGCCTGGCCAGAAGTCGGCGTGCCTGATCGGGACGCCTCCGTCGATCGGGTCCGGGTACTTCCCGTGCTGGTCGTACCAGTCGCCGGGCCGCTCGGGCTCGACGGTCGTGTCGTTGTTGTAGAAGTGGCCGTCGGAGTTGGCGGTGATCCACCAGCCCTTGCCCTCGGCGAGCATCGAGTCCCACATGCCGCCCAGGATGCCGGTCATCGAGTCGAAGCCGCCATAGGTGGGATAGTGCTCGGGCCGCCAGCCGGTCCACGAGTTCGCGTCCGCCGTGTTGTTGAAGTCGCCGCGGGCCCTGGGCTCGTTCTGGGCGCCGGGCGCGCCCTCCATGCCGACCGCGACGTTCGGGGCCGCGTCGCGGAAGGCCCGCAGGTCGCGCGGCGAGAACCGGCCACGCCGCATCACGTGGTTGATCAGGAACAGGGCGGAGTCGGCCGAGCCGGTCCGCAGGGCGGTCTCGAGCCAGCCGAGCGCCTCCAGGGCCTTGGCCTCGTTGGCCGGGGTGCTCGCGCCGGTGCCGTTGATCCTGGAGTCGAAGAGCCGCTCGAACGCGCGCAGCAGCTGGATCTCGTTGCGGGCTCCGTCGAAGAACACCGTGGCGTGCTCCCCTCCGGGGACGTTCCACTCCAGCCCCTGCCACAGCAGCAGCTCCGGATGCCTGGCGCGGGAGGCGACGATGTCGGCGTAGGTGGACTCGACCGCGAACTTCTCGTGCGCGGCGTGCCCGTGGTCGGTGATGACCAGCCAGTCCACGCGGCCGTGCTTGATGGCGCCCGCGGCCTGCTGCTCGATGGTGTACATGCCGTCGTAGCTGTACTGCGTGTGCACGTGGTGGTCGCCGGCGAGCCACTGGTAGTAGCGCGAGCCCCCGGTGGAGGCGGCGGCGGGGCGCGCGGCGGCGAGCCCGCCCAGGGCGGTCACCCCCAGGGTGGCGGCGCCGAGCAGGCCGCTGTTCAGCAGGAAGCGGCGTCGGCTGAGGTCGCCGGGCGACAGCTCGTTCTCCGGCACCGACAGGTCCGCGAACGCGGCCGTGCCTTCGGGAACGTCGTGGGCATGCTCATGGGAGTGAGCGGCATTGCGGCACATGGGGGACACCTTCCTGGGGTGCTTCGTTCGGACATGCTGAAAGCGCCGTTCTCGATGTGGCCCATGAGGCGGCGGAGGAGGTGGGGGGCCTCAGGGCAGGTGATCGACACGTCGTACCAGCCGTGCGCATCCTGGCAGCGGATCGTGACGGTTTCAGGCCGGTCCGGGTGAACGGCGGGTGGGTCGCCGGCGATGCGTACGTGAACGATGGTTCTTGATAGGGGCTGTGAGCGCCTGCGAGCGCGCCGTCAGGCCGGTGTCAGCGGCGGCGGCCATGGTTCGTGGTGCGGGCCAGCTCACCGGAGACCTCGGGGCCGGGCGAGAAAGAACGATCTGGAGGATCCCGATGGCCTTCGTCGGCACCGGACCGCAGGCCGTTCTCCTCATCACCACGGCGGACTTCTTCCTGCTGCTGTGCGCGGGGATCTTCAACCCGATCTTCGCCGCCTGCCGCATGGACGTCACTCCGGAGCGCCTCATGATCCGCGTCGGGACCGCCTGGTCGGTAGGGGCCAGGACGGTTCAACCGCTTGCCATCGCCGTGGGCGGCGTTGTCGCGACCCTGTGGACCAGCCGCTCGTCGCTCCTGGTCGCCGGGGTGCTCTGCGCCGGCAGCGCCGTACTCCTGCCGTGGCGGGGCAAGCTTCCCCCCTCTGCGGGAAGCGGCGACGCTCCCTGACACGGCGGTTCTACGTCATGGCGTGGGCCGTCGGGCCGCCGTTCGGACGAACCAGACGACGGAGAACCCGATGGCCATGGCGGCCGCGGCCCACACGACGAGCGGGGTCGCGATCAGGTCGCTCTCCCGGGGCGGGAGCACGACCATCTGGACGGCCGCGCCGACCGGCACGGTCAGCTTCGCGAGAAGACCGGCGAGGCCGGGGCGCCGGATGCTCGCGCCCACCGCGCCCAGCGGCGTTCCGAAGAGCACGCTCGCCACCCACCACCGGACCGTCTCCGGCCAGTACCACGACAGCGGTTCGTCACGGAGGACGGAGTCGAGGCAGTAGTAGGCCGCCGTGGCCGCGATCAGGGTCAGCACCCCGGCGACCGCCCCACGAGCCATCGCACGACCGCCCGCCGTCCCTGCCCCACGGGTCGCCGCGGGGCCGCTCGCCGTATCCGTTCCACGGGTCGCCGCGGGGTCGCCTGCTGTATCCGTTCCATGGGTCGCCGCGGGACCGCCTGCCGTACGTGCCGTGGCTGTTCCACGGGCCGCCGCGCGGACGCCTGCCGTACGTGCCGTGGCCGACCAGCCTGCGGCGACCGCCAGCCCGGCCCAGGCCCAGCCGGAGTCGAGGAGCAGACTGGCGACCTCCGCGGCAGCCGCCCACCCCGTGCCCGCGATCCGGCTCCCGATCGCCGCGTAAGAGGAGGAGACGGCGTTGAGGAGGGAGACCGCCGCACCGAATCCCGACCCGAGCACGAGCGCGCCCGCCACGATGCCCCCGATCTTCACAAATCGAGGATATGCGCACTGCGCTAGGCCGGAAGCCTCCAGAAGTCGCCGTCGAAGCCGTGCTCGGAGAGGAGACGCTGGGACGCGGCGATCGGGCGTGGGCGGTAGCCCGGGTCGAGGCGGTCGCCGTACCAGGGCTGGGCGAGCGCCCAGAGGGCGCGGACCGGGACGGCCTGGCCGATCGGTCGCCGGGTACGGCCCGCCCAGTCCGCCAGGTGGTCGGGTGAGCAGAAGGTACGGATATGGGTGCAGGTGTCCACGACATCGTCCCACCACTGGCGGGCCGGTCGCGGGATGTGCGCCACCCAGTCCTCGCCAGGCGGCCGGCCCGGGCCCACCTCGTAGCGCAGGGCCGTAGCGCAGCCGGGACACCGGGTGTCGATGACGACGTCGAGCTTGAGCGCGGCGCTGATGCCGAAGGAGTCCCAGGTGCAGCCGCCCCACCAGAGCCGGTCGTCGTACGGCTCGGCCGGGGCGACCACGAACCCCATCGGGGCGGCCGAGAACGGATGGGCCATCCGGACGGCGTCGCCGTACGGCCCCAGCACGATCATGTGGCCGTCGTGCAGCCGTCGCAGGCTCGCCCGGACCTGGTCGTCGCCGATGCCGGCGTGCGCGGCGAGCTCGGCCGGAGAGGGGGCGCGCCCGGTGTCGGCCAGGGTGGTGTAGATCAGCCGCCGGACTGTCCAGTCATCGGTCATCACGCGCTCCTTGAGCTTGTCGTGCGGTCGGGCCCGCCATGGCGCCGGCCTGAGCGCGGCGCCCGAAATCCGGTCGCCACCCGGAGCCGGCGTCGGCACACTGGGCCCGGTGACCAACGTACGCGTGCAGGTGGCCGGCCATGGACGGCACATCGACGAGGCGGCCACCATCTGGGCCGAAACGACGGCCGCCCGCGACGGCGACGACGAGGTCGCGCCGCTGAGCCTCGCCCGGCCCGTCATCCAGGCGGTGGTCGACAGCTCGCCCAGGTCGCTGCTGTTCGTCGCGCTCGGTGCCGACGACCGGATCGTGGGGTTCGCCGCGGTCGAGCCCGTGCCGGCGGACGAGTCGACCGCCGAGGTCCGCTACCTCGGCGTGCACCCCGGCAGCTGGGGTCAGGGCGTCGGCCGGCGTCTGATGTCGGCGCTTCCCGACCGCCTTCCCGCCGCCGGATTCGCCCAGGCCGAGCTGGCCGTGTACGTGGACAATCGTCGGGCCGTCAAGCTCTACGAGGGGCTCGGCTGGCTCCCGTACGGCGAGGCCACCCCGCACCCGCGCAGCGGCCGGCTCGAACAGCGGTACCGGCTCGCCCTCTGACCGCTGCCCCCGGGTGCCCCCATCACCAGGACCGGCCGACGACGGGGGAGTGTCGGAGCGCGGTCAGCGGATCTCGGCGCCGTACACGTGGTCGACCGTCATGGTCATGAGCACCCGGCGGTCGGACACCATCACCGACCGGTACTCGTCCCAGTCCGGGTGTTCCCCGGCGGCGCGGCGGTAGTAGCCGACCAGCGCCTCGACCTCGGGACCGTGGGGGTCGGTGTCCGGCCCGGTGAGTGTCGCGACGCCCTCGGCGGTGGCCCACGCCCGGCCGTCCGGGCTGGTGACCTCGAGCGTGGCCCGGCACCCAGGTACGTCGTCCCTGCGCCGAGGCTCCTCAGGGCCGGCTCGTGCAGGTCGAAGGCCGGCCGCGACCCGCTGTAGAGGATGACGGCGTCCGCCGTGCCGATGGCCGCGGGAACGGTCATGATCGCGCCGTCGAGGTAGTCGCCGCCCTGCCGTACCGCCCACTCGGCGGTCTCCCAGTTGGCGGTGATGGCAGAATCCTCAACGTTCATGCCGATATGAAGGTCAAGGGGGCGTGTGGGGTGTTGATCGGGGAGTTGAGCCGGCGGACCGGAGTCCACGCGCATCAGCTGCGTTACTACGAGGCCCAGGGCTTGCTCAAGCCCGGACGCGGCACCAGCGGCTACCGCGAGTACGCCGACGACGCCGTCCTGACCGTGACCCAGATCAGGAGGCTGCTCGAAGCCGGACTGTCGACGCAGGAGATCGGGTACATGCTGCCCTGCGCCACCGGCGCGGGCCCCGACCTCGAGCCCTGCCCCGAACTCCTGGACACCCTGCGGGCACGCCTGCACGGACTGGACGAGCACATCGACACGCTCGCCCGCTCCCGCCAGACCCTCCACGACTACATCGACGCCACCGAACGCCGCGTGTCACCGCGCCATCGGCGATGCGACACCACGCTGCCGGACCAGACCCCAGCCTGATCGCACCCCGGCGGACACATGCACGGTCGTCCCCCGTGCCCCCCCACGATGGGGCCGATGACCCGAACCGATCTTGAGGTGCTCATTCTGTATCCGGCCTATGGGATCGGCGAGGGAGACCTCGTACGTTGAGCCCTCGATCCCCTCCTGGGATGACGAGAACATCCTCATCGGCGTCAGCCGAGACCGGGCGCTCATTCCCCCTGGGGACAACGGCAACCCAGACACCAGAAAGGCGAACGGGTGAGGGCCTTCTATCTGTGGAGGACCGGGGAGGTGAACCCCGGACGGTGTCGCCACCGAACCGCATGAGCAGCTCTGATCTTGCCGATGCCCATCGCTTCAAGACCATCGGGCGTGGTCGGTTCAACCAGAACGGAATGGGGAGGCACTGGATTGCAACGACAACCGCAACGGGGTAAACGTCACTACGAGCGGCGTGATCTCGGTGATGTTCGCCGTTCCGGCGGGGTGCGTAGTCGCCCTTGATCTGGTAGTCGCATCCGAGACACGATGTCGGCCATGTCAATCGCATCGCAAGAGGAGCTTCCTCGCGTGCCCTCAAGCACAACAGGCGACCGGAAGCCGCAACTGGGTCGTAAAGTAGCCTTAGTGATTGCGCCGCTTACTCTGCTGTTCGTGGTCGCCATGGCGCCGACCTGGGTCCATGACTACTATTTGGCGCGCATCATGGATCGTGTTTTAAGCTATCCGCTGCCATCAGGTGCAGAGCTCGGCTTCGGTGAACCACAGGGAGAGATCTCTGGCGAGTCGAATATGTGCGTTTACTATATTAGGTTCGACGTGCATACGGATGGATCGGCCAGGGATGTGCTGAAGTATTATCAAAAGGCGAAAACCGCTGACCTTGTTGGAAGCTATGCCTGGTTCGATGTTAACGTCTGGGTGCCATTCGATGACCCGGAAGAGGACGCGGGCTCCTATGCCACGCAGGCCGTCATCGTCGATCTGCTGGTCATGTCGAGCACTCGAAGCGCCTGGGATCTCCGCTGCAGGTAGGCCCTGAATTCTGCATCTCGATAAAGATTGATCAAGATGAGGCGGGACTTCTCGAGCGACGGCCGGTGTGGGGTTACCGGAGTGCCGCACCTGTCAATGAAATACGGACTATCCGGAGTAGTGCGCTGTCGCTCGTCGCGTCCATCCTTGACCTCGAGGTCTGGGCAGGTGCTCTATTTCGACCGGCGCAGCATCACAACCGTGAGCCAGATGACGGTTGGTAGAAGGAAGGCTACCCATACGGTGATCTCGCCGAAGAGAAGTTCGGGGCCGCTGGGAAGGTGGATGTAGGCATCATTTTCGTCCATGACGACGACCCTATTAGGGTGATGGACCTTGGCCGGCCTGTGCCTAGAACTGCTCATCCCTCTGACTCACGAGTCCATATGAGTATGGGTCTGTGTCCGAGGGCGTGTTGAACCGTTCGCTACCTCGTTGAGTGTGGAGAACCGTGGATTGACCTGCGCTAACCGGCCTGCTCGCTCCTGAACTCGTTGACCTGGAGTCTCTGATGTGACCCGAGAGGACTGACGAATCGCATTCTGATGCTCTTACGCTGCTCGACATGAACAACGGTGGAAGGTCACTTCAAGTAGCGGACGTCACTGCGGCGCTGGACACGGTGCTCACCACTGTGCGAGCTGCAGGTGCTGACATCACTTACCGCCTGGGGGGCACGAGCGCAGCTCTTCTCCAGGGCGTTCGCCTTCCTGTCGGGGACATCGACCTCCTGGCGGCGCGGCGAGAGGATGTGGACACGTTCGCTGCCGCGCTCGCCTCGTTCCCCTGCCTTCATGCTGCCGCGTGGCTTCCAGCGTCCTCGCAGTACTTCGCCAGGTACGAGGTGCACGGGGTCAAGGTGGAGATGAGTACCGTCGAGAGGCAGCTTGACTCTGACGCGATGGAATGCGTTGGACGCGGCCCGTGGCAGCACCACGTGTGGATCGCATGTGGCTCGCATCAGGTTCCTGCGGTTCGTTTGGAGCTACGGCTGGCAACGGAACTCTTACGGGACAGGCCCGACCGTTACGAACCCCTCCTCGACCATATGAGCGCGCAGGGGTGCGATTCTGACCTGTTACATCGGGCCATGCGGGACCAGAGTCTGTCAGCGGAACGGCAGCGCCTGGTCTTGGATCGCCTCGGCCGCTCTGCGCCTGCTCCCTGATCATCTTCCGCGAAACCTTCGATGCCCGCCTGAACTTTTGGGCCGGCTCGAAGCGCATCGCGATCTCCAGGAGGCAGAGAGGGGGAGCGCTGGGTCGTCTGCGCGGCTCGGCATGGCAGTCCCATCGAGCGCCCGGATGACTGGAAGACACCCCTGTCGCAACCCTGTGGATGAAGGGCGCGAGGCCGGATGGACCCGGCCCTCTGGGGATGCCTGCAACCCGGACACCAGAAAGACCCTCCCCGTCGAAACGGGGAGGGCCTCTTCACCACGGAGGAGTCCTGGCCCACCCGCGTCGACATGCGCGTGCTCGATGCTCGACTCGTGGAGACGGCAGCGAGCCGTTGACCACGTCGTCGTAGAGCTCGGCCCGCAGGATCGGAATGTCGTCCTCGTGCCGGGCCCTGAGCCCGACCTTGTTACCTTTTAGCACACGCAAGCTTCCTATATGACCGGGCTGTCCGGCGGCAAACCAAGCCCATCCCGACTGGTGCTCTCGACCGAACCGCTGACCCGTGAGGCGCGCCGCATGCTCGCCGCGGCCAGGACCAAGCGAAACGCGGCTCGCGGGTCCGTGGCCCGCGCCTGGGCATCCGGCAGGGGCGGCGCTCGGTCTCCGCTGGCAATACGTCGACTTCGAGACGGGTGAGAACCGGGCGTGGTTGAAGCGCCGGTGCGACGATCCACATGCCTGTGGACAGAATTGGCGCCGCTGGCCCTGAGAAGCGGTGCCTTATCCACAGCCACCGCTCGACCTGCAAGCCGGAGTGCGATGAGCCACCACCGCCGAGCGGTACACCCACGTCGCCACCCTGCGGATGAAGGACGCGAGCGGCCGCATGGACTCGGCCCCCTGGGGATAGCTGCCACCCGGACACCAGGAAGGCCCTCCCCGTCGAAACGGGGAGGGCCTCTTTACCGCGGAGGATCGGGGATTGAATGCCGGATGGTGTTGCCACCAAACCGCATGAGCAGCTCGGATCCTGGCCGTTCAGAGTAGTTCGACCTGGACCGACGGGTGCGGGCGGTCTATCCGGAACGGCATGGGCGGCGCTGGATCGCAACGAGAACTGCACCTGGGGAGCGGACACGAGCCTCCCGGACACCTGATCTTGGACGCTCGATACCCGCACGGCCGTCCCATCCCGCAGTCGCGGTACAACTCTTGTTTCCGCAGCTAGACCGCGCCTCGCGTGTCCCACCCTGTCCCACGGACGGTGCGCGCGACCGCGCTGCGGTGGTCGGATGAGTCCTGTCACCACGTACCGATCACCACGTGCTGGCGAAGGAACAAACAAAGCCGGCGAGCTTCGCGGCCAACTCGATCAGAAAAGGTAGTGACAGGACATGAACCAGCACGTCAGCGAGAACCTCCTCGGCGTTAAGGACATCGAGCAGCAGTCCAAGGGACGCGGAACGAGGTTCACGCTCAACGGTGCACTTTGGTCACTTCAAGCGTTGTGGGGCTTCTTCTTTGCTGGCAGTGGTTTCGGCAAGGTGCTGTTGTACGACGAAGCTCTGTATGCGGCAGCACCCCAGGCCGTAGCTTGGTACGCTGCGGTACCGCAGTCCCTTATCGTCTTCATCGGGGTCCTTGAGGTACTTGGCGGCGTCGGCCTGATCCTGCCGGCGATGACGGGAGTCAAGCCGAAGTTGGCGCCGCTCGCTGCCGTTGGCCTGACGCTGACGATGATCCTCGCGGCTGGTTTTCACATCATGCGCGGCGAATACGAATTGGTGCCTGCGAATCTCTTGCTGGGAGGCGTCGCGGCGTTCATCGCGGTCGGACGATGGAAGCTGAGGCCCATCGCGCCCGCGATCATCACCACCTCACGCGTACTCCAGTCGTTCGCGGTCCTGGTCGCACTGGCCCTGCTGGTATTCGCTCCGACGTGGTACACGATGACTAATGTCCAATTTTGATCACCTGCGCTGGTAGGTCGAGGGCGCTGGGCGCGGATCGCCACACTGTACGGCCGGCGCCTCGGCCCTGCCCCGTGCGTCCTCGGCCCGCCGCTCCGGGCGGGATCGGAAGATCGCCGATGCCCTTGAGGACAAAAGCGGTGCCTGGTCCACAGCCACCGCTCGACCTGCAAGCCTGACTGCCAGAAGCCCGGACACGCCTGCTACAAGCGCCCGTGCCAGAAGGACTGCACCGGTCACGAGGACAAGTGCCCAAGCGGACGGGTGGCGGGATCGTCTTCCTGGAAGGGCAAGGCCAAGCTCACCCTCCAGTGCCCGCCCGAACTCCTGGGCCAACTCAAAGCGCATCGCGATCTCCAGGAGGCGGAGAAAAAGCGGGCAGGGGAGCACTGGGAAGACCATGACCTCGTCTTCGTGACTCGGCATGGCAGCCCCATCGAGCGCACGGAGGACTGGAAGACATGGCTTCGGCAGGCGGGCGTGCGAGATGCCCGAGTCCACGACGCCCGCCACACCGCCGCCACGCTGCTGATCGAGGATCCGGGTGGTTCAGGAAGTCCTCGGCCACACGCGGGTCACCACCACCGAGCGGTACACACGTGGCCACCCTGTGGATGAAGGACGCGAGCGGCCGCGTGGACTCGGCCCCCTGGGGATAACTGCCACCCGGACACCAGGAAGGCCCTCCCCGTCGAAACGGGGAGGGCCTCTTTACCGCGGAGGATCGGGGATTTGAACCCCGGATGGTGTTGCCACCAAACCGCATTAGCAGTGCGGCGCCATAGACCTGACTAGGCGAATCCTCCCGACAGCCACCTGGCTCAGGACAGAGTACCGGCCTTCTGGCGGTGCGGCAAAGTGATTGCCCCGAGGGTCGTCACCAAGGTTATCCACCGCCTGTGGGTAACGTGCTCGATCCTGTGGATGACAGGCTCACCCAGGTCGCAATGGCCTGTGGACAAGGGGGGTCAGGCGGCGGGGTTCGCCTCGCCCTCCACCTCGATCTTGATCTTCTTGCCCACCAGCACGCCACCGGTCTCCAGCGCGGCGTTCCAGGTCAGGCCGAACGCCTCGCGGTCGATCTCGGTGGCGATGGAGAAGCCCCAGACCTGCTGGCCCCACGGGTTGGTGCCGACGCCGCCGTACTCGACGGTGAGCTCGACCTCGCGGGTGACGCCGCGGATGGTGAGGTCGCCCAGCACGGTGAACTCGTCGCCCTTGTGGTTGACGACGCGGGTGCTCTTGAAGGTGAGCTCCGGGTGCGTCTCGGCGTCCAGGAAGTCGCCGCTGCGCAGGTGGTTGTCGCGGTCGGCGGCGTTGGTGCTGATGCTGGAGGCGTCGATGGTGAGCTCGGCCGACGACTCGAGCGGGTTGTCGGCGATCGTGATGGAGCCGTTGAACTTCTCGAACGTGCCGCGGACCTTGCTGACCATCATGTGCTTGGCGACGAACCCGATGGTGGTGTGGTTTACGTCGATGGCGTAGGTGCCGGCGGCGGGGATGGAGAGGCCTTCCCAGGTACGCGTGCTCATGGCTGTCGTTCTCCCTCGTAGAGATCCTTGCGCTGCGGACGTTTGCTTCAACAGATGTCTACATGAGGAATATTCCGCGCGTCAACTATCGTCGTCTACGATATGAACGTGATCCCCTTTGACGATCCCCGGCTGACCGCGTTCGGCCTGCTGGCGGAGGTGCACGCGGGCCTGGTGGCGAGGATGACCCCTGCGCTCACCGCGGCCGGGCTGTCGGACGTCGACTTCGGAACGCTGATCAGGCTGGCCCGCTCGCCGCAGCAGAGCCTGCGGATGGGCGATCTCGCCGCGCAGACCGGGCTGTCCACGAGCGGCGTGACACGCGTGGTCGACCGGCTGGAGCGTGACGGCCTCGTGGTGCGCCAGGCGTGCGCCACCGACCGCCGCGCCTCCTACGCGGCCCTGACCGAGAAAGGCGAGCAGAGGCTTCAGGAGATCCTGCCCCAGCACCTCGCCGACATCGAGGAGTCGTTCACCGGGGTACTCGACGAGGAGCGGCTCGACCAGTTCCTGGCCACCCTGCGCATCATCAGGGACGTCGTGCATCCCTGCGCGACCGCGGGGGCGGTTGAGCCGGGACAGATAGTTCGCCCCTGAGCTTGGCCACGGCCCGCGAGACGGTGCTCTTGACCGTGCCGACGCTGATGCCGAGCGTTCTGGCGATCTCCGGTTCGGTCATGTCCTCGTAGTAGCGCAGCACGACCGCGGCGCGCATGCGGTCGGGCAGCGCTCTCACCGCCTCCTCGAGCGACTCCTCCCATTCGCAGGGGGCCTCGAACGCCACGGGGATGTCAGGAAGGTCCTCGGCGGGAAACTCGTCCAGTTTGCGCCTGCGCCACTGCGAAATGTTGATATTGACCATCGCCCGGCGGACATATCCATCCAACGCGGCGTGATCTTTGATGCGATCCCAGGCCAGATAGGTCTTGGTGAGTGCGGTCTGCAGCAGGTCCTCGGCGTCGCAGGGATGGCCGGTCAGCTGGCGGGCGGCGCGCAGGAGAGCCGGCCCGCGAGACCTGACGTACTCGCGGAACTCCTCTTCCAGCTCGGCAATCTGCATCGTGGTCAGAATCGCAGCCTGAGCCCCTATTGCGGCTGAACCAGAATCCAGGATTCGCCTAGCCAACAGCAAAGGGCAGTCAAGGTCTGCTACACACCGGTTGTCCATGCGTTCCACCGAGGATGCGTATTTTGCTCTCATCTGCAGGGAAGGGCCGGGAGTTATGTGACGCTAGGGGAGTGAACAGCACGGAACGCCGCCGGATCCTCGCGGCGGCGGCGCTCGGCCGCGACACACGGCATCCGGGGCCCGACCCGGAAGGCGGTGAGCCCCTCCGCGCGGTCAGCGGGCAGATCATCGACGTCAGCCCGCATCTGATCATCGTCGACACCGAGCAGGGCGTGGAGGAGCGGCTGGTCATCGCGCCGTGGGCGACGGCGTGGCACGGCGTCGACGTGGCGCCGGCCGATCTCCCGCTCGGTGCCGCCGTTATCATCCGGGCGCTGCGTGACGGGAAGGTCGCCGAACGGATCTGGGCCGACATCACCCGCATGACCGGCGCGATCCTGTCCGTCGAAGGCCGCCGGGACCTCCACGTGGAGCTCGACTGCGGCCCCCACCGGGGGCGCCGCGGCGTGGTGATCCCCTACCGGGCCACCGGGCGTATCCGTGTCCGCTATCCCCAGCTCGAGCCGGGCTACCTCTTCGACGCCATCGGCGTCCGTGACCAGGGGGTGGGCCAAGCGCTGCTGCCCGCGACGTCGCAGCCCGGCCATCCCGCGCGTGCCGTACCGACCCCTCCCCCCGCGTACGGCGGAGCGCAGCAACGCATCAACGGAACCGCCACCTGGTCCGACGCCTTCGACTGCGACGAACGCGGAACGGCCTATCCCATGGTGGAGCGTTCTGACGCGGCGTGTCCCGACGCGGAGGTGTCGTGCGTCGGCCTGCCGTACCTGGCAATTGGTTCGTTACTGCATATCCGTAATGTCTGCACGGAAAGGGCGGCGAACGTGCCGATCGTGGCGTGCGGCTGCATGGCCGGACGGTTCTGCGACCGGTGCGTCGAGTGTGGCACCTCGCCGAGAGGGCGCCTCGCCGAGCTGTCGCCGTCGTCGTTCGTGGAACTGGGTGGGGAACTGACCAAGGGGTGCTTCAACGCCCGGGTCGGATGGGGATGACACGCATGCTCGAATCGCAACTGCCGGTCCTGATCGTGCTGCTGGTGCTCGGCACGGTCGCCAAGCTGGCCACCGTGCACACCGACGCCGAACCCGGCGCGCTGACCAGGCTCGGGCCCGCCGTGCTCGTGCCGGGACCGCTGCGCAAGCCGGCGCTGGTCTGCTGCGCCGTCGGCGAGCTGGTGCTGGCCGCCGGGCTGCTCGTCACGACCTATCCGCTGTTCCGCTGGGGGACCGTCGCCTTCTTCGCGCTGTCGACCTACGTGCTGCTCGAACTGCGCAGGCGCCGGCCCGACGCGGGCTGTGGCTGCTTCGGCGAGGTCAGCTCGGCACCGGTCGGGGTGCGCTCGATCAGCCGCACGGTCGTGCTGACCGGGATGGCCCTCATGTCGGTCTGGGCGCCGGTGCCGGGCATGTCGGGCATCTCGTGGTGGACGCTGGCCGGCGTGGCCGTGCTGGCCGTCCTGTCGCCCGAGCTCGACGAGGCCGTCGCCCGGATCCGCCACCGGGCGCCGTGCGAGCAGCGCCCCGCCCTCGAGAGCGCGGGCCTGGCCAAGCTGAAGGCGAGCGCGACCTGGCGATCGCATGCCGATGGGCTCCTCTCCGCCGAGCCGTACGACAGCTGGCGCGAGCTGTGCTGGCGGTTCTTCGTCTTCCGCGACCGGGGCGGGGACGACGTGGTGTTCGCCGTCTACCTCACGGGACGGCACCCCGTTGTGCGCATGGCGGTGGTCGGCAGGGACGACACGGACTCCATGCCGGAATATACGGCCGTATCGGCCTGACGCTAGAGAGCGCTATACAAAGCGATATGCGCCTCTCTAGCCGTGCCTAGCTTCCCCTCTAGACACGGCTAGAGAGAGTCAGATGGGCTGAGCGCGCAGGAACCTCCCGAAGTGTGGCACCGTGAACGCGATCAGGCCGCGCTCGGCGGAGAAGATGAGCCCCTTCTTGATGAGGCTGTCGCGGGCGGGCGACAGGCTCGACGGCTTGCGGCCGAGCGCGTCGGCCACGTCGGAGGTCGCCACCGGTTCGTCGCCGATGGCGGCCATGGCGTGCATGTAGTCGCGCTCGGCTGGGGTGGCCCGCTCGTAACGGCTGCCGAAGAAACCGACCGCCAGCTCCTCCTCCGCCTCGGGCGCGGACACCTTGACGTCGTCGAGCGTGATGGGTGTACGCGGCGCGTAGTCCCACGCGACCTTGCCGTACGCCTGCACGAAGTAGGGGTAGCCGTCGGCCGCCTCGTAGAGCGCGTCGAGCGCGTCCTGGGTGAACTCCACGCCCTCCTCCCTGGCCGGGACGAGGAGCGCCATGTCGGCCGCGTCGCGGTCGAGCTTGTCGAGGCGCGCGTAGCGGAACAACCGCTCCGAGTAGCTCTTGCTGGCCGACAGGACGCTCGGCAGGTGGGGCAGGCCGGCGCCGACGACGATCAGCGGCCCACCCGTCTGGGACAGCTCGTGGCAGGCCGCGCAGAGCGCGGAGATGTCGCCGGCCTGCACGTCCTGCATCTCGTCGATGAACAGCGCCACGCCCACCCCGAGGTCGGTGGCCACGCCCGCCGCGTCGACGAACAGCTCGGTCAGGTCGATCTCCAGGTCACCGGAGTCGGCCCGGCCCCTGCTGGCCGGCACGTCGATGCCCGGCGACCAGTGCGAGGTGCCCTTGGCCGCGGAGGGGTCGCGCATCGCGAAGGCCTTGAGCACGCCGAGGAACTCCTCGATGCGCTCGGGCGCGCGATGCCTCGGCGCCAGCTCGCGCACCGCCATGTGGAGCGCGGCGGCGACCGGACGGCGGATCGACTGGTCGGGCCTGGCCTCGATCTTGCCGGTGCCCCACAGCCGCTGCATGGCCATGGACTTGAACGTGTTGAGCAGCACCGTCTTGCCGACGCCGCGCAGACCGGTGACGACCATGCTGCGCTCGGGACGGCCACGGGCCACCCGCTCCAGCACGACCTCGAACTGCTGCAGCTCACGATCACGCCCGGCGAGCTCGGGCGGGCGCTGTCCGGCGCCGGGGGCGTAGGGATTGCGCACAGGGTCCACGCTCTCGGACTTTATAGCCGGGTATAGCGGCCGACTTAGAGTTGGGAAGAAACACCTACGGCGTGTCTGGACGAGCATGGCACCCCCTCCCACCTGGCCGAACCTCTGTTCGAGTGCTTGCCCAGAACTGTAGCGCGCGGTCGAACACGTGCGCGAGTGATTCGAGTAAAGATCTTTGCAACAGCTCGAGCGCCCTGTGCGTCCCGGATACGTGGAGTTCGACGAATTCGTCCGCGCCAGGGGGCAGGCCCTGCTGCGGTACGGCTACGTGCTCACCGGCAACGCCGAGGACGCGGCCGACCTGGTGCAGGAAGCCCTGCTCAAGCTCGGCGACACCTGGACGCGCGTGCGCAGCAAGGACAACCCCGAGGGGTACGTGCGCACGATCATGGCGCGCCAGCACATCAGCTGGTGGCGCAGGCGCCGCAGAGAGCACCTCACGGACGACCTTCCTGAGGGCTCCTACCACGACAGCCACTCCTTCGGTGAGCTGTGGAACGAGGTGCGCGCGCTGCCCCGCAGGCAGCGCGTCGTGATCGTGCTGCGCTACTACGAGGACCTGTCCGACCAGGAGATCGCCGACATCCTCGGCGTCTCACGGGGCACCGTGCGCAGCCAGGCCGCACGCGCGCTGGAGAAACTCCGCGTCCGCCCTGGCGTGCTCGAAAAGGGGAAAGCGTGATGAGGACTGAGGAGGACCTGGTCCGTGCGTTGCGGCAGGCGGCCGAGCACGCGCCGCAGCACGACCTGCCGGCCGCGATCTCGGTACGGCGGCGCCGCCGTACCAGGCAGAGGTGGATGGGCGCGGCGCTGGCCGTCGCGGCCGTGATCGGCGTCGCGGGGGCCGGGACCCTGATCGCCAGAGGCGTCTTCACCAGCGGGGGCGAAGG